>CAJXPG010000010.1 GCA_913057925.1 uncultured Colwellia sp. | reverse complement strand
CATGTTATTTTTGAATATAAGCTCATTGGTGAAACAGATGTTGACTCTCCACCAACCAAAGAGAGCTATATAACGTTTCCTACGCTTTCTTCAGGGAAACACCGCTTAGCTGTAATTGCCACCTCACCAACAACGGGGTTACGCTCTAAGCCTGTTTATATAAACTTTAATGTTAGCTATGCTCCTTGGCTCTCTCCTTACGCATATATGTTTTATGCGGTTCTCATCATGTTATTAAGCTTAATGTGGTTTAATTACCGTAAAAAACAACAGCGTTTACTCATAGAGGCACATGAACAAGTTAAATACCGAGAAAACCGGCTACAACTAGCATTAACAGGGAGTAATAGTGAGGTTTGGGATTGGCAAGCAGAAGATAATTTGATGTTTGGTAAGCGTATATCACTTGAATTAGGCTATAAAAATGAGGCGTTATTTTATCCCTTTATCGAACATATAAATTTAATTCACCCTCTGGATAAACAAGGGTTTATTAGTAAGTGGCAACTGTTTATTGATGCTGCAGATTTAGATAATAACTTTGCTTGCACTTACCGTTTAAGAGCTAATGATGGTAATTGGTTGTGGTATAAAGATTTAGGTAAAATTGTTGCGGTTGATTCCTCTAAAAAGCCAATACGAATTACCGGATCTTATACCAACATTACAGAATCTCGAGCTAATGAAGAACGTGCTCAGTTTTACGGTGATGCATTTAAGCATACCAAAGATTGGGTCTTTATCATTGACGGCAGCATTTCAAGAGTAACGGTAAATCAATCAATGCGAGATGTCTTTGGTTGGCAGGCAGAAAAGTTTGATTTTCAGGCCGATCTTTTAGGTATAGATAAAGACAGACAAGCTTTTTATGCTGAGTTACTCAACTCATTAAGCTATGGTGAAAACTGGCGTGGTGAAGAATTAATCACCACACTTAGAGGTAATGAATATCATGTAATCGTTAATATTAGCGTCGGAAAAAATTCCCTAAGTGATGAACTGCACTACATTTTTGTACTGACAGACATAAGTGCCCAGAAAAGTGCTGAGAATGAATTGCGGTTATTAGCAAACTACGACCACCTTACTGGTTTGCCAAACCGTTCATTGCTGCTTGATAGAATTGAACACGCCATTGAACACGCGAACCGAGTAGATGAACCTATTGCATTATTTTTTATTGATTTAGACAGGTTTAAACAAGTCAATGATTCGTTGGGGCATGACTATGGTGACTTATTGTTAAAAGAGCTGACACATCGATTAACTAAAGCTTTACGCTCTGATGATACAGTCGCTCGAATAGGTGGTGATGAGTTTGTGGTGTTGCTTGAGTCTTTTTCAAATAGCAATCAACTTGGGCATGTGGCGCAAAAGATTATTGAAGCAATTGGTGAGCCTGCTAAGTTAAAAAGTAATGTTGTTAGTGTTGGCGCAAGCATTGGTATTGCTTTATATCCAAGCGATGCAGATGACTCTGACCAATTGTTACGCAATGCCGATGTGGCTATGTACCATGCCAAGCAACTTGGGAGAAATAACTTCCAGTTTTTCACATCACAAATGAACATTGAAGCTCAGGCTCGTTTGGGTAATGAATCAAAACTTAAACAAGCCGTTCTTAACCAAGAGTTTATTAACTATTACCAACCTATTATAAACTCTATTAAAGGTGAAATTGTTGGCTTTGAAGTGCTTATGCGATGGGATTCACCTGAAGGTCTTATTATGCCTGGTGACTTTATCCCATTGGCAGAAGAATTAGGGCTTATTATCCCTATAACTGAAATGGCGCTTGAGCAAGGCTTTAAACAATTAAAGCAATGGCGCTTGACCAATCCAGACTTGTGTTTATCTGTTAATTTAGCTGTTCAGCATTTTGCTAAAGAATTCTTTGCCGGCTATGTTGAAGAGTTATTAACAGCGTTTGATTTACCCGCGAGTGCCTTAAGGATTGAAGTTACTGAAAGTGCTTTAATTTCTGAACCTGAAAAGTCAATTAATACTATGTGTGCGCTTTCTAGGCAAGGAGTAAAACTTTCGCTAGACGATTTTGGCACGGGTTACTCTTCCTTGTCCTATTTAAAAAAACTACCATTGGACGTGATTAAAATAGATCGTAGTTTTGTTTCAGGCATTGGCAAAAGTGAAGCAGATGAAGCCATTGTAGATACCACGCTAGTTTTAGCGAAGCGCTTGAGTATGCATTGCATTGCAGAAGGTGTTGAGACTATTGAGCAATTACAGTATTTATCAGAGAAAAAGTGTCATTATATTCAAGGGTATTTATACTCTAAGCCTATTTCAGCACAAGCAGTATCTGACCGGTTGCTTTCAAGTAAACAAACTTATATCACAACAAAATAGTTGTTAGTTTGTAACAACCTCTTGAATACCTACACATTGATAACCATATTTATAGAAAAGACACTTTAGGATTAATTACTATGACACAACACTTTGATTATCTTGCCATTGGTGGTGGTAGTGGTGGCATTGCCTCTGCTAATCGAGCAGCTAAATTAGGCAAGAAAGCTGCCGTTATTGAAGCAAAGTATATTGGTGGCACTTGTGTCAACGTTGGCTGTGTACCTAAAAAGGCTATGTGGTACGCAGGACAAATTTCTGATGCGATAAAGTATGCGCACGACTATGGTTTTGAACAGTTCCTCACTAAAGGCGAAAGTCAATTTGACTGGGCAAAATTGGTGGCGAATCGTGAAGCCTACATTGAGCGTATTCATGCAGCTTATCAACGCGGCTTTGATGCAAATGACGTAACCGTTATTAATGGCTTTGCTAAGTTTGTTGATAAAAATACCGTTGAAGTTAATGGTGAACTCATTACGGCTGATCACATCACCATTGCTACAGGTGGCAGACCATCAATTCCTAGTATTGAAGGGGCTGAGTTTGGTATCGATTCTGATGGGTTTTTTGCTCTAACAGAGCAGCCAAAAAGTGTTGCAGTTGTTGGTGCCGGTTATATCGCCGTTGAGTTAGCGGGTGTTTTTCATGCCTTAGGTACACAATCTCATCTGTTAGTACGCAAAGAAAAACCATTACGTGGTTTTGACGATATTTTGAGTGACACCTTAGTTGAGCAGATGGCCAAACATGGACCAAGCTTGCATAACCATAGTACCCCTGAGCGTATTGAAAAGTTAGCGGATGGCACGTTAATGGTGCACTTAACTAATGGCAACACCATAGGTCCGGTTGAAAAGCTCGTTTGGGCAATTGGTCGAGAGCCTGCAATTGATAATATTAACCTCGAGCTTGCTGGCGTTGAATTAAATGACCGTGGTTTCATCAACACAGATAAATTCCAAAATACTAATGTAGAAGGCATTTATGCGGTTGGTGATAATACTGGACGTGCTCAGTTAACACCGGTTGCCGTTGCAGCAGGGCGTCGATTATGTGAACGCTTATTTAACAATAAGCCTGACTTACATTTAGATTACTCAGGTATTGCTACAGTAGTGTTTAGTCATCCAGTGATCGGCACGGTGGGCTTAACTGAAGCAGAGGCCATAAGTGAATATGGTGAAGATAACATCACCGTATATAACTCGCAGTTTACTGCGCTTTATCAAGCGATTACTGAAGATCACCGTGATCCTACACGCATGAAGTTAATTTGTGCTGGTAAAGATGAAAAAGTGGTTGGTTTACACAGTATTGGTTTTGGTAGTGATGAGCTATTACAAGGTTTTGCTGTTGCCATGAAGATGGGGGCAACTAAAGCTGATTTTGATAATACTATTGCAATTCACCCTACCTCTGCAGAAGAGTTTGTCACTTTATAATTGTTGACGGTTAACTCAAATATAAAAAGACGAGTACTAGCACCTTTAGTACTCGTCTTTTTTATTACAACAGAACTATTACTCAACCGTAATGGTGATTTTTTTAGATACAACAGCTGGTTTGTGTGGAATATGATGATGATCGCCCATAATCAGCTGCAAAGTATGTTTACCTTTAGGCAAAGTTAAAGTGGTTTGAGTTTGTCCGCCACCAAAGTGTTTTACATCACTGCCCATTGGCATATCAAAAGCAGGCAGTGAGGCTTTATCGACTAATAAATGATGATGGCCAGTATGTTTTTTCTCAACACCTGCAGGTGCAACTCCCATATCTTTTAAGCCAAACTTAACGGTAAATGTCTCTGGCACTGTTGCACCATCAGCAGGGGAAATAATGTAAACATTGGCACTTTTAGGTGCTACTGATTGTGGCAGGCTATTCGCGTTTACAGCCTGTATTGGTGTAAATGCAGCGCTCAGCCCGAACGCTAATAAAGATAGTGGAAGGATTTTTTTCATAATATAACTCACCTATTGCAGTTTGTTGTTTTAACTAGGTTCTCTAAAGCTTACTAAAGTAGCTTTACTGGTTAAAGCAGTCAATAAGTGCTTGGGATAGATCAAAGCTTTTAATGAAAGCATTGTTAATATTAAGATGGCTTTGTTAGTATGGTTTGCTCTTTGAGCATTCTTCCACTGCATTGTAGGTTTTATTTGTGCGAATTCTTGTCTGTTATCTCACGGTTATCTTGATTGCTATGCAATCAATTAGTGCGATCGCGGCTGGAAAAACCTCACATCAAGAACCTTATCAACATTCACATGTAAGTTCAGTACAAGAAAACAGCCATCATAGCCACCAAGATAACGAGCAGCACAATGATGATGCCGATCATCCTGACTGTCATGCAAATCATTGTCATCATAGTAATCTAGTGTACCTTGAGCTTTCTTCAAAAGTTCACTTGCCAATAGAGGCTGCAAAACAAGTACTAGATAGAACTAAGGTTTTTAATTCCCTAGCCGTTAGTCCAGATCTGCGCCCACCCATCGTTTAATTTTTAATGTATCCCATGCGAATTATTTCGCGACTTTAAAATATTAAACGAGATCTTTATGAATTTTATTAAATCATTCAGCTTGCTGGCTGCTGTATTCTTGCCAGTAATTTTTACCCAGATAAACGCTACTCAAACCTCACAGACAGATAACCACAGTGATGAAACTCAATTATTGAGCTTTAGCGCTAAACAAATGCAAATGGCAGATATTCAAGTAGGCCAAATAACAGCAAAATATATGGATAAGCGCCTTTATGCGCCAGGAGAAGTGCAAGCAAATGGCTATACCAGTTATGTTGTTTCGCCACGCGTTGAGTCTGTTATTGTTCGCCGTCATGCCATATTGGGTGAGCATGTAGAGCAAGGACAAGCATTAGTGACCTTGTTTAGTGAAGATGTTGCTCAAGCTCAAGCTAAATATAGAATTGCTTATGCTGACTGGCAGCGTGCACGAAGCGTAAGCAAAGATGTGATCAGTGAAAGCCAACGACTTTCAGCTGAAACAGATTACATCGCCGCTTTTAGTCGTTTAAAAGCTTACGGTTTATCTAAACAGGCAATTGAGTTGATAGCGCAAGATAATAGTTCAGCTTTAGGCGAATATACTTTAAAAGCAGAGCGCTCTGGTTCTGTACTTTCAGATGATTTTCAACAAGGCCAACGAGTAAGTGCTGGCGATAGTATTATGGTGTTGACGGATGAAAGTGAACTATGGGTTGAAGCAAGGTTAGCTGCCAATAATAGTCTGCCACTTTCTAAGGGCACTAAGGCCCAAGTGATACTGACAGCAAGTCAGAGCGGTGAAAGTAGTAGTTATCAGGCGCAAGTTATTCAACAAGCACACACGATTGACCCTAAAACACGTACGCGAGTTGTACGTTTAAAGGTAAAAAACACTAATCACCAATTACACCCGGGCTTATTTGTTGATGTATATTTTTCTTTATTGACGCCAAAACCTGTATTGGTTGTACCTGAAACGGCACTATTGCGATCAAGTGATGGCGATTGGATAGTATACCGTAAGAGCGATACAGCTAATCAAGCACAAGATGTGGCTAAAACGGAAATTCATAGCCATGAAAAAGGTATTGAAGAAGGCGTTCATGTCTATGGGGCAGAGAATAGCCAAGAGGTAGGAAAGTATAAAGTTGAAGAACATACTCATAATGAAGAAGCGAAAATGGCAAACCATAACCATAAACATGAAGAAAGTGGTCATGGGGATGAATCTGAGGATAGCCATGAAGAAATAGCGGAAATGGAAATATCACATGTTCATGGTGAACATTCAGCAATGCCAATAACCTTTGTTGCTCAGGAAGTGCAGCTAGGTGCTGTATTTAGGGTGTTTTCACCGGAAACAAAGCAGTGGTTAAGTTGGCGAGAAGTTACCGGTATAGCAGCAAATAGCCACGTTGCTATGACAGGTGCTTTCTTCATTGCTTCACAAGGCGCTAAAAGCGGCTTTGACGCCCATAATCACTAAATTTGCGAGTATTTCCATGTTAAATCGTTTAATTGAATGGGCTATCAGTAATAAATTATTGGTGGTCATCGCCTTGTTAACCCTTATTGTCAGTAGCGTTATGGTACTTCCTAAGCTAAACCTTGATGCCTTTCCTGATGTAACTAATGTACAAGTGGTTATCAATACTGAAGCGCCCGGTTTGGCGGCAGAAGAAGTTGAGCAATTAATTACTTTTCCTATCGAAGCGGTAATGTATGCCTTGCCTGATGTTGAACAAGTACGTTCAATTTCTAAAACCGGACTTTCAGGCATAACGGTGGTGTTTAAGGAAGGTACCGATATCTATTTTGCTCGACAGTTAGTTTTTGAACGCCTGCAAGCGGCGAAAGAGCTGATCCCTCAAGGAATAGGTGCACCCGAAATAGGCCCAAACACTTCTGGTTTAGGTCAGGTATATCAGTACTTACTAACAACAGAAGACGGCTATGATATAGATATCATGACGCTGCGTAGTCTTAATGATTGGCTAGTCAAATTGATGCTGATGCCAATTGATGGTGTCACTGAAGTATTATCGTTTGGTGGTGAAGTTAAACAATATCAGGTCAATATCGAGCCTAACAAATTATTAGCTTATAAGTTAAATCAACAGCAGGTTATTGAGGCAATTGAACAAAATAACCAAAACGCCGGTGGTTGGTACTTAGACCGTGGTCAAGAGCAGCTTGTCATTCGTGGTATGGGTTGGTTAGCATCAGGTGAAAATGCTTTGCTTCAAATTGCCCAAGTACCGTTAAAAACTATTGATGGTGTTGTGGTAACTGTTGGTGATGTTGCCACAGTACGCCTAGGTAGTGAGATTCGCCAAGGTGCGGTCACTATGTCTAACCGTGATGACCAAGGGAATATTCAAAGTGTTGGTGAAGTGGTTACCGGCATTATTTTGAAACGCATGGGAGCGAACACTAAAACCACCATTGATGGTATTAACGCAAGAGAAGCGATGATCAATCAGGCGCTTCCTGAAGGGGTTAAGTTTGTTGTTTTATATGACCAAGCAGAGCTAATTGAACAAGCAGTTACCACGGTTGTAGATGCTCTGTTAATCGCTTTTGTGCTGATAATCATCATTTTAGCGTTGTTTTTAATGAACTTATCGGCAACCTTCTTAGTACTGATCTCTATCCCAATCGCTATTGGCTTAGCGCTTTTAGTGATGACATGGTTGGGTCTGTCAGCAAACTTAATGTCGTTAGGTGGCTTAGCTGTTGCTATTGGCATGCTAGTTGATGGCGCTGTGGTCATGGTTGAAAATATTTTTAAACATTTAGCACAAGTGCAAACTCGCACGCTGCAGAAGTTAACAGCAAAGCAAATTCAAAGCACGATTACTCAAGCTGCTCAGTCGGTTGTTAGACCTATATTTTTTGCAACATTCATTATATTAGTGGTATTTATGCCGCTATTTAGTTTTGAAGGTGTTGAAGCCAAGTTATTTCAACCGATGGCAATTAGTATTATGTTGGCTATGTTAGCGGCCTTAACTGTGGCAATTATCATTGTTCCAGCATTGGCCAGTATATTGTTTAAACATGGCGTTAGGGTAAGAGAAAGTTCTGTTTTAAAGCCGCTATTGGCGCTATATAAAACCTCTTTGTCTAAAGCGCTAGTTTGGAAAAAAACTATGGTTGGCTTTGCGTTATCTTTGATGACCTTCGCTATGCTACTGCTACCTCAGCTAGGCACAGAGTTTGTACCAGAGTTAGAAGAAGGCACAATTAATTTACGGGTTACTTTAGCACCTTCGGCTAGTCTAGATACTGCATTATCGGTTGCCCCTAAATTAGAAAAACTATTATTAAGCTTTCCTGAAGTGACTTATGCCCTGAGTAGAGTAGGTCGCCCAGAGATTGGTGGGGATCCTGAGCCAGTTAATAATATAGAAATTTACTTAGGATTACAGCCAGTGAGTCAGTGGGTAAGTGCTAATAATCGTAATGATTTACAAGCACAAATGGCTGAAAAGCTAGCGCAGTATCCTGGTCTATTGTTTAATTTCTCTCAACCTATTGCCACCCGAGTTGATGAATTACTTTCAGGGGTAAAAGCGCAATTGGCTATTAAATTGTTTGGTAGCGATTTAGCTGTACTTGCAGAGAAGGGGCAACAAATAGTATTGGCAGTACAGGGAGTAAATGGCGCAAAAGATGTCGCCATGGAGCAAATTTCTGGTGAGTCGCAACTGGTGATCAAGCCTAAACGTCGACAACTTTCTCGCTATGGTTTATCGGTAGCGGATGTGATGAATGTCGTTAGTGATGGTCTAGGTGGTCGCGCGGCAGGTCAAATAATAAATGGTAATGAACGTTATGATATTTATGTGCGTTTGGCTAAAGCATTTCGACAAGATATTGCCGCAATAAGTGAACTTCGAGTATTAGCATCAAATGGCGCTTGGCTACGTTTAGCTGACATTGCTGAAATTGCCATTGAATCAGGACCTCCTCAGGTTAGACGTGATGATGTACAAAGGCGAGTGGTAATTCAAGCCAACGTTAAGGGTCGAGATATGGGCAGTGTTGTTGCAGAAATTCGACAAGCTATTGCTCAACAAGTTGAACTACCAAGCGGTTATAGTGTACAAATTGGCGGGCAGTTTGAATCTCAGCAAAGGGCACAGCAACGTTTGATGTTAGTTGTACCACTGTCATTGGCGTTGATTGCTTTATTACTTTATTTTGCTTTTAACTCTGTAGGGCAAGCACTGCTGATTTTACTCAATGTACCACTGGCAACGATTGGTGGTATTGCCGCTTTGTATATCTCGCAACAGTATTTATCGGTACCAAGCTCGGTGGGCTTTATTACACTTTTTGGTGTTGCAGTGTTAAATGGTGTGGTGATGGTTGAAAGTATAAATAACGAGGTTAAGCTGGCGTTAGATAAAACTAGCTTAACGGGGGCTGTGATAGATAAAGCTATCTTTGATGGCGCAATAGCACGACTAAGACCTGTGTTAATGACTGCTCTCACTTCTTTGCTAGGCTTATTACCAATGCTGATGTCAACAGGTGTTGGGGCGGAAATACAAAAGCCGCTAGCAACCGTTATTGTTGGAGGCTTAGCAAGCGCCACGCTACTGACTTTATTCGTATTACCTGTGCTTTATCGCTTCTTCTCTGTAAGAAAGTTAACGCAAATACACGAGTGATCTTGTAGGCTTGTTTTGATATCGATAAATATTTGCAATTTTATGGAAATATTTATCGTTATTTTTTTTGAAAGCTTTCATAAATAACTTCATAAAAAAAAATTTTACTGGTCAATCTGTTGCTAGGTGTTGCTGTGACTCGCTTATGTTTTTTTGTTCTTTTAAAGTGTCACTAATCTGTAAAAAAAGTTTAATAATGCTCTGGTAATCACGGTGAATTCTGATAATCTCTTACCTCGTTATTTTTCTCTAGTTGATTTTTCGTACAGCTAATGAATAACGTGTAAATTAAATTATCCACAAAATATAAAAATGAAAACATTGCGTATTAAAAGGCTTTAGTACTCTGCTTTTTTCAATGAAATCAAACTAGTATTTTCATCAGGCCAGTTTTGCTTCATGCAATCCTCTGGCTATTTTTCGTACTTGATCACAAGGTTATCCACAAGAGGATCTTGGATCTAAGCAATTAAGCACACTGATAAAGTGGAGCCTTTCTGCACTTTATGGCATGCTTAGCCACCTTTAGCTTATTTTAGTCACTTCGTATATTCCTTATGACAACTTCTGCATCTACCAATGCTGCTAATAGCACGCAAACTCCATTGATTTTAGTTGATGGTTCTTCGTACTTATTTCGTGCTTATCATGTTCCATATTTACAAGCACTCTCAACGGCCGATGGCCAACCGACAGGAGCAATTACGGGTGTGTTAAACATGTTGCGTAGTCTGAAAAAGGACTACCCAAATGGCAATATTATTGCCATTTTCGATGCTAAAGGTAAAACTTTTCGTAATGACATGTATCCAGAATATAAAGCCAACCGTCCACCAATGCCGGATGATTTGCGCAGCCAAATTGCGCCATTACACGAAATTATTGCTGCGATGGGATTGCCGTTATTAGTAGTTCCGGGAGTTGAAGCTGATGATGTTATTGGTACCCTAGCAAAGCAAGCTGATGAGTTAGGTATAGAGACAGTTATATCAACTGGCGATAAAGATATGGCTCAGTTGGTAACGCCGCATGTACGCTTAATTAATACCATGACAGATGTTGAGATGGATGTTGCTGGCGTTAGTGAAAAGTTTGGCGTTCGTCCTGATCAAATCATCGACTATCTTGCTCTAATGGGCGATAAAGTTGATAACATCCCAGGCGTTGTTAAATGTGGTCCTAAAACAGCCGTGAAGTGGTTAACTGAACACGGCACCCTCGACGAAGTGATTGCAAACGCCGATAAAGTAAAAGGTAAAATTGGTGAAAACTTGCGTGATGCGCTAGAGCAACTGCCTTTATCTTATCAACTGGCTACCATAAAGTGTGATGTTGAACTCGAGCAAACAGCAGGTGAATTATCAGCCAATGAACCAGATGTTGAAGCATTAACTAAGCTTTACCAAAAATTTGAATTAAAACGCTTACTCGCTGATTTAGGTAATGGCGGTGATTCTTCTCCGGCTACAGCCAATAAACCATCAAGCAAGTCAGCAAGTTCAGCAGACGAACAAGCAGAAGTGAATTCAGTAGACGTTGAATCGATTGAATACGATATTATTTTTGATAAAACACTGTTCAGTAAGTGGCTTGAAAAATTAACCGCGAGTGATGCTTTTGCTTTTGATACTGAAACCACCAGTATTGATTACATGAAAGCTGAATTAGTCGGGCTTTCTTTTGCTGTTGAAGCAGGTAAAGCCGCCTATGTGCCACTAACTCATGACTATCTCGATGCACCAGAGCAACTTGACCGTGATTGGGTGCTAGCACAACTTAAGCCATTGTTAGAGAGTACAGAGGTTAAAAAAGTAGGTCAAAACCTTAAGTATGATGCCAATGTGTTAAGTCATTATGATATTGCTTTACAGGGTGTAGAATTCGACACCATGATTGAGTCTTATTGTTATAACAGTGTCGCAACACGCCATAATATGGATGCGTTAGCACTCAAATACCTTGATTATAAAACCACTAAATTTGAAGACATTGCAGGCAAAGGCGCAAAACAGCTGACCTTTAACCAAATTGATATAGATAAAGCCGGCCATTATGCCGCTGAAGATGCGGATATTACTTTGCGATTGCATCAGGCAATTTTCCCTGCTTTATCACAATCAGCGCCGCAATTAGCTGTTTTTAATGACATTGAGATGCCATTACTACCGGTACTTGCCCGCATGGAGCAAACTGGTGTATTAATCGATAGTGATATTTTAGCTGAGCAAAGCCAGACTTTGGGCCAGCGTTTAGCCGAATTAGAAATTGAAGCGCATAACCTTGCAGGTAAAAGCTTTAACCTTGCCTCACCTAAGCAATTACAGCAGATTCTTTTTGAAGAGCTGAAGATTCCGGTCATCAAAAAGACGCCAAAAGGTGCACCATCTACAGCGGAAGAAGTATTACAAGAATTAGCACTTGATTATCCATTACCTAAAATCATTCTTGAAAACCGTGGTTTGAGTAAGCTTAAATCGACTTACACCGATAAATTACCCTTAATGGTAAGTGAAAAAACAGAGCGTTTACATACTTCTTATCATCAAGCGGTAACAGCTACCGGGCGACTATCTTCAACGGATCCAAACTTACAGAATATTCCAATCCGTAGTGAGCAAGGTCGTAAGATTCGTCAGGCTTTCATTGCCCCGAAAGATCATAAAATTGTTGCTATCGATTACTCGCAAATTGAATTACGTATTATGGCGCATTTATCAGACGATAAAGGTTTAGTTACCGCTTTTAGTGAAGGTAAAGATATTCATCGCGCGACTGCAGCTGAGATTTTTGCTGTTGAGTTGGATGAAGTGACCACCGATCAACGCCGTAGTGCTAAAGCCATTAACTTTGGCTTAATTTATGGTATGTCGGCCTTTGGTTTAGCGAAGCAATTAAATATTGGTCGCCAACAGGCACAAGAATATCAAGATAAATACTTCCAGCGTTATCCTGGTGTTTTAACCTATATGGAAGATACTCGCCAGCAAGCGAGCGAGCAAGGGTATGTTGAAACCTTATATGGACGCCGTTTATTTTTACCAGATATTAATGCGAAAAACGGCATGCGTAAAAAAGCGGCTGAACGTGCTGCGATTAATGCGCCAATGCAGGGCACGGCAGCTGATATCATCAAAAAGGCTATGCTAGCGGTTGATACTTGGTTGCTTGAGCAAAACGATGAGCGCATCAAAATGACTATGCAAGTTCACGATGAATTAATCTTTGAAATTCATCAAGACATCGTCGAAGAGACCACCGCCAAATTAGTCGAATTAATGAATGATGCAGTTGAATTGAGTGTGCCATTAATTGCAGAAGCAGGCATTGGTAATAATTGGGATGAAGCTCACTAAGCTTTTTATAAAACCAGATGATAAAGGCAGCTAAAAGCTGCCTTTTTAATGGTCTTAAAAGTCCAGAGTACAGCCACTACCCACTTCAATAAAGCGAGCGGTTTCACCACTCTGTTGAAACTCTAATAAGGCTAAATTTAAATCCTCAAGTAATTGACCCCAGTGTGGATATTTATTACTTATTGCATAATATAAATGATTATATTTTAAGGCTGGCGAAACCACTTTAATGTTATTAAGTAGCGCTTGTTTATTGCGATTTGACAAACTTGAGTAATTCACGCTGTAAGTGACAACTTTCGGATCACCAACAATTAAATCTACACGTTTAGCGACTAATAATTTTACTAGTTGTAGTTCATCTACCGCTTCAACAACTGCGAACTGTTTTGAGTCCATCATGGCATCAAACTCAGGAGTATTTTGATAACCGCGAACTACGCCAATTATCTTGCCTTTTAAATTACTTAAGTCAGGCTTTAAAGAAAATTCATAGTCTTGTCGCTTTAACAAAGATAATTCGCCACCAGCAAACTTATTTGACAGTACTAACAGCTCTTGTCGCTTCTTACCTTTTATCGCATCGGAAGGCGCTGAACTTTCGATAAAATACTCAGGAAAAAGAATATCCATCTGGCCTTTTTCAACGAGCATTACCGATCTCGCCCAAGGATAAAAATGTATGTTGACTTGATAACCCTTACTTACCAGTAAAGCAACGGTAAATTGAAAAACCCAACCCTTATTGCACACTGCTTCACTAATGTAAGGAGGCCAATTTAAGGTGGCTAAATTGAGTACCTTGTCAGAGCTTTCATTAAAACGATAGCCTTGAGGAGTCTTAATACCTTGGGTTGTATACTGCTTCCCCTGGGAAGAGTAATGAATGGCAAGGCTTTCATCAAACGATTCCGCGTAAGTTATTTCATTCGTTGCGAAATAACTTAACAGAGTGAGCATCATAGATAATGCAGATAGCCTAATAAATCTCATGATGCCCCCAAATTAATCGTCATACTCTTTAACTTTAGTCGTTTGAAAAAATTATGCCATATGGCTAAACGAGGAAATAAATATTAATTAATGAAGTAAACTATAAGTCACTATGGCGACAATACAAGACACTAAAAAGCTTAATAGCGCCCCTTCAATAACCATATCTTTAATGGCAATTTCACCAGTACCATAAGCAATTGCGTTTGGCGCCGTGGCGACAGGTAACATAAAAGCACAACTGGCAGCCATAGCGGCAGGGATCATAAATATAGCCGGATCAACTCCTGAGCTGACACCGACTATCGCTAAAATAGGCATCAATAAAGTCGCTGTTGCAGTGTTACTGGTTATCTCGGTTACATAGGTCACCACTAAACAAATAGTGAGCACCATGGCGATCATAGGTAAATTTGCTAATGAAGATAACCAATCACCTAGCATCACGCTTAAGCCTGATGCACTAAAACCTTTGGCGATAGCGATACCGCCCGCGAAAAGCAGTAACATACCCCAAGGAATTTCTTTGGCGGTGTCCCAATCAAGAATGCGGCCACCCTTACCGTTAGGCGTCATAAACATGATAACAACAGCGGCAAGAGCCACTGTGCTATCACCGGCAATCGACACATCAAATAACTCACTCCAACCACCAAATGGTGCACCTCGAGTAATCCAAGCTAACGCTGTTAAACCGAAGATAATTAAGGTGCGCTTTTCTTCAGCTCGCCATGCAGGCAGAGATGGTAATTGAATTTTATCTTCGAGTTTAATTGAGCGAGTTAACCATAAGGCCATTAGCGGAATAGAAATAAGTACCACAGGCACACCTATTTTCATCCACTGTAAAAAACCATACTCGCTGCCGGTGGTTTCTTCGTAGATACCCATAAAGATAACATTTGGCGGTGTACCAATTGGCGTACCAATACCACCAACAGAGGCGGAGTAAGCAATACCCAAGATAAGTGCGACCTTAAGTTTTCTATTATCTACATGACTTAAAATCGCCAGCGCAATAGGTAACATGATTAAGGTCGACGCGGTATTGGATATCCACATACTCAAAATGGCGGTCGCTAACATAAAACCAAACACTAGGCGTCTGCCACTAGAAACACCTACAAGGCGCACCATATATACTGCCATACGTTCATGTGCACCGCTTTTCACTAGCGCCGTTGAGAGCATAAACGCGCCCATGAGTAATAAAATAACATGACTGCCTAACGAGGAGGCGACAGTCTTATGATCAACAATGCCAAATAACGGCAGTAAAGCAAAAGGGACTAATGATGTTGCCGGGATTGGGATAGCTTCAGTTACCCACCATATTACTGTCAGTAAAGTAATGGCAGCAGCTATTGCAGGCTTATCAGCTAAGCCAAGTTGTCCAAGCAATAAATAAAAGGCAAAAGCGAGCAGAGGCCCTAATGGGATAAAATGTTGGCGAGTAATTTTCATATTCGTAGCAAACTCTATTATTTAGTAGCAGGCAATGATGCTGCTTTTATTGTTTTTAGTTGTTTGTTCTATTCATAGCTGCTTTTAACGAGCTTGAGCTATTAAATACTATTTTTAGGCGTTTGAGTAGCGTTCTTTATTACCTAACCAACGCTGTATCAGAGCTTGAGCGCAATCAGGCGATTGTTGTGATAATAAGTAGGCTTGTTGTTTAATTTCTGGAATTAAGTAACCATCGCGAACTAAATCGGCAATTTTAAGGTCTGCTAGTCCTGTTTGTCTTGTGCCGAGCAATTCACCTGGACCACGAATTTCCAGATCTTTCTCGGCTATAACAAAGCCATCATTGCTCTCGCGTAATACCGCTAAACGCTTAGTGGCCGTTTTCGATAGTGGTGCTTTATACATAAGCACGCAAAAAGAGGCGACAGAGCCACGGCCAACTCGACCACGTAATTGATGAAGTTGTGCTAAACCAAGGCGTTCTGGGTTTTCAATCACCATCAAACTTGAGTTGGGTACATCAACCCCGACTTCGATTACTGTAGTCGCAATCAGTAGATGTAAATCACCGGCTTTAAAGCTATCCATTATTTCCTGTTTTTCAACGGCTTTCATTCTGCCATGTACTAAACCTATGTTCAGTTCAGGAAGCTGAGCTTGTAGTGCAACAGCAGTATCTTCAGCGGCTTGGCATTGTAGTACTTCAGATTCTTCTATCAGAGTACAAACCCAATAAGCTTGTCTGCCATCATTAACACATCCTTGGCGAATTCGCTCGATAACGTCGCTGCGGCGAGAATCAGGCAATGCCACAGTGTTAATCGGTGTTCTGCCCGGAGGAAGCTCGTCAATAATTGAGGTATCTAAGTCGGCGTAAGCGGTCATTGATAACGTACGTGGTATTGGCGTTGCTGTCATAATTAACTGGTGCGGATATTTATTATCGAAAACACCTTTTTCTCTCAGCGTTAGGCGTTGTTGAACACCAAATTTATGCTGCTCATCAATAATAACTAGCACTAAGTTTTTAAACGCTACATCGGCTTGAAAGAGTGCATGGGTACCAATGACCATTTGCATTTCGCCACTGGCAATTTGCTCTAATGCTAAACGCTTAGCTTTAGCCTTGGTTTTACCGGCAAGCCAACCAACGTTGATCTGAAGTGGTTCAAACCACTTGGCGAAGTTAATGGCGTGTTGCTCAGCTAATATTTCAGTGGGCGCCATTAAAGCGACTTGGTAGCCCTGACTAATCGCGGTTAATGCAGCTAAAGCGGCTACCAGCGTTTTACCTGAGCCAACATCACCTTGTACCAAACGCATCATAGGTAATGGCTTAGCAAGGTCTGTTTTGATTTCATCAACCACGCGAGCTTGTGCGTTTGTCGGTGAAAAAGGTAGTGACTTAAGAAAAGTTTGATTTACTTTTTCATCACCTATTAAAGCAATAGCATCATGAACATCACTGTTTTGTCTGAGCTTTAACATACTCAAGTTTTGGGCCAGTAACTCTTCTTTGATTAAACGTTGTTGTGCTGGGTGACGGCCCTGCTCTAATTGTTCAACAGAAACATCAGGTGGCGGTCGATGAATAATGGCAAGTGCTTCACTCAAGGAGTATTGCTCATTAAAGATGTTATTTGGCAGTAACTCTTCAACTTGGCCTCGTTGTAAGCGGATTAGTGCCTGTTCAGTTAAACTGCGTAGTGATATTTGTCTTAAACCATCGGTAGTGGGGTAAACCGGCGTTAAGGTTTCTTCAACGGGCGTTAATACTCTATCGTCATCAAGCGCTTTGTATTCTGGGTGTACAATTTGAAAACCACGAGGACCACGCTTTATTTCACCATAGCAACGGATGGTTTTGCCGATAGCTAAACTATTCTTTTGACTAGCAGAAAAGCTAAAGAAGCACAGCTGAATAGTGCCTGTACCATCGTTGAGGGTAACCACCATCATACGGCGTTTGCCGTGGGTAATTTGGTTATTGGTAATTTCACCAACGATATTGGTAGAAGTGCCAATTAATAGATCACGTACTGTGGTGATACGGGTTTTATCTTCATAGCGAAGCGGTAAATGAAAGAGAATATCTTGAACTGATATTAAGCCAATTTTTTCGAGTTTTTCAGCAAGGCTTGGCCCAACACCTTTGAAGGTGCTGAGTGGAATTTGAGATAATTTGGTGAGTGCTTCCAATGCCATTAAGCTTTACTCTAGTGCCTAATCATCAATATGTTGCCAAGCACTTTTGTCCATTTGCATTTTTTGCCACCAATCTTCATCAGCAACAATTTGACCTGCTTCATCAATTTCTGGGTAAGGTAGTCCTTTACGCTGACAAGCTTCAGCAAATATCGGATGACCACCTTCAAACAAGGTGCGTTGGCGACGCTCATTATTTAAGCGTGGCTTATCATACATGCCAGCGGCAACACGTTGACGTTGTGCTTCATAAAGCACCACAGAACAGGCAACAGAGACATTTAGCGATTGCACCATGCCAACCATAGGAATAACGATATCTTGATCGGCGAGTTCTAAGGCGACATCTGATGCGCCAAATTTCTCTTGTCCTAAAATAATCGCAGTTGGTTTAGTGTAATCAATTTCTCTAAAATCAACGGCAGTATCAGACAAGTTAGTCACTAATACTTGCATGCCTTGAGCTTTAAGCTCAGCAATTGCGTCAGCTGTTTTATGATGACTGTGAACGTCAATCCAATTTTGACTGCCTGCAGCACTACCGCCACGTACCTCTGCTTCTTCACTTTTCCAAACAGCATGCACATCACTCACACCAATGGCATCACAAGTACGCACTACAGCAGCTAAATTATGGGTTTTATGCACACCTTCCATACATACAGTTAAGTCTGGCTGGCGTTTATCTAACATAGTGTTAATACGTGCTAATCTTTCTGGAGTCATGCTTTCTATCTTTTAAATTATCCAAGGAATCAAGTTATTGCTAACTCTATTGTAGGATATAAGTGCTATGAAGAGTTTTATGGAGCAAAACATCTTATTCATGGATGAATAAGTTGAGCTTATAGGGACATATTTACAGTGATTTTGCGTAATAATGCTCGAAATAGCTCAACTTAAACAAGTTCTAATTAACGCTAGGAAGTTCCATTACTCCATCAATTTCAATGGCAACATCTTTAGGTAGCCTTGAAACTTGTACCGCAGCGCGCGCTGGGTATGGTTGACTAAAGTACTTACTCATCACTTCGTTTACCGTGGCAAAGTTACTTAAATCAGTTAGGAAGATATTAACTTTTACCATGTTATTAATTTCGCCGCCCGCCGCTTCACAAACCGCCACTAGGTTTTTAAATACTTGCTCTGCTTGGCTCGCGAAATCACCTTCAATTACTTCCATTGTCTCTGGAATTAATGGAATTTGACCTGATAAATAAACCGTGTTGTTTACTTTTACCGCTTGGCTGTAAGTGCCAATCGCGCTAGGTGCTTTGTCTGTACTGATAATGCTTTTCATAATAGTTCCTTTAGTTACTACGTGAGCTCAAAGCTCTATATTCAATATATATCTGCTGTGCTTATTTGTTTCGGATAACTCGTTGCACATCAATCATTACTTTAATCTTACGGATGATATCGGCTAAGTGGATACGATCTCGACAGGTAATTTCCATGTCGATGACGTATAAGCCGGCATCTTTTTCACCCGAGTTTAAGCTATGTACATTAGAGCCACATTTTGCCACAACATTGGTGAGTAATGCTAATGCACCTTGATGGTTAACTATTTCTACGCGTAGTTTTGCGATAAACTCTTTTTCAATTTCATTGTCCCACTTAACTGGGAATAAACTACCTTGCTCATGGCCTTTGATGTTTCGACAACCTTGCTGATGCACCATCAAGCCTTTACCTGGGCTTAAATACGCCAAAATGGCATCACCTGGAATCGGTCGACAACACTTACCATAACTCACCAACATACCTTCAGTGCCTTTAATCGGCATTTTGGTTTTAGCGCTAGTAGGGGCAAGTTCTGCATCTTCAGTAAAACCGTCGGTAAGTTGTCTAGCAATACCAATACTTAGCGCGTTACCTAAGCCAATATTGGTAAGTAATTCATCAAAGTTTTCATTACCACTTTGTTGTACTACTTCATCAATTTTATCTTGTGCAATATCTTCAAGCTTGGTTTTACCTAAGGCGTGACTTAAAAGACGGACACCTAAAGCATGAGACTCATCTTTCTCACAGCTTCTTAAGTAAGTTCTAATTTGTAAGCGAGCTTTCGCGGTTACTACAAAATTTAACCAAGTCGCGTTTGGTCGTGCAGCGGCTGAGGTGATTACTTCGATAGTTTGTCCGGAGTCTATTGGCTGACTCATCGGGTAAGGTTTGCGATCTACTTTTACCCCAACACATGAATTACCGACATCGGTATGAACAGCATAAGCAAAATCAATCGCAGTCGCGCCCATGGGTAATTCAATAATACGGCCATCAGGGGTGAATACGTAAATCTCTTCAGGGAATAAGTCTGATTTAACGTTTTCAATAAATTCAAATGAACTACCTGCGCTTTGTTGCAACTCTAATAAGCTTTGCATCCAACGACGTGCTTTCATTTGTGCGGTAGTGCCAGTGTTATCGCCATCTTGCTTATAAAGCCAATGCGCAGCAACACCTTTATCTGCCATTTGATCCATATCGTGGGTACGGATTTGAATTTCTACCGGTATACCATGCGGCCCAATGAGTGACGTATGCAGAGATTGATAACCATTAGTTTTTGGAATGGCGATATAATCTTTAAAGCGGGTTTCAATAGGTTTGAATAAATTGTGCATCGCACCTAAGGCACGGTAACAATTGTCAATTTTCTCACTGACAATAACGCGAAATGCATAAATGTCCATTACTTCATTGAACATTAATTCTTTATTGAGCATCTTGCGATAAATAGAATAAAGATGTTTTTCTCTACCCATGATTTTCGCTTCAATACCACTTTCTTCAAGACGTGCGGCAATTTCTTTTTCAATATTATCAACAATAGCCTTACGGTTACCACGCGCACTTTTTACCGCTGACTTTAGTGCACGAGAACGCATTGGATAAAGTGCTTCAAAGCCTAATAGCTCTAATTCATTTTTAATATCATGAATACCAAGTCGGTTAGCAATTGGTGCGTAGATCTCTAAGGTTTCTCGGGCTATTCTACGGCGCTTATCTGGGCGCAGTGAGCCAAGGGTGCGCATGTTGTGCGTGCGGTCAGCGAGTTTGATTAAGATAACACGTATATCTTGCACCATGGCAAGCACCATTTTACGGAAGTTTTCCGCTTGCATTTCTTCTTTGTTATCAAACTTTAGCTTGTCTAACTTACTTACACCTTCAACCAGCTCTGCAACGGTATGACCAAATAGCTCAGCCAGTTCGTCTTTGGTAACTTCAGTATCTTCAATAACATCATGTAATAAAGCGGCCATCAGCGTTTCATGATCTAAATGCATTTGCGCTAAGTTAATGGCTACTGCAACAGGGTGAGTGATGTAAGGATCACCACTCGATCGCATTTGTCCGTCATGGGCATCACGCGCAACAATATAGGCGTGCTTTAGCAAGTCAATTTGTACTTTTGATAGGTAGGTAGAGCTAAGTTCTTTTAAAGGTTCAAATAGGTACACCTAATACTCCAAACTGAGAAGAAATAAGGGGGGTAGTTGAGTATATATACTCTAATATAAATAGCATACGCGGCAATACGCGCAATTGACAAGGAAAAATTAAATCTGAGCAATAAAAAACGCGTAACCTATTTTCTGAGTTTAAGCAGAATGAGGTACGCGTTTTAAAGAACTGAAATTAAAGCCTTCTATGTTGAAGGAATTAACTTAGCTTAATTCGTCTTGTTGACCACCAACAATCGCAGCAACAGCATCTAACTCAGCAGTATCTTGCTGAATTTGCTCTTGACGATCAGAAGTGTTCATAATTTCTGTAGTAATTAGGTTTGCTTCGATTTCACGTAAAGCAATTACCGTTGGTTTGTCATTTTCGACTTCAACCAATGGATCTTTCCCGCCCGTTGCAATTTGACGAGCACGACGTGATGCTACTAACACCAAATCAAAACGATTACCGATTTTTTCTACGGCATCTTCAACAGTAACGCGAGCCATGTGGTCACTCCAACTAAATAAACGATCTTACAAAATAATAGCTGCGTAGTTTACTGCCCACTTACTAATTAAGCAAGTAATAGCCGCGCAACTAGGGGAAATATCTTACGATTTTAACTTATTCTGCCGCTTCAACTTCATTATTAGCCAATAACTTACTAAATAATGCTTGTTGCGCGATAGCTTGCTGACGACACTTCAATCGCTGATTATTCACGATAGTGGTCAAGTCTACTAGTGCCTGATTAAAATCATCGTTAACAATAACGTAATCAAACTCGTTGTAATGCGAACATTCCGCTTGCGCAGCTGCCATACGACCAGCAATGATTTCATCACTGTCTTGACCACGGCCACGTAAACGCTTTTCTAGTTCTTCTTTTGAAGGTGGGCTAATAAATACTGTGGTGACACTTGGCTTTTTCATGCGAACTTGTTGTGCACCTTGCCAGTCAATATCGAGAAAAACATCAATGCCTAGGGCAAGTTGAGCATCAATTGCCGCTTCAGAAGTACCGTAGTAATTACCGAAAACTTCGGCATATTCATAAAAAGCATTTTGACTGATTAATTGTTTAAATTCACTGACATCAACGAAGTGATAATGCTCGCCATTGTTTTCGCCTGGGCGGATATCACGAGTAGTATGAGAAACAGAAACCTGCATAGGTCTTGCAGACGCTTGATTGTCTTGTTTAAGCAACGCATTGATCAAGCTCGATTTTCCAGCGCCACTAGGTGCTGAAAGAATAAATAAATTTCCGGGAACAGTCACGGGAGATTCCTTGAGTTACATCTGACTAATAAATATTAAGCCACTTGGTGTTAAATCGAAGCCAATAAAAAAGGCTGAACCTTATTTTACTCTATTAGAATAAAAAAAGCTCAGCCAGATTTTGCTTTGCTATAAGTTGGTGTTATCAGCTTATAGTACTTTAGCGATAGAACTTGCTAGATAATCAACATTGGCTTGAGAAATACCAGCAATACTCATACGGCTTGAGCCAACTAAGTAGATGCTGTAATCATCTTGCAGCTGTTGAACTTGTTCGGGAGAAAGACCTAAGAACGAGAACATACCCATTTGACGGCTGATATGGCTGAAATCTTGAGTAACGCCATTTTCAACTAGCTTATCAACAATGATCTTGCGGTTGTCATTAATGCGGTCGCGCATTTCAGCTAATTCACGGTACCATTCGTTACGTAACTCATCAGAAGTTAAAATGGTTTCAACAAGAGCTGCACCATGTGCTGGCGGCATTGAGTAGATAACACGTACAACGTAAAGTAATACTGAGTTTGCAATATCAACCGCAGTGCTAGACTCTCCAATGATAGTACAAGCACCAATACGTTCACGGTATAAACCGAAGTTTTTAGAACATGAACTACAGATGATCATCTCTTTAACAGTGTCAGCCATTAAACGTAAACCGTAGGCATCTTCTTCTAAGCCAACACCAAAACCTTGGTAAGCCATATCAATTAGTGGGGTAAAGCCAACTGTTTTTGCAACATCAGCAACTTGTTGCCATTGTTCTTTGTTTAAATCCATACCACTTGGGTTATGACAACAAGCATGAAGTAATACCACATCATCACTGCTTACTTCTTTAAGGGCATTTAACATACCGTCAAAGTCTAAGCTCTTATTTTCGTAGTCATAATATGGGTAAGTTTTAACATTTAAGCCAGCAGCTTCAAATACACCGTTGTGGTTTGCCCAAGTTGGGTTACTTACCCAAATAGTAGCGCCAGCTTTACAAGATTTAATAAATTCAGCGGCAACACGTAACGCGCCAGTACCACCAGGAGTTGAAATAGTGCGAGCACGATTTTCAGCAAGTACCTTGTGCTCACTACCAAAAATAAGCTTAGCCATTTCAGAGTTAAATAAATCTGAACCTGTAGGGCCAATATAAACTTTACTTTCTTCTGTGGTTTGACGATGAAGCTCAGCTTTTTTTACACAATTAAGTACTGTGGTTTGTCCAGCTTCGTTCTTATATACGCCAACACCTAAGTCGATTTTCTTTGGGTTGCTATCTTTTTTGTATTTAGCTGCTAATCCAAGAATAGGATCGGCAGGCAAAGCCTTTAAACTACCAAACATGACAGAAGTCTACCTTATGTTAAAACAGAGCTTGGCAGATAAGGCATCATCGCGCTTATTAACCTAAATGCTCTAATATTTTTAGATACCCAAGCATAACCTATGCGCAAGGCGAAATTAAAGTGATTTTTACACCATATCGTGGCAAAGCTAAGAATAATTTGTTTGTATTTTAGTGTTTACTTTATAAGTATTAAAAAATTTACAAAAAATTAAATTCTAAATTTATTTACGATAAAATTTCTACTTAGAAATTATTAGTAAGTGCAGCAATAACGCCTATAGCGCCACCAAAAATTCCACCCCAGACAACTAACCAACCTAAGTGCTTTTTAATCATCTCTTGGACAATTTCTTTCACTAATTGTGGGGTTAATTCATTCAAACGCTTTTCAATAATATCGCTGACTTTATTTCGCATGCCGGAAATTATATCGGGTTGTTCTAACTCTTCACGTAGCAAAGTATTGAATTGTTCACTTTCGGTGATTTCTTGAACTGAGAGTTTCATTTTTTCAATGAAAGGCTCGCGCATTGGTTGTAGGGCTTCACTACCACCAACCATTGCCAACATACCGCCAAAAGAAGAGTTTTCGATAACAGAAACCAGGCTGTCGAACGCGGGAGACAAGTCAACTTTATCAATCACGGGTGATAAATTAATGGTACTGGCTTTTCCTGAGCTATCAGAAAGAAAACGGTCAATATTATCTTCAGTAAAAAATTGTTCCATCATAAGGTGTTTAATAGCTATCTTAAATTCCTCAAAGCGAGCAGGAATAACGCCTGAACCGTAAAGCAACGGAACCTTTTCAAAGAGCATATGAACGGCAAGCCAATTGGTTATTGCACCGGAAAGTGCAAAAAGCCCGAGGGTAAATAGAATATGTTGCTCGCTAACATAACCCGCCAATGTACAAGCTAAAGCGATAAAGTTAGTGATAAGGCTCTTATTCACGAAAAACTCCAATCCAAAGTTAATAAAATAAATAGGTGTAAAATCTGAAGACGGCTATGATAGCATTTAATTTACTTGCCTTGAAAATAGATAAAGCCACCGATGAAAGCCATAGCCAAAACGTTACTAACTCTGACTAGTCTACTTTTTATTAATGCCTGCGGCGCAGATAACGCTACGGATTATGTTTGGCGTAAATTAGCCTTGAATAACACGGTATTGTTAACGCTACCTCACGGCAAAGTCGTTATTGAACTAGCCCCCCAGTTTTCACCAAAACATGTCGCACAATTTACCGAGTTAACTCAACAAGGCTTTTATAATGGCACTAAATTCTATCGTGTTATTGATGGCTTTGTCGCTCAAGCAGGCCCAAAAGATGGCAGTGCAAAAGACAAATCGGTTGCATTATTAGCAATGGAGTCAGCATGGCAAACCGATAAAAATTGGTCATTTACCCCAATACAAAAGCAAGACTTATTTGCCCAGCAAACTGGTTTTAAAGACGGCTTCGCTTTGGCTTATCAAGCTGACGCTAAGGCTGGTCAAGGTAAAGGCTGGTTAACGCATTGTCCGGGTACTTTAGCCATGGCAAGAGGTAATGAGGCTGATTCAGCTTCGAGCCATTTTTATTTTGTTATTGGTCAGGCTCCGCGATATTTAGATGGCATTATGTCAATATTTGGTCGTGTGGTTTACGGTATGCAGCATGTTCAAGCTATTCAAAGAACTGAAGTGGTAGAAGGTGACTATGCGGTCGATCATCGCGATTTTACCAAGATTATTAGCATGCAGTTGATGAGTGATGTACCTAAGGCTGAGCAAATACATTTAGAAGTTGAAAATACTGAGTCTAGTCAGTTTGCCGAACGCGTTGTTAAACGACGCAAGCGAGATAATGCTTTCTTCTACAAAAAGCCGCCGCCAGTGCTCGATGTTTGCCAGATCCCCATTCGAACTCGCCGAGTTAAGTGATAAACGCTATTACCATAGTGTATTAAAGTGGTGCTAAGTTGTTATGACTTTGTAATTTGCTTTGTTAATAGGTGCTAGCACATTATCAGCATGTTAATATTGCTTATTAATAATACATATTTTAAAAAGCACACTCTAGAGTCGTTATTTTGTTATTTCATTTATTACATTTTCGTGTTCAAAACGTCATTAAAACCCTTGTAATTGTTGGCCTATCTGCAGCAAGTAGTTATGCTTTGGCTGACATTCAACCGCGAAGTGCAAGTCTGAATTATTCCCAAAAATCATTATCTAATGCTGGTAACCCTGCTTCTGCTGCATTGACCATAAAGCGAAAAGATCCACATGTAATGACAGGGGGGGCCGTTGAAGTTGGAGGAGGTTTAGAATACGGCGATTTAGACGAGTTGTTTGAGCTAATCAATGAATTTGCTTTAGAGCATAGACCGCCAGATGACGATGATGACGGAATAGAAAAGCCACCTAGCCCGGAAAACCCTGTTAGAGATTACATTTGGGAAGATTTATTTCAAAAATATCCTGAGTTAGAAGATCGATTAGATATTATTAAAGATAGGGCTGTTGATGCGGCAGCACTGATTGCTTTAATCGCTGCTGAGGGTTATGGCAAAGCAGAAGCAACGACTAATGCTAGTTTTGTGCTTAATGAAGATTTATACGGTGGTACATTATTGCTAGGAATGGCATTTAAAGGAAATGCAAAAACCGTAGGTCTTTTTGATGTTATCGATTTTAATTCGGAACAGGCAAAAGAGGCATTAAGGACCATTCCGCATATTCCAGAAACTGAGCCTGTTCAAGAGTTAGACCTGTCTGGTGGGATGACGCTTTATTATAATCCTGCGAATAAAAAATTTAAACTCTCTATTGAAAACGATAGTTTTTTATTAGTGAAAGCAACCAAAATATCGCAATTCTCTATGTCTTACAGTAAACAAGCACTCGATCTTGAGCAAGGAGAGCTTTATTGGGGCGTTAAGCCATCATTATACCGTGTTGGTTTAACAAACTTGAATGCTCGTTTAGGTCAGGTGACAGATTCTGAAGCACTATTTCAGGATATAAAGGACTCAAATTTTATTTATAGAAATGGTTTTGATTTTGACGTCGGCTTGGTTTGGGCAGCACCTCACTATCAATTAGGCGCTTCATTGACTAATGTAATTGAGCGAACCTATAAATACCCAGAACTTGATCGAACCAATGTTTCTTCCAGTGAAATTCTTCGAAAGCTTAACTTTCATGAAGAATTCACCATGCAACGACAGGTAAAGCTTGAAGCAGGAATATTTACTGCCAATCGAGATTGGAGTTTACATGCAGAGTTAGATGCAAACCCAGTTGAAGATCCTATGCGTGATAGGTACCAGTGGTTTACGCTTACAGCAGGGTACGCTGCAGACAGTTGGTGGTTACCTAGTGCTCGTTTTGGTATGAGTAGAAACTTAGCAGGTACAAAGCTAGGTTATTTAAATGCAGGTGTTACTTTTATGAAGTTTTTTAACCTTGATGTGGCAACAACCTTGGATAAAGTACATATAGATGGTATTGAAGTGATGCGTGGGGCAAGTATTCGTCTAGGCGTTCAGTTTGATTATTAGCCCCCTTTGGAAACTGGTCTCTATTCCGGTTTATAGCGAATAGCAATCACATCAAAAACTCGTTCACCTTCGGGTGTTTGCACAACGACTTCGTCATCTATGGCCTTGCCTAACAAAGCACGCGCCATCGGTGAGTCGATACTGATTTCTCCACGTTTTACATCCCATTCATCGGGTCCAACTAAGCGATAAATGACTTCTTGGTCATCTTCGTTCACTAATGTTACCCAAGCACCAAAGAATACTCGGCCTTCTTGCTGAGGGTCGGGGTAAATAATATTGAGTTCTTCAGTGCGTTTGACTAAAAAGCGTACTCGACGATCTATTTCACGTAAACGCTTTTTGCCGTAAATATACTCCGCGTTTTCACTGCGATCGCCTTGTGCCGCTGCTTCACTAACAGAGCGGGTGATCTTAGGCCGTTCATCTTTCCAGAGAAACTTTAATTCTTGGTCTAAGCGATCCCAGCCAGCACGCGTAATGTAATTTGATTTTTTCATTGAAAGGTTTTTATTTAATAAAGCTCATTTGATCATACCAAAAATATTTACTAACAGACAAAGCCACAGTAATAATTTATGTAAGGAGAAAGTCCTGAAAGAAAATAACACTGCAAATTGGTATTCATAAAGATCAGCTAACATACTGAAAAGACGTATATATTCCTGAGATTGTCTAGATGAAAGCCTTGGTTATTGAACCGTCAAAAATGTATCAATTGTTATTAAAAGAATTCCTCAATGGCTTTTCAATTAGTCATGAAGTAGTGACCACGGGAGAAGAAGCGCTTGTAGAGTTAGCCAAAGAGCCTGTGGAACTTATCATCATAGCGATGAACCTATCTGATACCTTGGCGACCACTCTAGCAAATCAAATTAAGGCACAACCAGCGCTAGCTAACAGTGTCATTGTTATTATGACAACGGAAAGTGACGAAAGTAAGTTGCAACAAATGAAAACCGCAGCGGTTAATCATATTTGTCAGCGAAATGAGTTAGCACAATTAAAGGATATATTAACTAAGTTAACACGTGATGACGTATCAATTAGCGAAGTGTCTGGTCATATTCTTTATATAGAAGATCACCTTACCCTTGCAAACATGACCATGGATATTTTAACCCAAATGGGACTAACCTTTGATCATGTTACCTCGGCAGATAAGGGGATAAAATTTTTTGAATCAAATAGCTACGACTTAGTGCTATTAGATATTGTCTTGCCCGGTGAGAAAGACGGCATAGAAATGATAAGTGATATTAGAGCTCGTAATGATGAAAAAAACTTGATTCCCATTTTAGCTCTATCTGGTACTTCTAAAGCGAGTGAGCGTATTAGAGCGCTGCAAGTGGGCGCTAATGATTTTATTATTAAACCAGTATTACAAGCAGAGCTTGCAGTAAGGGCTAAAAATTTGATCATCGCAAGACAGTTACACTTGAAGATAATTAATCAACAACAAGCTTTAGAGCAGTTGGCTATGACAGATCAATTAACGGGACTGTATAACCGTTATTTCTTAAATAACTTCATTGAAAAGGCGCTTAGTTTAGCCAAACGTCAGAAATACCCTTTAAGTCTAATTATGATTGATCTTGATAAGTTTAAATTTATTAATGATAACTATGGACATAAACAAGGCGATGAAATCTTGGTGGAAATTTCGGCGGTATTACAGAAGAATTGTCGATTAGAAGATATTGCAGTACGTTTAGGTGGTGATGAATTTCTTGTTGTGTTGCCTCACTGTCCTGAGTCTGAAGCAATCAAAAAGGCCAATATTCTTTGTGCTAAGGTTCATGCCATCAAAGCAACTCATGCTGAAGTAGTTGCCGCGGCAAGTTTTGGTGTTAGTTCCACAGAGCAAGGCAGTTTTAACTATAAAGCACTATTTGATTTAGCAGATCAGGCAGCTTATCAAGCAAAAGCGAAAGGCGGTAATACTGTGTGCAGTGTGGATGATAGTACAGAACAAATCGCGCTATAATTTTTGTTGTAAGTAATTTCTGTTATTATGCGGAACCATATACTATCTCTGTTGGAACAGCTTTTTCATGTCAATCATTGCCGAGCAAATCGCTCAAGAACTTAATGTTAACCTGGCACAAATTGATGCCGCCATTACCCTCCTTGATGATGGCGCAACCGTGCCTTTTATCGCGCGTTATCGTAAAGAAGCGACCCAAGGACTTGATGATAATCATCTAAGACACTTATCGCAGCGTTTGGGCTACTTACGTGAATTAGAAGATCGCCGACAAGTTATCCTAACGAATATTAAGCAGCAAAATAAACTCTCTAAAGAATTAGAGCAGTCTATCTTGCAAGCAGACAACAAAACTCGCCTAGAAGATTTATATTTACCTTATAAACCCAAACGTCGAACTAAGGGTAAAATTGCCATTGAAGCAGGTATTGAACCGTTAGCTAATAAGCTGTTTAATAACTGGCAACTATCACCTGAAAGTGAAGCGAAAGCGTATATCAATGACTCTGCGGGATTTTCTGATAGTAAGCTGGTACTTGAAGGTGCTAGTTATATTCTTGCTGAGCGTTTTAGTGAAGATGCTAATTTATTAGCAAAATTACGCCGTCACTTATTAAAGCAAGCACACTTAACTAGTAAGTTGGTAAAAAACCAAGATAAGGCGGCGGCAAAATACCGTGATTATTTTGACCATAGTGAAAAATTAAAATCTGTCCCCTCCCACCGAATGCTTGCAATGCTTCGCGGTAGAAATGAAGGCTTCTTACAGTTATCAATTGATGTCGATCCTGGGCAAGAAAGTAATAGCCATAGCAGTGCAGAACAAATTATAAGTGAACATTTAACCTTGAGGTTAACCAAGCAAGCGGCAGCTGAGTTTTTAACAAAGGTGGTGCAATTAACTTGGAAAGCCAAGCTAAATGTTAGTTTAACTACCGAATTATTGACTAGTTTACGCGAGCAAGCTGAAACTCAGGCCATTGACGTCTTCTCAAATAATCTTGCAGACGTATTGATGGCTGCCCCAGCAGGTCCTCAAGTAACGTTAGGTTTAGATCCCGGCCTTAGAACGGGCTGTAAAATTGCCATAGTTGATGGTACTGGTAAGTTATTGCATACCACGACCATTTTCCCACACGCACCACAAAACCATTGGGAAAAATCCATTAGAACTTTGGCTAATATTTCACGCCAGTATAAAGTTGAACTCATTGCGATAGGCAATGGCACAGGCTCTCGAGAAAGTGACAAGTTAGTTGCCGAGCTTATTACTAGCTTAAATTCAGCGGAAGACAAATTTCAATTAGCCAAGGTGACGGTGAGTGAAGCTGGCGCTTCGGTTTATTCTGCTTCTGAATTTGCTGCCAATGAATTTCCTGATTTAGATGTTTCTTTACGTGGTGCAGTCTCTATTGCCAGACGGTTACAAGATCCTTTAGCTGAGTTAGTGAAAATTGACCCGAAAGCGATTGGGGTTGGCCAATATCAGCATGATGTTAGTCAAAGTCAGCTAAGCAAAACCCTAGATGATGTGGTGGAAGACTGTGTAAATGCGGTAGGTGTTGATTTAAATAGTGCTTCAGCAGCTTTGTTAACTCGCGTGTCAGGGCTAAACAAAACCATGGCAAATAATATTGTCTCTTTCAGAGATGAGCAGGGACGCTTTAGTAATAGAAAACAACTGAAGAAAGTCGCACGTTTAGGACCTAAAGCGTTTGAACAAGCTGCAGGGTTTTTGCGTATTACTGATGGTGACAACCCATTAGATCAATCAGCTGTTCATCCTGAAAGTTATCCGATAGTTGAGCAGATCATCAGTCAACTGAAACTTGATGTTAATCAGGTGCTTAATAATGCCGAACAACTTAACGCATTGAATATTAATTCACTGATAAATGACACGATTGGTGAAGTGACCATTAAAGATATTATTAATGAGTTAGCTAAACCTAGCCGAGATCCTCGTCCGGAATTTAAAACCGCCAGTTTTGCTGATGGTGTAAATACCATGGCCGATTTAGAGCTAGGCATGATATTGGAAGGCGTTGTCTCTAATGTTGCTAATTTTGGTGCTTTTGTTGATATCGGTGTTCATCAAGATGGTTTAGTGCATATTTCTTCTATCACAGATAAGTTTGTTAGTGATCCTCGTGAAATAGTCAAAGCCGGCGATATTGTTAAAGTTAAAGTGTTAGAAGTTGATGTTGCTCGTAAACGTATTAGCTTAACAATGCGGTTAGAAGAGCAAGTATCAGCTAAGACTAATAAGCAACAGCAAAGCAATACTAGTGAAAGGTCTACCAAGGCTAATAATAACAAAGCTCATCAAGCTAAAACTGCAGGGAAGCCAAAGAAAGCGAATAAAAAACCGCATGAAAATGCCGCTATGGGTAACGCTTTTGCTGACGCTTTTGCCAAATTGAAGAAATAAAAATAAATTATTTAAATTAATTGTAAAAATAGTGTTGACTATCGTAATGAGAATGATTATCATTTGTTTCGTTGCTTAGGCAGTGAATGCTCTCTCACTAAATAAGCAATAGCAAAGCACGGAACTTAGTGGTTATGCTCCAGGACACATAACCACTAAGTACCACTCTGATATTGCAGTTAAGGGGTGGTAAGTGCTTTGAGGTTCTAAGGAATCTATTCGACTTTAAAATTTTTGATGGTTTAACCAGTAACACTCTCGATGAAAGTGTTACTGGTTTTTTTATGTCTGCTTGTTGTTGAGAAAGCTATATTTTAAAACGACCGACAACTTCAGACATTCCGTTACTACTCACTTTCAGTTTCTGACTGGTTTCACTTAATTGCTCAGTGGTCGCTAAAGACTCATCGGTCATCCCTGCTAAGTCATTAATACGTAGATTTACCTCATCTGCAGCTTGGCTTTGTTGTTCGGTAGCTCGAGCAATTTGGGTGCTCATATCAGAGATCACTTCCATCAAACGGTCAATCTCTGAAAGTGAATCATCGGCTTTGGTAGTTTGTTCAACCGTTTTAACTGAAATATCTTGGCTGACTTTTACCGCTGAAACTGCTTCTTGAGCACCTGTTTGCAATTTTTGGATCATTTGTTGAATTTCATTAGTGCTTTGTTCTGTTCTATTGGCTAGTGTGCGTACTTCATCAGCAACTACGGCAAAACCTCGACCTTGTTCACCTGCGCGAGCAGCTTCAATGGCAGCATTAAGAGCCAATAAGTTAGTTTGTTCGGCAATACCGCGAATAACATCGAGTACTGAGCCTATATTGTCACTTTCTGAGGCTAAGCTTGCGACAACGTTACTGACATCATCAATATTTGTTGATAACGACTGCATTTGGGTAATGGTGTGAGAAATGATTTGTTTACCATCAGAGGTGTTATTTCTGGCATCGTTTGCTGCTTGTTCTGCTGAGCTGGCATTGTCACTTACTTCTTTGATTTGAGAGGTCATCTGTTCCATTGCCGTGGCGACTTGCGCAGTAATATCATTTTGACTTTGGATTAATGATTGAGTGGTGTCGCTAGCACCAGCAACGGCTTCTGAATGTTCTAATACTTGCGCGGTATTTTTCGAGACATCTTGTAATGATTGACGCATTTTTTCAGTAAAGTCATTGAAGTAGGTAGATAATCGAGAAATTTCATCTTGACCACTATTATCAAGAGAATTAGTTAAGTCGCCTTCTCCTTGAGCAATATCCTTCATGAGGTTTGCTGCTGAACGAGTTGGCAGTAAAATACTATTACCAATAATATAACTTAAACCGACGATGATTAGTGCAATAACAATGCTATCTAGAATCACCCTGTTGCGTTGTTCGGCAAAGGTTGCATCAATATCGTCTAGATAAGTACCAGTGCCAATTATCCATTGCCATGGTGTAAAACCTCTTACAAAACCGATCTTATCAACAGGTTCATCAAAACCGGGCTTAGCCCATTTGTAATAGACAAAGCCTTTGCCCTTTGACCTGGTAATATTAACCATATCAACAAAAAGATTTTTACCATCTGGATCCTTTACATTGGCAACACTCTTACCGTTAAGTTGTGGCTTGATTGGATGCATGATCATATTTGGCGTGTAGTCATTTACCCAAAAGTAGTTATTGGTATCGTAGCGAAGGTTTGAGATTATTTTGAGTGACTTTTGTTGTGCTTGCTCTTTTGTTAGTTCACCTTTTTGTTGCAAATCATAGTGGTGCTCAATAATTCCGTAAGTTGAGTTAACTAGCTCGCTTGTGGTTGATTTTTTTTGCGAAACCAGTGATTTATACTCTTCAAATAAGTTAAGACCATCAAGTGTTGTTAAGCCGATAATGATTAACGCCACCAACATGGCTAATCTTTGTTGGATGGTGAGTTTTCGTAAAAAATCCATAAACTTCTCACTTGAATTTGTAGTTGTACTTATCAGTTTAGACGAATAAATTTCTTATACCTAAGGTGATGAAAAATTTAATTCCGCCAATGAAAATACTTAAGAATGCCAGTAAAAATTTTGTTTCAGCATAAAAAAAGGGAAGCAAATGCTTCCCTATAAAATAACCTCAAATGAGGTTAACTAACGCAAGATTGTTATACCAAACGGTATTGGTTTATCTGTGTGTAAGCGGTAAACTTATAATACGAACTTGGTTGAAAATTGAACATACATTGAGTCAGCATTCGACTCTGCCATTTCAAAGTTACCTACTTCTACACCAAACGATAACTGCTTAGTGACATTTTCAAATAAGTTAACGCCCCAGTGAGTACGATCTCTGTCTGTTAAGTCAGTTGTGGTGTTACCAACAAACACTGAACTACGCATGCTATCGGTCCAAAAGTGACGGTAAGCGACCATAACTGACGTTGTTTCTTCAACTTCTTCACCAACAATATCAGTTGATGCTGTTACACCAACATAACGACCCACATTACCACCATGTACTTGGAAACGAACATCATCTTTACCAAAGGTTTTAATGCGACCAGCGACACCAAAACCTACGCCAGTCTCACTTTCGTTACTAGCCGTTTTTAATTGACGTGCTAAGCCAGAAACTGAAACATTACCCCAGTCACCTTTGAAGGTATATTTACCGATAAAGTCAGGCACATTATCATCACGTTTTCCGCTGTCACCGCGATATCCGCCGTAAGACTCTGGGTTTTCAATAGATAGCTGTAAGCCACCATTGGTATAACGTACTTGACCTTGGCGAATAAAGGCTGATGCTACCAAAGGGCCACCAAAATCAGCCGCTTCAGCCAGTGCGCTAGTATTCTGGAAGGTAGTCCATGCTTGACCGACTAAAACATTTTTGTATTTAAGGAAAGCTTGACGTAGACGTAGACCTGATGAATTAGAAATTACTTCATTACCGCCGCCACTAACAGCACCGCCATAAAAATCCATGCCAATGTAACCAGTTACATCACCATGAACCCACTTTGTAGTTAATCGTGATTCGTTCACTGAGATACCAAAGTTTGATTGGCTTTCTGGTAATACCGTACCACCACCGTACCAGTAATCTGTAGCGGCAATGTCACCACTAACATAACGGACATCAGCTTTAACATAACCACCAAATGTGATGCTGTCACCGTCATCTAGCTTGATGGTGTAACCGGCATTTGCAGCAGTGGTTACAGCGAGTAAACTTGTCGCCAAAGCAATTTTTTTAACCCTAAATAATGAATTCTTAAACATGCTATTCCCCATTTTTTGTTTTTACTTATTTGCTCTAATTTATTGTAATGTATGTGTTTCAAACTTCTAATTTGTTGAGACTTTAACTGTCTCTTTAGATTTTATTTAGTTGTTACTTTTTGTTATCGAATAATAAGTTAGAGTGTAAAGTGAACAAAAGGAATTAGACCTAAGTCTACATTGGCTAAAAAACTACTTAGACTTTAGTCGATTTTTAATAAACTAAACATCATTCAAGCGAAGTTAGCTTTACTGAAATAAAATTGAGTAGGGTTAGATAAATAAAAAAGGTCAGCAATTTGCTGACCTTTTTGTTAACACGTTTGAACCACTATGTGCTTATGACTCTTTTTGAGCTTTTAAGTTAGCTGCATGTGGTAAGTCATGCGCAGGCATTGGCTTATTGTCATGCTTAAGGTAGTTATCCATCCAACGCATTAAACGTAAGGTGTAATCATACTTAGCGGCAGCACGTTTGTTACCGTGACCTTCACCTGGGTAGTAAACTAAACGAACTGTTTTACCACGTACCTTCATATAACGGTACATTTCCATTGATTGTGCAGGGTGAACACGTGGATCAGCTTTACCGTGCATAATTAATAATGGTGTTTCAGACTGTTCAACCCAGTAAATAGGGCTACGTTCTAAGTACCATTGCCATTTATCCCAAGGGTATGAACGCGCATGTACTAGGTGCATTTCGTTAGAAATATCGGTAGTACCAAACTTTGATAACTGGTTAGAGATACCAACAAACATCACACTTGCTGCGAAATGCTTAGTTAATTTAGTTGCGCCCCAAGCTGAAGCATAACCACCGTAAGAACCACCTGTGATACCAACTTTTTTCTCGTTAACTAAACCCATGTTTACTAGATGGTTTTTAAGATCTACTAGATCATCAAATTCTTTACCAGCGTAATCATTTTGACCTAATTTAGAGTAATCTACGCCTTTACCTGTACTACCTCGGTAGTTCGGGTAAAAGACTGCGTAGCCTTGTGCTGCCGCTAGTTGTCCAGGACGAGAGTAGTTAGTTACCCAACCATCTTTATCGTGACTTTCAGGTCCACCGTGTACAGACATGATTAACGGGTAGCGTTGACCTTTCTTGTGGTTTAGTGGGTAAACAAGTACACCACCAACTTCTACGCCGTCACGGGCTTTAATGGTAATGCTTTCTTGTTTTGCCAGCGCAACATCATTTAACCAAGTGTTTGAATCAGTTAAACGGGTTTGTTTTTTACCGCGTAACATGAATACTTCGTTAGGGTGTTGTGAGCTGTTTGCTTTAACAACCACTGATTTGTCTGAATCTGAAATACTGATGTTACCAGCGATGAATTTCCCCGCTTTAACAACTGTTTTGTAATCGTTTGAGCCAGGCTTAATTTTAGCGACAACCGTATCAGTGTTGATATTGGCAGTGAAATATAACTCATTACGCTTGTTAGACCATTCAAAGTCACTTACATGACCTTTAAAGTTTGGTAACCAGTTAGTTACCTTGCCTGATTTTACTTCAGCAAGAAATAAACGACCGTTTGCTGGGTCATGCTTATCTTGTGCACCATGCAGTGCTACGTAGCTGCCATCATATGAAAACTCAGCTGCGCCTAACTTACCTTCTGTTGCGAAAGATGTTTTAACAGCTTTTTTAGCAATATCAACAATGTGCCATTGAGACTTCATGTATTTGTCATCAATTAAAGCAGTAGGTTGAGTTTTAACTAATAAATCTTTACCCGTTGGCGAGAAATGAACGTCAGACACATAGCCTTTGATATTCCAGGCTTCAGGTGTTATTGCTTTGTCAGATTGCGCAAAATCAGTTACGTATAAAAACTGATTGGTTAACTGCTCTTCAAAAATTTCAGCTTTAAAGCCTAATTCTTTAAGTTTTGTGTCTGATTTGGCTTTAGCTTTTTTCGCTAAAATGGCGATGCTTTTGTTATCAGAGCTTAGTGCGTACTTACTGATGCTAGTGTCTTTTAATACCACTGCTTTTTGAGCTTGGCCGCCGTTTGCTGGAATTTGGTAAAGCGTGGTGTACTTGTCAGCATTCATTTTTGCTAAGAAAAAGATTAATGAACCGTCAGCAGACCATTGAATATTGTGAACATTAACTTTGCCGGTAATAAATGGACGTTCAACGCCTTTATCATTTACTAGGTATAACTCACCCCAGTTTTTACCATCTTTTTCTACATATATTTCACGCGGCACTGAACGAGTATAAGCAACAAATTCACCACTTGGGCTAACTTGCGCTTGGCTAACAGCTTGTAGAGTTGCTAAGTTTTCAGCAGTAATTACCTTACTTGCTTGTTCAGCGGTTGCCACTGAACAAGTTAACAAACCTAAGCTAATCGCTAGGGCTTGCTTTAAAGAATTTATTTTTAGTTTCATTTCTAGTCCTAAAGGTCTATTTGAAAAAAGAAAGCGAGAGTTTTCACACTCTGAGTTTATGTTTTTTTGAGCGTTAAACCAATTAAAAGTGTATTAAATTCGTTAAATAGAGTAAAAAATGAGATTAAATAGAGGTTGCTTCGGAATATTTTGCCAATTTTATTGATTAGTCTTATTTGGCAATAAAAATAAGGTAACAATATGTAGTTCATCCATTACCAGAAGGGGTGAGATGACCACGGGGGCAACAATAAATAAAGGTATCGAAATCAAATGCTGATATTGTTTTCCTGAGAGTTTTAAAGGCGTAAACGGTGCAGGATTATAGTTGAAGCTTATGTTTTTGGCTTTATAGGTTAGGTATAGGCTTCATGGAGAAAACTCAATCATCGCCATATATTTAGCCCTGTTGTGATCCTAGTCAAAATAGGCAGTTTAAATTGATAAACTATTTGGTTTATACTGAATTTAAATGTAGCTAACAATTTGTTCTTCATGTTTAAAACCTTACAACGGATGTTTATTGTTTTTGTTTTACTTTTTCCAACTTTGCTGCTGGCCAAACAGGAGTTGCGTATTGGTGTAGGCAATTTCCCTCCTTTCTTTATTGAAAAAAGCAATACTGGGATATTTCTTGATATCACCCGAGAAATTTTTCAACAATTACCAGACTATGACGTTAAATATATTTTCATGAGTAATAATAGACTGTTACATGAAATTAATAGCGGCAAAATTATTGATGTGGCTTGTAACATCTTTTCAGGATCAGAAGTTAATGGCTATTTATCTGAGGCTGTTTTTCGTTATACCGATGTTGCTGTGAGTAAAAAGAATAAAAGTGTTGAGTTAAGTTCTATCGCAGATTTACACTCATATTCTGTAGCCGCCTATCAAGGTGCGAAAGACTTGTTAGGAAAAGCATATAAAGACATGGCTGTGGCGAATGCTCGCTATTCAGAGCACTCCCAGCCAAAAGATACTACGTATTTAATGGCATCAGGTAAGAAAGATGTGAGGGTTGGTGATATCCATATCTTTTGGCATGACTTACAAGACAAGTTTTATCATGATCAATTACAGATGCAGAAAAGTGACTTTACTATTCATCGCTTGTGGCCAGATGTTTATTCTCATATGGCTTTTAAAGATAGTGATTTAAGAGACGCGGTAAACGTAGTGATAAAAGACCTTAAGCAAGATGGCACTATTGATAAAATCTATGCGAAGTACCAAATTGAAATGCAAGGCATCTAGTCATAATTTCAGTCAGAATATCGCTTTATTTAGTGAATAAAAAAACACCCTGAAAATAGGGTGTTTGTTGTTAAATACTTAGCGGATGATCACTTATCAAATACTAAGCTAATACCAAAAGCTTCACCACCCAATGGACGGCACCGTGTTAAATGAGTTGGCGAAATTTTATTTGTTCGACACTTATTTATACCTAGTAGCTAAGTAATCAAATACTGAGCGAATACCAAAAGCTTCACCACCTAATGGACGACCAGGCAGATGGCGAACATTAAATGCCATTACGTCAAAGTGTACCCAATCAGTTTTTTCAACAAAGCGCTCTAAGTACAAAGCGGCGGCAATTGCAGCGCCAAATGGCTGTGTAGGACAGTTGGTCATATCAGCAATAGTGCTGTCGAATAAGTTATCATAAGGACGGTGCAGTGGCATGCGCCAAACAGGATCGCTGTTTTTCAGACCGGCAGCGGTAATATCCGCCGCAACTTGATCGTTCGTAGAGAAGAATCCCGGTAATTCAGTACCTAAAGCGACACGCATAGCACCGGTTAAGGTAGCAAAGTCGATGATTAGTTCTGGCTCATCATTTTCAGCTTCTGCTAAAGCATCACATAACACTAAACGACCTTCGGCATCAGTATTATGAATCTCTACCGTTAAACCTTTACGAGTAGTGACTACATCGCCTGGGCGTAAAGCATTGCTCGATACTGCATTTTCTACCGCAGGAATTAGCACACGTAAATTAATCGGTAAGTTATGCGCCATGATTAATTGTGCAAGACCTAAAACATGGGCAGCGCCACCCATATCTTTTTTCATATTACGCATACCGGCAGCTGGCTTCATGTCTAAACCGCCACTATCAAAACAGACACCTTTACCTACTAGCGTTACCTGTGGATTTTTCTCATCACCCCAAGTTAAATCAACTAGACGTGGTGTATGAACACTGGCACGACCAACAGCGTGGATAGTTGGGTAATTCTGAACGAGTAGCTGATCACCAATAACTTGTGTCACATTACCGCCAAATTGTTCAGCTAACTCTTCTGCTGCTTGCGCAATATCTACCGGCATCATATCAGCGGCTGGTGTGTTAACTAAGTCACGAGTTAACGCCGTAGCTTGAGCAAACTTTATCGCTTTTTCAACAATGTCTTTATTGTTGATGGCTAAGCTAGCTAATGCTTTAGTTGATTTTTTGCTGATATATCTATCGTATTGGTAAGCACCCACTAACCAACCAAAGCTAATAGCTTCGATGTACTGAGCATCTGCCTGTAATAAATATTGGCCTTGTGGTAATTGCTTGATTAAGTCGCCACAAGCAAAGAAGTCACTGGCATCAGTGACGACAAATAATGCTTGGCTAAGCACACCTTCGCTATTTGGAATAAGTGCTAAGCCTTGTGCTTTATATTGGGTGTTTTCCAACCAAGTTTGCTGCTGCTTGGTTTGACTTTCAAACCAAGCAGAATAACTTGATTTTTCGATAATAATTAACGGTGTGCCGCTGTTTTCTGCATTCAATAAATTGTTCATGAGCATCCTTTAGAGCTATTGGCGTACTGATAGTAATGAGTTAATTGTAACCTAAGAAGACAAGAGAAAAAGCGCTAAAGGATCATTTCTTTATCTATTTTCGCTCAATTGTTGTTTGAGCGATAAATAGATCGAGAAATGAACTTATTTACCAATTGAGATGGTTAAGCCGCCAAATGCCTTTACACTATCTAAGACACTGACAACATCTTCATGACGGGTATCGTAACTCGGTATAACAATTACTGAGCTACTGTCATTGGTAGCGATAAAATTTTCGATTCGTGCTGGCACACGTTCAATATCGACAGGCTTACCATTAAAAGTGACTATACCGGTATCACTGATCTTTATCAGCATGGCTGGCGCAGACTGGTTTTGTGACTTATTCATTTTTGGTCGGTTAACCATAATGCCTTCTTCTTTAACGAATGAGGTGGTAACAATGAAAAAGATTAATAAAATAAATACAATATCTAACATTGGTGTCATATCGGCTTCTGCGGCAGTATTTTCTATACGTGATTTTCTTGCTGACATAGTTATTCCCTTATATGTGTTTTTTAGTTAACCTGAACTCTGGATAAGCAGCACTTGCTCAATATTCCCCTTTGTCCCATTCTCAGCGTTTATTGTGATTAAATATTGTAAGTTTTAATCAAAACATTCTAAGTTGTTGTTCTTACTTAAACATCAAGCACTCATTACCCATAGTTCAGGTTAGTTAGTATGAAATTCGAACATTTATTCACTATGTACGAAGAGTTACGTAGTGTCAAATATAATATACGATAAGTTTCGTAAATGAGATTGGCTGAAGTCTTTGGCTGAAGGTACTTTATCAGGAGATTTTTCCAGAGCTTACTTTATTTCAGAGGGGTGACGATGCTTACCTTTACAGTAAAACGTCCTTTAAGATTACTTTTCCGTCTTTATTGGCTTTGCTCATTTGCGCCATAAATAACTCAGCGGTGGCAATAGCATCATTTAAAGCATTATGCGCATGATGATCAGGTAGTTTAAAGTTTTGACGTAAATTAGTTAGGCGTAGTTCAGAGGGATCGTAAGCGACATCACGTTTATCAAGGCGGCGCTTTGCTAGAGCCAGAGTATCTATCATCGGAAAAACAGGTGCCATACCATATAGCTCGAGACAGGCTTGTGTTAAGAATTGCTTTTCTATTCGGGCAAAATGCACCAGCATCACCTTACCTGCTAACGCTTGTAGCAAGGTTTCTACTACGGTGGCTAACGCTTTACCTTGCTCCTTTTGGCTATCAGTAATGTGATGAATGATGACATTACTCTCTTGAAGTTGCTCTTTGGTTTTAATAATTTGGTGATAACTTGAGTTGAGTGATATTTGCTGCTGTTTTAACGCGACAAAGCCGACACTGAGTAATTTGTCCTGTTTAGCGTCAAGACCGGTGGTTTCGAAATCTACGGCTAAAATGTTCACCTTATCGATGGGGGTTTTCAGATCGGGCAATGGCACTGATAGAAAATCACGTAAAGCACCTTCAGGTGCTTTTTTTAATAACTGCTTGCGCTTGCTTTCATAGCCAACAAGCCAGCTTAGCAAAGGTGAATTAGTTAATGTTGAACTAGGCATTAGTAGTTCGACTGCCGAGCATCTTGTAAGCTTTTAATCACCTTAAAGGCATCTTTAAGATGTTCGCGCTCTAATTTAGAAATTTCCTTTGGCGACAGGTAGTTATTAGGGCTTTCTCCACTGATCAGTTCTTTGGCTTGATGCTCAACGCGTAACATACCTAAAAATTCATAGGCATCAATTAAGTTCTCTGCTGAAGCCTTGGTTAATGATGGCGTGCCAGCAGCTTGTTGAATTCGCTCGATAGTATTAACCGCGCTAATGCCTTCAGATAACGCGTAAATTCGGGCTAAATCTACTACAGGTGCAATACCATTGTGCTTTAAGTCTAATGTGGCTTTATGCTTACCATTTTGCTTTAACACGAAATCACGAAAGAAGCCCAAAGGTGGTCGTAAATTCAAGGCGTTCTTAGATAAATGGGCAATGAATAAGGTATTATTTTGGGTTTTACTTAATAGTTGTTTTCTGACTTCATTCAACAATGAAGCATCGCCATAGATGGTTTCTAAATCAAAAAATACACTGCTATTTAGTAATGCTTTTGGACTTGGGGTTTCCACCCAGTTGGTGAAATAGTTATGCCAAACTTTTTGCGGTTGTCGCCACTTAGGGTTAGTGGCCATGATGTCACCGGGGCAATAAATAAAGCCACATTCAGCTAAGCCATCACAAACAAAGTTGGCGAGGTTTTCAAACCAGGCATCGTCATAAGGCTTCATCGAATCGCAAATAATAATGGCGTTATCTTGATCCGAATGAGCAAGTTGTTCTTGCCTAGCTTGTGAACCAGCGGCTAGCCATGCATACGGTACCGGAGCTTGACCATATTTATATTCAGCCATTTCGATAAGGCGCTTGGTGAATGCCATCGTGATAGCACTAACACTTTTACCAACATGATCGGCACTGCTACCTAATTTGGCTAAACGAATTTGCAATTTTGGTAGCAATTGGCTGATTTCTTTTAGTTCCTCTAACGTATCAGCTTTATGAATAATGCTAGATAAATTAATCGCATTATGACCTTCATTATTAATAAGATCAGTGACCGTTACCATGCCAACCAAGTTACCATGTTTAGTGACGGGGAGGTGATGAATGTGCTTTGCGGTCATGGTCATTAACGCATCATAAGCATTACTTTTGATGTCGATTGTGCTCATGTCGGTGGTCATAATTTGGCTAATACTTTCACTGGTTGCTAGGCCTGTTGCCACGCAGCGCCTGCGAATATCTTTATCGGTGACAATGCCAACTGGAGAGTCGCCATCAACGATCACTAAACAAGAGTATCCTTGCTCATTCATCTGCATCGCGGCTTCTTGAATACTTAATTCGACACTAATACTTGCTACTGGAGAATGGTAAAAATTGCTGACAGAGGTGTTCATCAGCGTTGAAGAAAGAATGGCTTCTTCATTAACCTTATTCATTTTACTTTTTAAACGTTGAGCTGAGTTTTGGCTAAAGTAGTCACTAATACTGGGGAAGCGTTCTCCAATATCATTGAGGATGCTGACATCAACACTGTAGATAAGGCTATCTTCGTCGGTATAAACCTTACATTGCTCAGAGTTTTCACTAAGCGCCTCAATACCATTGCTATGGTAAAAAGCATCGCATAAGTCACTTTCGCCAAGACGATTAATCAACTCGCCGTCATTTGATCTACAACTCAGTGCACCTTTTCTAATGATATATAACCTAGGCTCGGATATGCCTTTTGGCGGCAGGCTGTCATCTTTTCTTATGTAGTTGATCGTTAATTCACGCACTAAATGAGCGAGCACTTGTTTAGGCAAACTATCAAATGGCGGAATGTTGTGAATAAATGTGCTGATTTCTGAAAGTTCAGTATCCATGGCTGACCTCTGGCCTTTGGCGCAGCTAATGCAAATATTTGCCTAATGAAGTTAATTTAGAGTCTTGTTGTCTTATAAACAAGTGTTATTACTCAAACCTAGACTAAAGTTTAGTGCGGACTTTTTACAGGAAATTTGGCTAGCTAAATGGAAGTATCTTAATAAAACTTATTTTAAATCAAAAGCGGAGTTGTTATTGCGAATCTAAATGATAATTAGTTGCATTAATTGTGTTGTTGTGTAAAATCATCGCCAAAATTTGTATCTAATAATTAATGCGGTAATAACATGAAACGAAACTACCTAACTACGGCTATCTCCCTTGCTATTCTTTCTCTGACTCAACAAGCAATAGCCAATGACAAAATTGAAGTGATTGAAGTAAGAGGAAGTTATTTCAATGACTATAAAGTTGATAATGCTTCAGGCGCTATGCGTACTAATGCTTCACTGCTAGAAACAGCGCAAGCTGTCACTGTTATTCCTGAAACTATTATTGATGAACAATTAGCCACTACCTTAGGCAAAGTACTTTTAAATGACGCAAGTTTGTCGCCAGGTTCAAAACAAAGAAACAGAGAAGTATTTAGTTCTAGAGGATTTTCGTTAAGCTCTTCAACAGGCTACTTAAGGGATGGTCACCAGCACTGGTCTCATTACCAACAACCGATTGAAACGTTATCACGTGTTGAGGTTATTAAAGGGCCTTCTAGCTTGCTCTATGGTAAGTCAGCACCGGGTGGTTTAATTAACATGGTAACCAAAAAGCCAACAGAGAATAGGTTATTTGATTTTGGCGTTGATACAGACCAAAACGGTTCAACTCGCCTTATGCTTGATGCCGGAGGTAGTATTGTAGAAGATTTAAACTATCGTGGAATCTTGGTAAAACAAGATGTGAAATTTGATCGAGAATATCAAAATGATGAAGAAAGAGAGCGCGACCGCTTTTTGGGGTCATTGGCATTAGATTATCATGTAACCGATAACCTTTTGGTGAATGTATATTATGACCAAACTAATGATAAGGCGGGACTAGATACTGGTGCTTGGTTAGATGCTGATGGTGAAGTGATTGGTTCAGATAAAACTATTTATGATTTCTCATGGGCTTTTACTGATATTACCGTGAATAACATTGGGGGTAATGTCAGTTACTTTTTTAATTCACAATGGTCATTAAAGCTAGGTTATAACCAGCAGACGTTCGAGCGTCAACGTTTTGAGTCTGCACCTAAAAAGCCTGCTGATTACCAGTTGGGAGATAGTTATACCTCTAAGCCGTATGATAGGTTTGATGATTGGCAATTTAAAACAGCCTTTATTGACTTAATCGGTGAAGTCTCAATCGCGAATACCCAACATCAAATTTTGTTGGGGGTTAATAGCTTAGATTATTATTATGGCCAATTACGAACCAAGGCAAGTCCGGTCGACTATATCCCAGGCCAAACAGAGCCAGAAAAGCCAGATATTAGTTACTCCACAGATGATAGCTTGTACACAAGTGAATACGATTATTACGGTATCTATTTTCAAGATTTAGTGACTTTTAATGATCAGTGGCAAATGGTTTTTGGTGGGCGTTTTGATCAGCAAAATAAAGAAAACGCTAATAGCGAATCATTTATACCAAAGCTTGGCGTTTTATATCACCCTATCGATAATGCGACGGTTTATGTGAATTATTCTGAAGGATTTGAACCACAAAGCAGCGAAACATTAAATGATGAAACAGATAAAAATCATGGTATGGAGATTGATGCAGTTATTTCTACTCAAATTGAAATTGGCGGAAAATGGCAAGTATCAGATAGATTAATGCTTGAAACTGCTATTTTTGATATTGAAAAAAGTGGCGCTTTAATCAAGGAGTCAATAGATAATGATCCTGATTATGAATCAATCACCACTCAAGCAGGCCTCCAAAGACACAAAGGTATAGAGTTATCAGCACAAGGAGCTATAACGGATCGATTATTCTTAATGGCTTCAACTATGTATCTTGATGCTGTTTATGAAAAAGATAATAAGTATGAAGGTAATACACCTGCAGATGCACCAGATTGGTCAGCTTCTCTCTGGACTCGATATGAATTAACAGAGCAACTCGCTTTAAATGCAGGGGCTTTTTATCAAGGCGAGCGTTTTGCTGATAGCCAAAATACTGTGATAAAAGATGCTTATACTCGGATTGATTTTGGCGCAACTTACAGTACTGTTTTCTCTGATGTTAATGTTGATTTCAGGTTAAATGTTGAGAACCTATTTGATACAGATTATTTAGCTGGCGGAGGCGTAAATAATGTAACAATAGGCGGAGAACGTATGGCTCGTATGGAAGTTAAGGCATCTTTTTAAGGTTACTTAAATAGTACTGATTATTAACCCCTAAGCAGGCAAATCGCCTGCTTAGCTTTTTTAAGCCCCTTCTATACTGGATTCTTCTACCTTCATGAATTTAAGAAAGCCTCTCTTTTGGCTCCACCTTATTATTGGTTGCTTTGCTGCAGCGTTTATTTTTTTAATGTCATTGACCGGGGTTGCATTAACCTATGAACGACAAATGATAAAGATGGCTGAGATCAGTGATTATCCGAGTCCAGCTGCTCAAAATACGCCTTTGCTTGAGCTTGATGAGTTACTTGAAAAATCAAAACAATATACTGGCCAAAATACACCTTCTTACATAGTAGAAAATATTGAAGGTGCACCTGTTATCATGAAAGAGGGTCGAAAAACATTGGCTTATTTAAACCCTTATACGGGTGAAAAAATGGCGACTCCAGGTAGTGGTACTAAAACATTTTTTAAAAAGCTTCGTGCCTTTCATCGTTGGTTAACGCTTGATGGAAAATTTAGTGAGTCGGGCCGATTAGTTAATGGTATCGCGAATCTAATTTTTATTGCCCTTATCATTTCAGGTATCTACCTTTGGTTACCAAAGCGGATGAATCTGCGATCTTTAAAAAAGGGTTTGCAGTTAGCCAGAACTTACCCAAACAAAAGTGCTAGAAATTACAATTGGCACCATGTTTTTGGTTTTTACATGGCACCTATTTTATTGGTTGTGGTTATTACAGCTGTCTTCTTTTCGTTTAAATGGCCGGGTAAAACATTAAAAACCTTGGTATCAACAGAAATGATACAACTGACGGAACCTGCTGAACTAGCTTTAAACCAAGAAGCGTTACAAATACCAATAGCACAGCAATTAACCATAATAAATAAACAGTATCCGCAGTGGCAAACCATTAAATTTGGGTTAGATTCTAGCCCTAAGAGCACACAACACTATCAAGTGAATCAGGGAAATGGTGGTGAACCGTTAAAGCGGATTACTATCGCTATAGATACAATTTCGGGTGCCATTATTCAAGAGCAGGGTTTTGCTGACTTATCAACATACCGCAAAATGCGAAGTTATATACGCTTTCTTCATACCGGTGAAATATACGGCCTTTGGGGGCAAACCATTGTAGGGTTTGCTTCATTACTTGCTTGTTTATTGGTTTATACTGGCGTGCTACTTTCTTGGCAGCGTTGGAGAAACTCTAGGCGAGTAAAAGTGAATAAAGTTGCGTACTCATAAATGATCAGACTTCTTTGGTAGAGTGCCAAAATCAAATATCACCAACCACCTCTAATCTAAAATCAACAAACCTTAGTTTTTGATTTTAGATTATGTTGCGCTTATCACCTCTTATTTCCCTTCCCCTAAAAGCAGTAAAACCAAGTAGCAAAAAATATACATAACTAAATTTAGAATTAGACTATTTACTCAGGTTTCACCTTGCTTGCAGTCTTTTTTAGCAATCTAGACTAAAGGCTAATATCCGCCCCAAAAAAAGCTTGGTAACTTAATTGACAGTTAAAGTTGAATATGGATTTTTGCCACTATTCGCCATTTATCGGTAAGTTTTGACATAAATCTATATCCATACTTTTACTGCAACATTGAAAAAATTATTACTAACTTTCTTATAAGTAAAAGCGTAATAAAGCGAAATAAAAAAATAAATCGCTAAAAAACGCTACGTCGCTAGGAGACTATTGTGGAAAATAAAGAAGCATATTGGCAGGAAAATCTGCGCTTGATCTTTATCTGTCTTGCAATCTGGTTTGCGGTTTCATTTGGTTTAGGTCTACTGCTAGTAGAGCCACTAAATGCAATTCGTCTAGGTGGGTACAAACTTGGTTTTTGGTTTGCACAGCAAGGTTCAATTTATTCATTTTTAGGTTTGATTTTTTGGTACGGTGCCAAAATGAACAAGCTTGATAAAAAATATCACGCGGAGGGCTAAGGCATGGATGAGTTAAAACTATACACTTACATCGCAGTATTTGGCACGTTCGCTTTATATTTTGCCATTGCTTGGTGGGCTCGTGCGGGTTCAACGAGTGATTTCTACGTAGCAGGTGGTGGTATTACGCCATTGCAAAACGGTATGGCAATTGGTGCCGATTGGATGTCTGCAGCGTCATTCATCTCAATGGCGGGTTTAATTGCTTTCTTAGGTTACGGTGGTTCAGTTTTCTTAATGGGTTGGACCGGTGGTTATGTACTACTAGCTATGCTTTTAGCGCCATACATGCGTAAACACGGCAAGTTTACTGTACCTGAGTTCATCTCTGATCGTTACTACTCAAAAACTGCACGTATTGTTGCGGTTGTTTGTTTAATCATTGCTTCGGTAACTTACGTTATCGGTCAAATGAAAGGTGTTGGTGTTGCTTTCTCTCGCTTCCTAGAAGTTGATTATGACTTAGGTCTAGTTATCGGTATGGTTGTTGTTTGGGTATACGCAGTACTTGGTGGTATGAAAGGTATTACTTATACGCAAATCGCACAATACGTAGTGATGATTTTTGCATACACCATTCCAGCGGTATTTATTTCATTACAACTTACCGGTAACCCAATCCCACAATTAGGTTTAGGTTC
>CAJXPG010000009.1 GCA_913057925.1 uncultured Colwellia sp. | reverse complement strand
GATCTAGTACGGTCTCGTGGGCTCGGAGATGTGTATAAGAGACAGTTATAACACCCTCTTAAGTATTTAAAATATATGTAACAAACGCATCATTTTATTCAAGTAAAGCAAAAGTCTCTTATTTATTTCAATATAACGCCCTCACGCTTACCTTCATTTTTATAACTAACGATTACTATTTAGAACAGAAACATAGACTTACAACAGACGAGGAAATTTATAAGAAAATAAATCAATAACCTAACCAGATAACACTCTAGTTACCCACTGAAAAAGCAACGTACACCCCTGTTAAAAAATTGTTTCAGTTGTAAAATTAATGGAAATAAATGTTATACAATATTCTGGATATTGTATATGATTGTTTGTGCAGCAAATTATGATTAGTTTATGGTCGACACATTGTTAATTATTTTTGCTTGCCAGCCTATACCAAAATATAAAAATAACTTATTGATATACAGTGCTTTTGTGTAAATTTCAGCTTAAGGACAAGGCGAGCGTCTGCCTATCAAAAAACATAATAATAACCAAGGATAGAAAATGAGTCTCATCAACAATAAAGTCATGAGTCTGTCTATGTTAATGATGTTATCTGCATCACTAACTGTTGTAGCGGGTAAACCAACCTCAATAAATAGTATTGAGAAAGAGTTACAAGAAAGAGCTAAGAGTCAATCCACCACAGTCAAGAACAAATCGATTGTTAAGGGCAGCTCCATTGCCAAAAGCTTACTGAAAAAAAATAATGAAATTCAGTCAGGAGTTCACATACATAGCCAAGTGTGTGCCATCGATGACAATGGTCAAAATTGGGATAAATTACAAAAAAAATTAACCAGAGAGCTTAAAGCATTAAGCTCATCTTCTACTAAAACTCGTCAGTCCTTTTCAACAAGCAGAAGCGCTTTTAACAATACCGTAGCTGATAATGGAGTTGCTGGACGTTATTACATCCCAGTGGTGTTTCATGTATATGGAGCAGATTTCACCTGTGATGATGCAAGTCAAAGCTGCTTAACTGACGAGAAAATTGTTGATGCGCTAAGACGCCTTAACGAAGACTTTCAAGGAACGAATACCCAAGATGGTCCTATTGCACCAGAATTTCAAGCAATCCGTGATAGCTTAGACATTGAGTTTGTCTTAGCTAGGAAGTCGCCAACAGGCGCTGATACTAATGGTATTCTTCGCTACAACCGTGAACAAGCAGGTTACGGAAATGGTAGCGGCTCTGATACATTGATCGCGGCAGATGCATGGGATAACTTTAAATACATGAACGTTTATATTATGAACGACTTGTATGATGACGGTTCAACTAATAATTCTGGTGTCGCTTGGTATCCAGATATCGCAATGACACAGGCAAATACTTCACGTGTCGTGTATAACGGTTGGTATGTTGGTGATAATACTGATGAAAACTTTCGTTCGGTATTAACTCATGAGTTTGGGCACTGGTTAAACTTACCGCATACTTTTTCTGATAATACCTGTTCAATAGAAAACGAAACATTTTGTGGTTTAACCGGTGATAGAAGCTGTGACACACCACAAATGTCATTATCAACCGATATGTATGAGAACTCGAAAAACTGTCTTGGTCAACCAACTAACACAGAAAACTTTATGCATTATACCAGTAACTACGCCATGTTTACTCAAGACCAAGTTGCGCGTATGACTGCAGCTTTACACGGCTCTGCTCGCTCTACTCTTTGGTCTAATGCCAATCTTATTGCTACAGGGTTATCTGAATTTACGCATAATGCTGAGCACCCTTGGGATGGTGTTTCAGGTATAGATAATGGTCCTACGGGAGACATTATTGCAAACTTTGAAAACCTTTCTGCCGACAAAGATGCTATTGATACTTTTATTGTCGATGCACCAGAGGGCACAGAGGCATTAGCTTTTTACTTATCAGGTTATAGCCAAGATCCTGATATGTATGTATCTGCAGGACAAGCGTCTACCATGTCTGCTGACGGTACATGGCAAGCAGATTACATTTCGTTTTTATCGGCAGCTACGCCAGAGTTTATTGGTGTTTTAGGACCAAAGGGCAATGAGTCATATTATGCAACAGTGCATGCATTTAGCGAATATGATCAAGCGAACTTACAAGTGCTATCTGTAGAAGATCCTTTGTTAGCTGCTGGTAGCAAACGTTACCATGTTGTTAAGCAAGCAGGATTATGGTCACCTGCAGGAATTCCCGCGAAAGATTTTCAATTTACTATTCCTGATAGTGCAGAAAAAGTTGTTATCGTTTTAGCAGGAGCTTACGGTGGCGATCCGGATATGTATGTTAGTCGCAATAAGCCTGTTGATATGAGTACTGCTGATTGTAAGCCTTTTAGTGCGGCAAAATTAGCTGAATATTGTGAATTCTCACAAGGAGGCACTTTCAATATAAGTATCGACCCATTTGCCGAATACTGGGATGCTGAATTACATGTTTATTACGAAACAAAAGATGACAGCAACCAACCGCCATTTGCTAACACTAGCCCTAGGTATCAAGCGATGATCGATCATGAAGTTCACTTTAAGGGTGATGCTTCAACGGATGTAGATGGCAGTATTGTTAGCTACTTTTGGGATTTTGGTAACGGTGATAGCAGTACTGAAACAAACCCTGTTTATATCTATAACCAATTAGGTCAATACCAAACATCATTAACAGTTACTGATGATATGGGGGTAAGTAGCACCACAACGACTACTGTTGATATTACCTTATACAATCCTAATGACGCAGCATTGTGTGATGGTTGTAGCCGTATTTACCTAACTGAAGAAATAGGTTTATCTGCCGCTAAAGGCAGTGAACCACGTAGTTATAAATTCAGTGTACCTACAGCGGCATCATTGGTCGTTATTGAAATTGTTGCCGGTTCAAGTGGTGATCCTGACTTACATGTAAGCCAAAACAAAGCCGTTTCTATTGATTCATTTACTTGTCGACCTTGGGAAGGCCCTGGTGCTTTAGAAAGTTGTCAGTTCAATGAAGGCGGTATCTTCAATGTAATGATTGACCCATTTGATGCATACAGTGACGTTACTTTTAAAGCATATTACGATATTAGAGATGATGCCGACCATTCTATGCCAAATGAATTACCAATTGCTCAAGCGGGTAATAATTATCAAGGCTTTACTGGCAAAGAAATCACACTTTCAAGTAACGGCTCAAATGATGTAGACGGTCAAATTGTTAGCTATTTGTGGGATTTAGGTGACGGAAATATCAGTGACATGGAAAACCCTGGACATACTTACACACAAGCTGGGCAATACAATATCACCTTAACTGTTACTGATAATAATGGTGCAACTGCCAGCGCAACTGCTGAAGTGATTATCAACCCTGCAGGCGATTTTGACGGTGATGGTGATGTTGATAAAAACGACATGCGCGCGTTAACTACGGCTAATAGAAAAGGCCTAACGGTTGATCTAGCATTTGACCTAAATGGTGACGGCGTTGTGAACTCTCGCGATGTGCGCGCAATGCGTGAGCTATGCTCATATGAGCGTTGTAGCTCTATTGCACCGCCACCAGAGCCACCAACAGCAGTAGCTTCGGGTAATACCAACGTTGAGCAATTTACCGAAATTACATTTAGCAGCATAGGTTCAAATGATAACTATGGCCGCATTATCAGTTATTCATGGAACTTTGGCGATGGCTCTACAAGTAGTCTAGCTAACCCAAGCCATACTTTCGAGCAAGTGGGCAGTTTTGATGTGGTGTTAACAGTGACAGATAATGATGGTATGACAGCAACAGACACTATTGCCGTTAGTGTTAATTATGGTCCATTAACAGATAGTTGTGCAAGCCAAGCTGCTTTTACTGACGGTACACTAGAGCCGGGAGTTGTGACTTGTTTAGGTGAGGATAGCCGTACAAGTTTCTCCATTCCAGAGATCAGTTACCATACCAAGGTCAATATAAGCCTTGCTCATGCCACTGGCGATGTTGCACTTTATTATCGTAATGGCGGCTGGGTAAACCTACAGAATAATACTTTCGATGCTTCTTCAACAGATGCTAACAACCAAGCATGCATTTCGCTTGATGTTAATGCTGATTCTGATTACTGGAGCTACATAGAGCTTTCAGGTGTAAGCTCAGGAGCAACAATTGTTGTTGATTTCGATACGCAAGGTTGTCGTCCCGTTCAGTAATTCACTTTTAAACACTAGCCATTGAGTTATCTAAAGTTCAATGGCTTAACCATCTAGTTCTAGATTAAAAAATATAACAAAAACAGGAAATAAAAATGAAAAAAATTATCTCTCAGCTAACAGCCATTGTAGCATTACTTTTTACCGTAAATGCCAATGCAGGTTTGCTTAACATCGACTTCTCTAATGAGATTGTTAATGTTGGTGAAACAGTTACGGTTACCATTAGTGCTCAAGATTTTTCTGCTACTGAATCATTCGGTTTTGATTTAAATTTTGATAATTCAATGCTGGCTTATGATGATATGTCATTAACTAGTGACTTATTATTAGTTGATTCAGCGATGGGATTTTTCGACGGTTTAGAGGTAACCTCGTTCGGTTTTGGGCTGGCTTTTGATTTTTGGGACTTCATCGTGCTTGCTGAAGGTGATTTTGTCTTAGCAAGCTTTGATCTTATCGCCACAACAGCTGGGGTTAGTAACTTTTCTTTAACTGGCTTTGATAGAGACTACGCTCCATCAGATTACCCAATTGTTTTTTCAACTGACTCAGTTACCGTAAACTCAGTTACAGTACCCGAGCCTAGTTCAGTTGTTATGATAATGTTAGCAGGTTTTGCTTTAGCGAATACACGTCGAAAAACTAATTAGTTACTTCTTGGATGACGTTTAGTACAGACGCTAAAAAGGCTGATATATCTTCAATATTAGCCTTTTCTGTAGTTAACTACGCTGAACTAATTTGTCAAAATTATCGTTGAGAATCTGACTTAGCTGTCGCTTTTCTTTGCTCCTCTAGTTCAGCCAAACGCTTTACTTCAGCTTTATTATCTTTCAGGTTTTTATGACCCCTTTTAAAGCCTTCATCATATTGCGCTCGTAATTCTAATGGGCAGGCATTAGGATTTTCTTTACCTGTATCACCTGCTTTATAACCATTTTCAAAAGTACAATATTCTTTAATTCCAGCAGTATAGCCATCAAGATAGGCTTCTTTTGCTGTTTCAGGTAATTGCTGACAGCGCTCTTGATATTTGAGGAAAGTTCTCACTGACTTACCCGAGGCAGCAACCTTGTGTCCAACTTCACTCCAGTTACTATCGGTACAAAAATTTTCTGCTTGTGAGGCATCTTCTACACTTGTTGATTGACAGCCGACTAAAGCACTTGATAGTAATAGTATTGCTATATAATTTTTCATAAAACCCACTTATTTTAAAAACCAAAAATGGTTATTTGTTATTAATGCTGATGATTACCTTAAATACTTACTTTATTTTTTGTTCTAATAATATTTTGAATGATGTCAATTTGCTCTGGTAAATAATGTAAGTCAGGAAAGCGCTGATAAGCTTTTTGCAGCGTTTTTAAGGCTGAACTGTGATCTTGCATATTCAAATACAGTTGCGCTTTACCTAACAAGGCTTGCTTCATCTTTTCAGGTAAAACAGAGGCTCGGGTGTAAAGTAATTCTGACTTTATGTAGTCTTTGTTATCCGCTGAGTAGAGCGCATAATCAATAAGAGCATCACCATTTGTTGGGTCTTTTTCCAACGCTTGAGTGTAATATTGCCCTGCTTTGCTATCTTGCTTTTTCTTCAAAGCAATTTTAGCTTTATGATTATAAAAAATACTTTGCTTTTGCGGCTTCATTGTTTGTACTTTGGACTCCAGGCCATCAAGCAATTTTGCTGCTTGCTGCCACATATCAACTTGGTTTAACCAAGTAAGATATTCATTGAGTAAATCCATATCTAATACTGACTTATCTAAGTGCTGATGAATAAGTACTAAAGCGCGATCATAACTATGCATTTGCAGGTGCAATTGAGTGGCAGTTTTTATATTTCCATCATCAGTTTCACCCAGCATGATTGCCATCTCAAGGCTCACTAACGCTTGACGGGTATCGTTCATATTTAATGATAAAACCGCTTGGTTGAGCCATAGCTCTTTATTCGCAGGATTTTTCGCAATAAGCTCACTTAACAGTGCCTGAGCAGACTCATACATTTTAGCTTGTGATAAAGACGCTAAAAGCCCTTGCTGCCATTGTACTTCTTCTGGTTGCAATGCCATCGCTTGTTGGTAAGAAGTAATAGCACTAAAGGCACCATGAAGCGTTAAATTAAGGTAGGCTAATTGTCCGTGAACAATAGCTTCGTTTGAGCCATAAGACACCGCCTCTGAGAAATGGTGACGAGCGAGCTTTGGCTTTTCTTGTAAAAGATATAATTGCCCAAGATCACGATGAACTCTAACCAGTTGTGGTTTTCTTGATAACACCTTTAAAAAGGTTTGCTCTGCTTTGTCATATTGAGCTAAAGAAAAGTAAATTTGCGCTTTTAAACTCAACATAGCGGGGCTTAATTCAATATCAAAAAAGCTTTCTAGCTCTTTAAGAACCGCTTCCTTTTCATCAGCGTCTAACATGCCTCGTAAACGTTCAGCCGTTTCATATTCCTCAGGGGCAATACTCGCTTCACGCTCACTGTATGGTCCAGTAAACATCGGCAAAACAAACGTTGGCTTAGCTAGTTTAACCGTTAAGTTTGAGTTACTCGCTTCTGCTGCCATACTCGAGAAAAAGCAAGTGATAGCACTAAGTGATAAAACCGTATTTTTAATTATTTTTAACATTTAATCATTACCTAGAAAAATTAAAATTTAAACCGTAAAGGTATAATGCTTGTACTGGCTTGCCATTCTTTTTAGGGATAGAAAAACGCACATTTTTAACCCAAGTTCTGATCGTATCAACCATCTCAGGGTAAACAGGATCAACAATTTTTTTAATGTGCGCCCTGCCTTTTTCGTCGATGATAAGCTCAACCGTGGTTGGAATACGGGTAATACCACGCTTGATAATCGACCACGGTGGCTGCACATAACGTGAAGAAATTATTTTAGGCACCTGATCTAACCGCTTTACCTCAATCAAGGTGAAGTCAACGGCAATGGTTTTACTTAAATCAATAGAGTTAACATCAAACTTCGGCAGTTTCACTTTCGCGAGCTTTAACTTTGCCACTTTAGGCTTTTTCGCATAATCCATAGACGGCCCTGCTCCCATACCAATTAAATCGATACTAGGTGCAGTAGATTCAGACTCAACTTGCTCCATCTCAACAGGCGGCGGTGGCGGCGGAGGTAATGGCAGTGCCACATCAATTTTTCGTACGGTAACAGTTTCTTCCTGTTCAAAATCACTTTTTTGTAAAAAAACCATCACTATCACTAAAGCAAATACCAATAAGACACTGAAAGCCCAAGGAAGAACCTTAAGTAACACTCTGATAACTAACTCACCCGTTGTTAAGTTGTCAGTAGTACTTTGAGGCTGAACATTGTTAGTTGACTGCATGACTTGATTACTCATTCACAGTCGCAATGCTGACACTTTTAATGCCGGCAAGTTTTGCTTGATCGATAACTTGCACTAAAAGATCTGTAGGTACCGTTTTATCAGCTTGTATTACTAAAGGTTTAACCTTGCTGCGAATGGCTTGTGATAACGTCGAGCGAACCCCTTTCACGCCAATATTAGTTCCAGCATAAACAACTTCACTGCTTTGGGTAATCGCAATCATCAATACAGATTTTTGCAATTGCTTGGTCGACACAGCTGTTGGTTTATCAACTTCAACTCCGGTTTCTTTGACAAAAACAGTGGTAACAATGAAGAAGATTAATAAGATAAAAACAACGTCAAGTAATGGGGCTAAATCTAACTCTTGCCCTTTACTTTCTTCAATACGATTTTCAATAAATGATTTCATAAATGTAACGCCACCCATTTATTTCTTTGTGCGTTTAAGTAAGCCAGCATAAGTAAACCAGGAATAACCATGATCAAACCTAGTTGTGTAGTAAACATCGCTTCAGCAATGCCACCACTAATGACTTCTTGAATGTTAAAGCCATTTTCCTGCGACATACGAAAGAAGGTAGTCAACAAGCCTGTAATCGTGCCGAGTAAGCCAAGTAAAGGTAAGGTAGATAAGGTGATTGTGATACTTTTTAGCCAGTTTTGTGTACGATTAAACCAAGCCTCTGTGTGAGTATTAATAAAGCAAAGCTCTATTAATAGCCCATAACAGAAACATGAAATCAACAAAATTGCCCAAATAACGCCACTTTCAAGTAAGAACATATAATCACTGAAAATAGACATAGCCAACTCTCCTTGTTAAGCGAAGTTTAACTTACTTAATTTAATGGCATTCGCTTCTAATTTAGCGCTATAGCTCTTAGTTCTGCGACTCAGTAAAGCACTAATAATCAGTGATGGAATAGCAACAATTAAGCCTAATTCTGTGGTAATTAATGCTTCTGAAATACCACCTGAAACTGTTGAGGCATCGCCAGTACCAAAGATTGTCATCATCATAAAGGTGCTGATCATGCCTGAAACTGTACCAAGTAAGCCTAATAATGGTGCGATGGCTGCACTGGTTGCAATTGCGCCAATAAATCGCTCAATTTTATGCTTATATTCAATTAAGTAAGCGACGAGTAAATCATCTCTTTCTTGTGAGACAGGTGTGGTCATGGCAATATCAACCAACTTCTTCTGCGCACCATTTGCACCGGCTGAAAGCAGTAATACCTCTTCTTTTATTCGAGCTATTTCAGCATGATCCGCCTTTTCATCAAGGTGTAGCAATTGCTTGATATTATCGATTAGTGCTTTATCTATTTTCGGTAAACGGATCAGTTGTACCGCTTTTAATGTAGAAACAATAAGAGATAGGAATGCAAAGAAAATAATGGGTAAAGCCCAAACCCCACCTTTTTCTACATGCGCTAATATATTTTCTTCTTTATCTAATAACTTAATGGCATTACCTAAAGTTGGGTCAAATTTGAGCAAACCTGCACCTGAAGATTTAATAGAGCCAAGCTCTTCTATAGATTTATCATCAAAAATACTTCCCAGAACACGTGGCTCACTTGCCATTTCTCGAGATACCGGACCACCCGTTAATGCCATCGCATCATAGGCAACTTCAATAGGACCTAAGCTTAAGGTGTTTACCGACTCAACTGCGCCTACTTCACTGATCACTTCTTTACCTTGCCAAGCAGGCGTTAAACGCTGGAGTAATTGGTTAGACATTAACGACAATGATTGAATATCAACAACAGGATCACCATCCACATGTTTTAGTGATTCTATTGGTAGATTTGAACTCTCGGCAAAGCTAGTAAGGATCTGCTTTTGATAATTACTTTGTGTCGCCCACATATTGACTCTTTTTTCTAGCTGATCGACACTCATTAATTGCTCATCGGCAACTCTTTGAAGTACAGCCGCTTTTTTTCTTAGCTGTTTAACTTCTAGTTGTTGTTTATTTATTTTTCGGGCATAGGCCGTTGTTTGTTGATTAATTTCAGCTTCAACTTTAATTAAGCCAGCTTTTGATGAGCTAATTCTGTCGATAAGCTCTTGAGTCATTTTGTCGTTTGCAGTCGCAGGTAAGCTTATCGTAATAGCAAATGCTGCAATAAAATGAAGCGGTTTGGTAAATGTAAGGTAATTAAACATCTAGCTTACCTCCTTTGCTTCAGACACTTTCACAGGCAAGTTAATAAATTCAGCGGTTGTTGGTTTTTGTAAAATGCTCTTTAATTTTAAAAGATCTTTAGGGTTTAATACTCGACCTAACTCTGCCGAAGCTGCTTCATTATGCCACCAGTTCCAGCCTAGCTTTCCCGCTCGGCCAAAACCATAAAACAAGCCATCATCGCTAACATACCACCCCTGTGAAACGCCTAAATACATTTGAGTTACTAATAGGTTTTGGATTTTACCTGCTGCTGATGGAATTTCCATTGATGAGCGGTTTAGTGCAATACGTTCATCAAAGTCGTGCACTAATTTAAATAAACTCAGTAAGCGTTCCAGTTTTTCACTGTCACTGACACCTTCTTGAGAAAGCAACAGTATTCTTTCTTGCCATTGCGTTTGTAGCGGCGGAGGTAAGCGGGTGATCAGTGTTCGACTAAACTGGGTTGCTTGAGCAATTTGCTGTTTTACCTGAACTTGCTCTTGCTCTAATAAACTTTGTTTTTCACTCAACTCAACTCTTCGTTTATCAACATCGGTTTTCTTGGTGTCTGCTTGCTTTAATGTTTGCTTTAACACAGAGATTTCTGCAGAGAGTAGCTCTTGGCTTTGCTCTAGTTGCTGTTGACGAGTGTTCCAGTTTACTTGTAATTGCCCTTTTTGACTTTCTATATCAAGCCATTGCCCTACCAGATTATTTAAATTTTCATTCTCAGCAGAAACAGATGGCAGCGATATTATCGCTAAAGTCAAAATACTGTACAAAATTTTCATTTCATATCCTATGTTGGTAAAACTGATTAAACCCAAAATTGACAGCGCTGTCATTTCATAATAGGTAAAGCCCTGAAATATAAAGTCAGACCCTTATTACTATGCCTTTATTTGAGAAGGTAACTTCTCGATTCTCATTGCAATACGACAATAGCATTGATGTCTATCTACTTGTTGAACAATTAGAAGGCATTAATCGTGCAAAAAAGACACTTACCCTATCACAATAATTTAACATTAAAAGTGAAAAGTTTGCTCAGCTGTAATGATCAATAATTATTATCGGAATATATTATAACGAATAGCCATAACAAGAAGTTAAATTAGATTTGCCACTTTTTCGCGAATAGCTTGGTATCTCTGCTGCTCGCACAAGCCAAAACTTGATAGCTGTCTCACCTTATTTCGGCCAAATAGTGGCACCGTCATACCGGCAAAAAATCGGCAATAACTCTCTAACGATAACGCTTGGTTAATCTTACCGTTAAGTTTGTCAGCTAATTCTTTCATGCCTTGCTTTAACACCTCATCACTTGGCCAAGGTATGTCACTTTGCGATTTTTCTAATACGGCTATTTGTCCACGACACACACTACAATGACCACATTGATACAATGAAATATCTTCAGTGAATGAGGGATCATCAAAATATTTGGCTAAGTTGGCGGTTAAACAACTATTCAGTTGGAAAAAGCGCACTAACGAGGCAATGCGTTTGATTTCTTTCTCTTCATTATCTTTAAAATAGCAACTGAGATTTTTTGCCAGACTAGGGTCTGCTAACTCGGTAAGGTTAACGTTAAAGACTTCAGTCATCCCCTTAGTTTCAAGGACTATAAGTTGTTGCTCTTGTAAGTACTCAAGTGCAGCAATAACACGATTTCGCTCTATAGTCTTATCTTGTAACAAGGTATCAAAGTTTAAGTTGCCCCATATTTTTTTAAATTCAGTAGCATTAAAAATGCGTTGTAAAAAATCTTTACGCTGATCATTAAAGCTATTTAAAATCTCATCCTTAGGCTTTAACAATTTAATTTTAAAATCAGCAAAGTAGGCATAAAGTGGCTCAATAACACCAGCCAACTCTAGTTGAACCAGCAAGGTTTTTAACGGTAATTGCTTAATGTTGGCGGCATTAGATAACTGCAAAAGCTGCAATTCCCACTTACTGTTATAAGCCGTGGTCGAAACTTCTGATTTAATCGCATCAATGACCGCTTCAATGCCAGTTAATTCAGGGGTATCACCATAAACAAAGTTTTCAACGGTATTAAGACCATCTAGGTTGGCTAAGGTAAAGCACTTTGACGGTAATCCATCTCGCCCTGCTCGGCCAATCTCCTGACTGTAATTTTCAATTGATTTCGGTAAGTCATAATGAATCACAAAACGAATATCACTCTTATCTATCCCCATGCCAAAAGCAATCGTGGCAACAATAACTTGAATGTTACCCTCCATGAAGCTTTGTTGAATTTGACTACGCGTATCACTATCAAATCCAGCATGGTAAGCGCTAGCATTAATGCCCTGTTGCTGTAGGTATTGAGCAACGTCTTCTGCACTATGCTGCAAGGTAACATATACAATCCCTGCACCTTGTTGCGCTGTAATCACTTGCAATAGCTGTTGTTTTTTTTGCGGCTGTAAAACCGGTAAAACCGCTAAATCAAGGTTTTGACGATAAAAGCCTGTTTGTACTATGTGCTCGGTTTGAATATTAAATTTTGCCGCCATATCGAGCTTTACTTTGCGAGTTGCCGTTGCCGTAAGTAAGAGCACTAACGGAATATTAAGCGCTTGGCAGTAACTCGGCAGCTTTAAATAATCTGGTCTAAAGTTATGGCCCCACTCGGAAATACAATGGGCTTCATCGACCACTAACATGGAAATAGCGACTGACTCGATAAACTGTCTAAAACGTTCATTTTTAAATCGCTCAACAGAGACCATCAATACTTTTATTTCACCACTTCGCACACCTTGCATCACTTCTTGGGCTTCATTGCCCTTTAACGTTGAATCGATGCTTGCTGCTTTAATCCCTTTACTGGCGAGAAAAGCTAACTGATCCTTCATCAGCGCTAACAGTGGTGATACCACTAAGGTTAAATTCGGCAACTGCAACGCTGTTAACTGGTAACACAAAGATTTACCCGATCCCGTTGGAAATATTGCCAAAGAAGATTGACCGTTTAAGAGCTGAGCAATTGTTTGCTCTTGACCCGGGCGAAAACCGTCAAAGCCAAAATTGTCTTTTAGTAAAGTCGTTAACTGATTAGTCATATATACCTTGAGAGATTAGCCAATAAAAGTGCCTAAAATAGGGTTTAAGTGCCACAAAACGTATGATAGTTTTCGTCATTATCTGCGGGGGCATCTTGATAATCAGCGGTATTTTCAATGGCTGTATAGGGAGATTTCAATACAGTTAAAAACTCATGCAACGCCGTCAAATCACCGCTTTCTTCCGATATTGCTAATATTTTCTCAACATGATGGTTTCTTGGGATCACTAATGGATTGCTCTTTTTCATCAGTTGTTGGGCTGCGGCTTTGTTAGCAGATATACGTGATTGCCATTGTTCAAACCACTGGCCAAAAACAGCCCTAAGTTCATGGTGAACTTTCTCATTCAGTGCTGCATCAGTTAATTTAACAAAGGTTTGCGTGTAGTCGACTTCATTCGTTTCAAGTAAATGAATCAACTGGGTAATTAACGTTTGGTCATCGTCTTTAAAATCAATAATACCAAGCTTTTCTGCCATCATTTGCAGATAACTTTGGGTAAGATTTTCGTGTAACTTAGTTAATAATGGCTGTACTAATGCGACAGATTTTTCTTCATCGTCACTTACTAAAGGCAGTAACGTTTCGGCCAAGCGCGTCATATTCCACTGCATTATCGTCATTTGCTCACCAAAGGCATATCGACCATTTTTATCAATGGAGCTAAATACCGTGTCGCGATGATAATTATTCATCATGGCACATGGGCCAAAATCAATAGTCTCACCGGAAATTGCCGTGTTATCGGTATTCATCACGCCGTGAATAAAACCGACACGCATCCAAGCCATAATTAATGGCACTTGCTTTTGTGCAACTGCGCTAAAAAATGCCAGCACTTGTTCACTGCTTAGCAGCTCAGCGTCTGCTTGCACTTCAATCTCAGGGAAATGTCTTTTAATCGCGAAGTGCGTTAACTTTTTTAACGACTCGGTATCTTTTCTCGCGGCAAAATATTGAAAAGTACCAACACGAATATGACTTTGTGCAACGCGGGTAACCACAGCTCCAGGGTAAGCTCGTTCACGATAGACTTGCTCGCCTGTTGCTACTACAGCTAAGCAACGCGTGGTTGGTACCCTAAGGGCATACATTGCTTCACTCATTATGTATTCACGCAAAGCTGGGCCTAATGCACAGCGGCCATCGCCTCGTCGAGAAAACTGACTAATACCTGAGCCTTTAAGCTGAATATCTCGCACTTGCCCTGTTTTGTCAGTTAGCTCTCCCAATAAGTGAGCACGACCATCACCAAGCTGCGGATTAAAATGACCAAATTGATGGCCAGAATAGGCTTGCGCAATTGGGGTAAAGCCTTTAATAATTTTGTTACCAGAGAAGAAGTCTGCAATGCTTTGTTGATCATATTCTTCAAAGGGTATCGCTAATTCTTGTGCTAACGCTTCATTAAATAATAATAAAGCAGGGTTAGCGACCGGTACTGGAGAGGTGCGCTGTGAAAATGCTTTACCTAACTGAAAATATTGAGTTGAGATCTGCAAGTGAGTTACCTTAACTATAAAATTGTTGTTCGATTCGTTGACAAAAGCGTACCAGATTATCGTAACCTTTCGCTCTATCATTTAATTTATTAGGACATTTCGCGGTGATAAACTGACATAAAAAAGCATAGGCTGTCGCATCAAAAGAACTTGGTTTTTCACCAAAAAAGTATGCCTTATCCGCTAGAATATCCGCCAAAGCGTTGAAGGTTTTATCGGCAATGGCAATAATTTCATCATAACTATGCCTTGATGTTCCTTGAGCATATAAATTTTTGATTACAGTTCTTCTATACAAAGTAGGTACAACAGCCCTTAGCCAAAACGGCATTTTATTGAAGAATGCTTTGTTGACCGTTGGCCAAGTTTCTTGCAAGTTCCACCGACAGTACAATAAACACCAATAAAGGTTTTCATCGAGGGATTTAGTCATTAGATATGCATGCGCTTTATCTTCTTTACTTAAGTGATCATCAAGGGTTAATTGGTACCTTGTAGTCAAATAATCAATAATTGCCTGAGAGTCAGCGACTAATGTCGTTTCATTACCTTCTTCAATGGAAATGTAAGGTAGCTTTCCTTTTGGCGCTTTTTTCATGTTTCTTATTCCTGAAACATTTTTATAATCAAGGCCTGACATTTTCAAAAAAGCATCAGCCTTAACCACAAAAGGGCTTGCATCCATCACACCTAAATTTGGCCCAAAGCCATGTAATTTGATCATTTCATTTCCCTTTGGCATTAAATAATAAAGCGATTAAACTGGGCAACTGTCGACAGGCTCTACCACGCCTTTTTGCTCGGTAAGGTAGCATTCATCTAATAAAGAACAATAACAGGTTTGTACCTTTAAATGACGGCGTTCAGTATTTAATTTCGACCATAATGCTTCGCTTAATTCACCCCGGTAAAGTTTATAAAACGCCAACTTATCTTGAGCAGGGATCACGACATTATATGTTGAAGAGGTAACATAACCGCCATTTGATAAATCTAAACTAGTTGGTGGATTCGCATTGAATTGCTTTAACTCTGCCTGACAACAACTGCTTAAATAATCAAAGAAATCTGTGCTTGATTTCCCTTGATATTTATAAGTTATCGATTTAACGATTGCTGGGCCAACGCCACCATTGATTAAACTAAAACTAATTACCGGTTCATTGGTTTGTGGATCCACGTTACCCGTTCCATATTGCAACAAAGGGAGCGTCATTGCCTTTACTTGCTGCTCAGCAGCATTGGCTTGTAAATAGGTGGCATAAAATGAAGCGACTGAAATTAATACCGCACATAATGCCAAAGTTAAATTTAATTTCTGCTCCGAAAATCGAGTGCTAGACATCTACATCCCTAGTTATTTTAATAATGTAATCATTGTCGCTAGTTTACGGGGTTCATGATCAATCAGTCAAAGTTTATTGTGCCAGCAAAAAGTGTCGGCTTTCTTTACACTTTAAACATTAGTAGTTTTGCTGATAGCTGCATCTTTTTGGTTTGTTTGTAAATTTTATAAACGGAATATTTTATGCTTGTATAAAAAAGCACCACCCACTTTCAACACGGAATATATCTAATGAAAAATATATTTAGTAAAAGGAAGGTTATTGCAATTGCAGCGTCAGTATTATTATCTACTAGCCAAGCTTATGCTGGACTGATCATTACAACAGGCGGACAGGCAGCTACAGATGGATCTGGCTTAACGAGTTCTTTTATTGATGCCAGTAATAAAATTGACCCTAGCGGCGGTTATTTAATTGAAACATTTGATTACGCTACTCGAATGATTGGATTTGATTCAGAAGCAGATGTCCAAGACAAGTCACATAACTATGGCGGTTCAATTTTTGATACTTGTGGCATTAACTCAACAGCAGCGATAAGTGTTACTGGTAATATCGGCGTAAAAGGCGATGGTACAGATGATGCTCACGGTGTTGGCGCTCCTCCAGGAGGAAGTAACCCCACCATTGGCGATAAAACTTGTTTTGGTTATACCCCAGGTCCAGGCACAGGTAACTCAGTTACGGTAGATTACGCAGGATTTTTAGGCCCAGGAGTACAGATTGATTACTTAGGCTTTTACTGGGGCTCAATTGATGCATATAACAACTTTGAATTTTTTGATACGGTAGGCGGCACTAGCCAAGTATTACTTGGTTCAACCTTATTAAGTGAATCTGGCGGGACAGCTGGTTCTCGGACAAGTCCAGAATCAAATTTATATGTAAATATTGCTTTTGAAGACTTTGCCTTTGATAAGTTTACCGTAACCAGTACTGGCGTTGCCGGAGAGTTTGACAATATTGTTGTAGGCTTAACCGACAGGGTACGTCAAACATCTATTCCAGAGCCAAGCACTATTACCATTCTTGCGCTAGGCATATTAGGATTGCTAGCAAGGAAACGTAAGGGAGCCGAGTAAAAAACTGTGATTCAGATGTGGGATATTGCTAAAAAGTCGATGACTAAAAGTGATTGCTAAAGGTTAAAAAACCAGGACTTTGCCAGTACTGGTTTTTTATTATCTTTAACACCAACTCCTTTCAATTAAGAGGATCGGTTAAGTTTGCGCCATTGTCGTTATTTCTCAGCGGCAACTACTGATATTTCAACTAATAAGGCTTCACGCGCCATCTTAGCGGCAACACAAGCACGAGCAGGAGCATGACCTTCAGGCACCCATGCATCCCATACGGCATTCATTTCTGCGAAATAGCTCATGTCTTTGACATAGATAGTGGCAGATAAGATATGCTCTCTATCGCTACCAGCCTGGATTAATAAAGCATCAACCTTATCAAGCATAGTTTGGGTTTGTTCTGTAATATCTTTAGTCGCATCAGCCGCTACTTGACCACATAAGTAAATAGTCCCGTTGTGTTTAACTATTCGACTCATTCTTTGCTTTGTTTCTAATCTTTCAATCTTCATCATAATTACGTTCGTCCTATTTGAGATTTTAACTTCATTGTATTCACTTTGTATTTCATCACTTATAGCCATAAGCTCAAAAATAAAAAGCTCTACGGCTTTGTTAAAACTCTCAACTAGTTTGAACTCCTAAGTTTTTTTAAAAAAGAAAACCCCAATGTTTTTCAACAATGAGGTTTATATTAAAAGCGCTTAAGTGTTGTTTAAACGACGGTGTAATTTGCTAATTCAAGGAAATCGCATGGAGCTGACGCTAGTCAGTGAGTACGTTTGACGATGAAGTTGTGAATTACAGCAAGTTAAAACATCACTTAATAAGTTACTCCCACTCGATAGTCGCAGGTGGTTTTCCGCTGATATCGTAAACTACGCGAGATATACCATCAATTTCGTTAATGATACGGTTAGAAACCAACCCTAAGAAATCATAAGGTAAATGTGACCAACGTGCTGTCATGAAATCAATAGTTTCTACACAACGTAAAGATACAACCCAATCATATTTACGTGCATCACCCATAACGCCAACAGAGCGTACTGGTAAGAATACAGTAAATGCTTGGCTTACTTTAGTGTATAAGTCATGGTTGTGTAATTCTTCAATGAAAATAGCATCAGCACGACGTAATAAATCGGCATATTCTTTTTTCACTTCACCTAAAATACGTACACCTAGACCAGGACCCGGGAACGGGTGACGGTAAAGCATATCGTACGGTAAACCTAGCTCTAAACCAATTTTACGTACTTCATCTTTAAATAGTTCACGTAATGGCTCAACTAAGCCTAACTTCATGTAATCTGGTAAGCCACCAACGTTATGATGAGACTTAATTACATGTGCTTTACCTGTGGCAGAAGCAGCTGATTCAATCACGTCTGGGTAAATCGTACCTTGCGCTAACCATTTAGCATTTTTTAATTTATTTGATTCTTCTTCAAAAACATCAATAAATACATTACCAATTATTTTACGTTTTGCTTCAGGCTCATCTTCACCCGCTAATCGATCTAAGAATCGATCTTCAGCATCAATTTTAATGATATTTAAACCAAAATGGTCGCCAAACATTTCCATTACTTGCTGGCCTTCGTTTAAACGAAGTAAACCGTTATCAACAAATACACATGTTAGCTTATCACCAATGGCACGTTGCAATAACATAGCAACAACAGATGAATCGACACCACCTGAAAGACCTAGGATAACTTCGTCGTCACCTATTTGCTCTTTCATTTTAGCAACCGCATCGTCAATAATTGACGCTGAAGTCCAAAGTTTTTCACACTGACAAATATCAACAACAAAGTTTTCTAAAATACGTAAACCTTGCTTAGTGTGAGTCACTTCTGGGTGGAACTGCACGCCGTAGAATTTCTTGTCTTCGTTAGCCATTGCTGCAAATTCACAACTTGGTGTTTGTGCAACCGTAACGAAATCGGACGGAATCGCGGAAACTTTATCGCCGTGGCTCATCCAAACATCAAGTAAGGCATTACCGTTATCACCAATGCTGTCTTCAACCTTGTTGAATAAAGCAGATTGAGCAATTAACTCAACCGCCGCATAACCAAACTCTTTATGCTCAGAGCTTTGTACACCACCGCCAAGTTGCTCAGACATGGTCTGCATGCCATAGCAAATGCCTAATACCGGAACGCCTGCATTGTAAACATACTCTGGTGCGCGAGGTGAGTTTTCTTCAGTCACTGACTCTGGACCACCCGCAAGGATAATACCTGTTGGGTTAAAGCCTTTAATTTGCTCTTCTGTTACGTCCCACGACCAAAGCTCACAGTAAACACCTATCTCACGTACGCGACGTGCGATAAGTTGAGTGTATTGTGAACCAAAATCTAATATTAGTATGCGGTGATCATGAATGTCTTTACTCATGGTTGTTTTCCTACTTTTGGGCTCTAAATGAGCGATATATAAATATAAACAGGCCGAGCATTCTCTTGTGAGATCCCTGCTCAGCCTGATTGAATTTTTTACTTTTATCGATAGTTATAAAACTAGATTCCCGACAAAGCACTTCGGGAATGACGATAATATCAATGGACATTACTTATTATCATTTTAAGTAACATCAAGTTGAGAATTTTTTAGCGCTAGTTCAAGGCGGAGGCACGGAGTTGACGCTAGTCAATGAGTACCAACAACGCCGAAATCGCGCTAAAAAAACTCAACCGAGTTTATCCCATTCTATAGTTAGGGGCTTCTTTGGTGATGGTTACATCATGTACATGTGATTCGCCCATACCTGCCGAAGTAATTTTCATAAACTCTGGCTTAGTACGCATTTCTTCAATTGTTGCTGAGCCAGTCAAGCCCATAGAAGAACGTAAGCCACCCATTTGCTGATGAATAATGGCAGCAACAGGACCTTTGTAAGCAACACGACCTTCAATACCTTCTGGTACTAGCTTATCAGCTTCACCATCTGTTTTTTGGAAGTAACGATCGCTTGAACCTTCTTTTTGATCCATCGCGCCTAAAGAGCCCATACCACGATATGACTTGTAGTAACGACCTTGGTAAAGCTCAACTTCGCCTGGCGACTCTTCTGTACCTGCTAACATGCTACCAACCATAACGCAGTGTGCGCCGGCAACGAGTGCTTTAGCGATATCACCCGAGAAGCGAATACCGCCATCAGCGATAACAGGAACACCGGTACCTTTTAGTGCTTCAACAGCATTAGAAATAGCGGTTAACTGTGGAACACCAACACCAGTAACAATACGTGTAGTACAAATTGAACCTGGGCCAATACCAACTTTAACGGCATCAACACCAACATCAGCTAATGCTTTTGCACCTGCACCTGTAGCAACATTACCGGCAACAATTTGTAAATCAGGATACTTTTGACGAGTCTCACTAACACGGTCAATAACACCTTGTGAATGACCATGTGAAGTATCAATTAATAAAACATCAACACCTGCACCAACTAGCGCATCGATACGCTCGTCTGTACCCGCGCCAACACCAACGGCGGCGCCAACACGTAAGCGACCTAATTCGTCTTTACACGCATTAGGCTTGTTTTCAGCTTTTTGATAATCTTTTGCAGTAATTAAACCTACCAGTTTAAAAGCATCGTCAACGACAAGAATTTTCTCAATGCGGTTGCTGTGCATTAAACCTAAAATTTCTTCGCGTGCTGCGCCTTCTTTTACTGTCACTAAATCTTCTTTTTTAGTCATCAGTGAAGAAACAGATTTAGTTAAATCTGTCTCGAAGCGTAAATCACGACCGGTGATGATCCCAACCAAGTTAGCGCTGTTATCTACAACAGGAAAACCAGAGAAACCTAAGTCATCCGCTTTGTGCATAACTTGTTCAATAGTAAAATCACTACTAACGGTTACCGGATCAGAAACAATACCACTTTCATATTTCTTTACTTGAGAAACATTTTTAGCTTGTTCTGCAATGGTCATGTTTTTATGAATAAAACCTAAACCACCTTCTTGCGCTAACGTAATCGCTAGACGCGCTTCGGTTACTGTGTCCATAGACGCAGAAATCATTGGTACATTTAAGTCAATTTTACGGGTTAATTTAGTTTTTAAATCAGCCGTGTGTGGGAGAACTTTTGAATGGGCAGGTACAAGTAATACATCATCAAAAGTTAAAGCTTCTTGGGCAATTCTTAGCATCGCAACATCTCTCTAAAAAGGTTGGTTAGGGAGTGAATATTGCGGCAGAATTTTAACCGTTTTCTTGTTTTAGGTAAACCTATTTTTATTAACTTTTATCAAGCTCTTCATAAATAATACAAAAACCTTGCCATTTTATAGAATTAAATTTGAATTTAGCCAAAAAAACTTTATTTTTGACAGTTGTGTCAACAAAAATACCACTATATACAATAAATAAAAGTGATTACTTTTAAAAAAGTCGGTCAAAATATTTCTTAACAACGATGTATTCAATGGCAGTCTTGATATACTAGTTGGCAAAATTACGGCAAGGCAGATTGCAACACGTTATGAGCCATCAGCATATATTACAAATTAGTGAACTAACCAGAAAAGTCCGCTTTATCCTTGAGAGTGAACTCAATACTGTTTGGTTAACCGGTGAAATATCTAACTTCATCGCCGCCGGTTCGGGACACTGGTATTTATCACTAAAAGATGCCAAGTCTCAAGTAAAGTGTGCGATGTTCAAAGGTAGTAATCGCAGAGTTAGGTTAACAACCGGTTCGCTCCCGGCAAATGGTCAGCAGGTGTTGGTTCGCGCAAAAGTATCCTTGTATGAGCCTCGTGGTGATTTCCAACTGATAATTGAACATATGGAAGATGCTGGAACGGGTCTTTTACGCCAGCAATACGAGCAGCTTAAACAAAAACTCAATGCTCAGGGCATTTTTGATTTAGCCGATAAAAAGCCATTGCCGGAACATATTTCAACTGTCGGAATTGTCACCTCGCCAACAGGTGCCGCAGTAAAAGATATTCTCACTGTGCTCAAACGACGCAATCCTAATATTAAAGCAATTATCTATCCCGCTTTGGTGCAAGGTGAATATGCCCAAGGAGATATCTGTCATGCAATACAAAGTGCTAATTACCGCAAAGAATGTGATGTGTTAATTGTCGGTCGTGGTGGTGGCTCTTTAGAAGACTTATGGCCATTTAATGAAGAAAGTGTCGTGCAAGCTATTTATCAAAGTGACTTACCTGTCATTAGCGCAGTAGGTCACGAAGTAGATACAACCTTAAGTGATTATGCAGCGGATTTACGCGCCCCAACACCATCAGCGGCTGCAGAATTGGTCTCAAATGACACCACGGACCTACTTAATAACATAACTTCACTTAAAAAACGTTTACTCAATTCATTGCGCGGTAAGTTATTACATTTAACCAATGAGAAAAGTTATTTACAACATCGTTTATCGCAAGTTCATCCCGAGCAGCAATTACAAATACAACAACAAAAATCAGACGAATTGACCATCCGCTTAAAGCAAGCAATGCAACGAAACATCATGCAAGTTAGGCATAAACCTCAGCAATTATCACAACGACTATTACAACAATCACCCAGCAAAGTGATCCATAATCATCAACAACAAGTCGAACAAAACAGCCAGAGAATAGCGCAAGCGATGCAAAAGACCTTGCAGCACAAAGGTGAAAACTTTGGCCATTTAGTTGAGCAACTTCAAATTGTCAGTCCATTGGCAACCATTTCCAGAGGTTACAGCGTTACCCGTAATAAAGAGCATCAATTGCTAACGAAAGTTGCACAAGTTCAGGTAGGAGATGAAATTTCTATACAGTTATCTGATGGTAAGATTAATGCAGAAGTAGTGTAAATCAAAAAGTTGTGTCAATGAAAAGTAGTGTGAACGAAAATATCGTGGAATGTAGAGATAGTGTGTGTTTAACTCGCTTTTCAATGACGTTAGGTTGAAAGTACTGAGTGATAACACTGACTGATAATACTTAATGATGATAAAGCTTAATAACCAGCAGTCTATTGTTGAGCGAGTGCTTCATATAAAATTTCAATTACTTGCTTTTTATTGACTTGATTGAATTTAACGCCAAAAGACACGCCATCAATTTGCTGCTTAATATTGCAAATGGTTGCATTGAGTTTAATGCTGCTTTCGCCTTCCTCTTGCTCTACAACTAATTCAATACCTTTATCTTCAGCTAAGACTAACTTCTCGCCATTAATAATATCTAATTGCCCACCATCAATTGATAAGTTGCTAACATTCGCTTGCCAATAGACCTCGTCTATTTTTACTTTTACTGGTAGGTGAGTGTCAATGCGAACTGAAGAGCGTAGTTGTTGAAAGGTAACCGTGTTAGGTATATCCAGTACCATGATTCGTGACGGAATTTGCAAGGTTTGCCTAACGTTACTAACAAAAGCAACGGCGGCGCCGTCTCTCCCTTCTATTAAGCCCCTAACGGTGATCACAGTCCCTTGTCCAATGTACTGAGAAAAGTTACCTAACTTTGAGGCTTCAGGAAATTCAATCAGCACATACTTTTTAGGTAGGTGGCCAATATAATAGGTTCTAAATTTTCTTTTTTGTCCGGCGGGTGTTGAAATATCAATGGTAATTGGCGCACCTGCTTTTAAGAAAGCAAGACTGCGAGAGGGAGGATTAGCGGTATCAATTACAATGGGTTTATCAGTCATGAAATTCTATTTTCAAAACGTTATTCATGCTTGTTACCTTAGTCAAATAAAGCAAAGATTGCAACTTGCCGCCTGTTGGCAAGTTGCGAAAAAGCTTAATCTTTTTTGTAACCTTGAGTTGCTCTGGCGATTTTCTTTTGCTCGGTATAAGTAAGTTTTTTCTTACCAGCAAATGGGTTTGATGTTTCTCTAAATTGGATACGTATCGGTGTACCCATCATCTTTAAAGACTTACGGTAGTAGTTCATTAAGTAACGCTTATAAGACATCGGTAATTTCTTAGCCAAGTTACCGTGAATAATGATAATTGGTGGGTTATAACCACCGGCATGCGCATACTTAAGTTTAATGCGACGCCCTTGGTACATTGGCGGCTGGTGATCAAAAGCAGCCATATCTAAAATCTTCGTTACCATCGCCGTAGAAATACGCTTAGTTGCCGAAACAAATGCTTCTTCTACAGATTCGTATAAGTGACCTACACCGGTGCCATGTAATGCCGAGATAAAGTGAATACGTGCAAAATCAATAAAGCCTAAGCGTCTATCTAACTCAGTCTTAATTCGATCTTTCTCATGCTCTTCTAGACCATCCCACTTATTAACCGCTAAGACCAGTGAACGACCGGCTTCAAGGATAAAGCCAAGTAAGCTTAAGTCTTGATCACTAATACCTTCTTGGGCATCAATGATAAGTAAACAAACGTTAGCATCTTCAATCGCTCTTAGGGTTTTAATAACAGAGTATTTCTCAACCACATCAGTGACGTTTTTGCGACGACGAATACCTGCGGTATCGATTAAAGTATATTCACGACCATTACGCTCCATCGGAATATAAACACTATCACGTGTTGTACCTGGCATATCATAAACAACGACTCGCTCTTCCCCTAAAATACGGTTAGTCAGTGTTGACTTACCCACATTAGGACGACCAATAATAGCGAGTTTTATTTTATCATTTTCTTGTGGTGCTTCATCTAGCTGCTTAGCAAGTTGCTCTTCAGAAAGCTCACTGTCAAAGTCTTCAGAAAATTCATCATTTTCACCGGCTTCAGCAGTCGGCTGAGGATTGGCTAACGCTTCAATATGAGGTGTTAGTGCTAATGTTAATAGTTGGGTAACACCACGACCATGCGCAGCAGCTATTTGATGAACATGCTCACCTAAACCTAATGAATAAAATTCAGCAACGGCAGAGTCACCATCTATACCATCAATTTTATTGGCAACTAAGAAGACTTTTTTATTCTGCTTACGTAAGTAATCAGCGATACCATGATCCGCGGCAGTAAGGCCATCTCTAGCATCCACTAAGAAAAGGATTGCATCTGCTTCATCAACCGCCATTAACGATTGCTCAGCCATCAATAAGTCGATGCCTTGCTCATCACCATTAATACCACCAGTATCGATAACAATAAACGGATGTTCTTCTACTTCCGCTTGTCCATATTGACGATCACGAGTTAAACCTGGGTAATCGGCAACAAGTGCATCTCGACTACGGGTTAAACGATTAAATAACGTTGATTTTCCAACATTAGGACGACCAACTAGAGCAACTACAGGGAGCATGAGCACCTCAAAAAATTCATCATGCAAGCGAGTAATGCATGACTTTCAAACTAATAAAAACTACATATCATGAATAAGTTAACGTAACGGCAACTTATAAAAATTGATACTGCTAAAAACAAGCAACGGCTCCTAATGCACTTTGCATAGGAGCCGTTATTAATTTTAGACGCTTTTTAATAAAAAGAAGCAGCTAAAAACAGTGCAAACTATTGAGCCGCACTTATAATTTTCGGAGTAATGATAACTTCGATATCGCCATCGCGAGATTGGCTATAGATAACATCATCAACCACGGTAGGTGTAGAGTGTATTCCACTACTGTCTAACTCATAGCGAGAAACAATTTCACCGGTCTCTTGATCTAACCAGTGTAAATACCCTTCAAAGTCACCAACCACTATATATTTATCAACAACGGCAGGACCGGTCACACCTCGATTTGATAAATCTAAGTTACTCCAACGCTCAATACCGTTTACGCGATTTAGTGCGTAGATATGACCACTGGTGTTAGTGATAAAAATATCATTACGATGAACGGCGATTTGTCTATATGAAGAGTACTGACGCTTCCATAAAATCCTTCCTGACTTTAATTCGATAGCAACTAAATTACCGCGTGCAGAAATCGCATAAACTTTATCACCAAAAATAACAGGAGCAGAGTCAACATCAATTACACGTTGTAATTCTGTTGAACCAGTTGCTTCACCGACTTCAGTAGTCCAGCCTTGTTGACCTTTTTCTAAAATATATACGCCAACTTCGCCTTTACCTGAGCCAACGATAACGCCACCAGAGGCAATTACCGGTGTACTGATACCACGTAAGGTTAACGCTGGGACATCTTGTTCAGCTTTCCACAGCTCTTCACCTGTTTCGGCATTAAAAGCTTTAAGAATTCCTGAAGCAGAGTTAACCACTAAAATGCCAGAATCAATAGCAGGTGCAGTAATAACTTCACCTTTAATCTTGGCTTGCCATACAAGCTCACCTGTTTCAGCGTCTAAGGCAAAGATTTCACCATTTTCCGTGCCTAAAAACACCTTATTCAGACCAGCAATTGGACCACCAGCAACTAACGCTGAAATACGGCTATCCCAAAAGCTGCGCTTATCTTCGATATCACTTAAGTCTGCTTGCCATACTTTTTTGCCACTTTCTTTATCAAAAGCAACAACATCACCCATGCGGCTTGCACTATAAACTTTATTGTAAGCGACGATAGGTTTTATACGTGAAAAGTAATCACTAACGCCTCCGCCAACACTGCTATCCCACTTAACTTCAACGTCAAAAGCATTTTCTAACTCAGTCAGCTCTGCAACCTTAGTTGCGGGATCTTCATCATCATTAGAAGAACAAGCAAATAAGCTTGATGATAGTAAGATAATGGCCAGTACTTTTTTGGTATTTAAACCATTAACCACATTTTTATAAAAATATCGCATAGATTGCCTTGTTAACAAATTAAACGCATTGCACAGAAAAATTTCTAGTTTTTATCTGTTGGAGCAACTTCAGAACTAACCGGCAAAGCGCTAACTTGTGCCAAATCATCTAGTTTAATTTGTAAGCTTGGGCTAGTCGCCATACCATCGGCAGCAATAGCCGCTTGGTATGCATTACGTGCAAGGTCAACTTTACCTTGTTGTAAGTAGGCATCACCCTTGATTTCTTCAATAGCAGCGGTAAACGACTCAGGTAGGTTACCATTTAGTGTTGCTAATGCTTCAGTGTATTGCTCAAGCTGAACTTGTACACGTGCTAAACGTAAGCTAGCAATGGCTTTAATACCTTCGGTAGGTGCTGTTTCAAGCGCCTTGGTTAATTGCTTTTGCACTTGTGGCCAGTCTTTATGCGTAGCAGCTTCTTTGGCTAATGCTAGTGCTGTAAGGGCAACATAGCTATTGCTGCCGTTTTCACTGATAAACTTTTCACCATTTTCGGTAAAAGCTTCGGCATCTTTAGTGCTTTGCTCAATTAATGTTTGGTAACTATCAGAAACCGCTAACTCTTGCTCTAGCTGATTATCTTGATAAAGGTTAAAACCAATAAAACCGGCAAAACCTAAGGCAATCCCCGCAATAATGGTATTACCATTTTGTGCCCAGTAACCTTTAATTGCTTCTACTTGTTGTTCTTCTGTTTGATAAACTTCCACTACTTTATCCTTTAATTAAATCTGTTAGTAAACTTGGGATTTGTGAAAAATCCAAGCTTTGTTGTTCTTGTTGGCCGCGAAGGTATTTAACCATTACCTTCTGCTCCGTTATTTCATTGTCGCCAAGTATTAAGGCAACTTGAGCACCTGATTTATCAGCACGCTTTAATTGTTTTTTCATATTGCCACCACCACAGTGACACTGCAAACGAATATCCGTAACTTGGTCACGCCATTGCTCAGCGAGTTTGTTAGCAGCAACTTGCGCATCATCACCTAAGATAACGACATAGGCATCAACTTGCCCACGAATATCCGTTACTTTTTCTAACTCTGTTAGCATTAACACTAAACGCTCAATGCCCAAAGCAAAACCAAATGCTGGTGTCGCTTTACCGCCAAGTTGTTCAACTAGACCATCATAACGACCACCGGCACAGATAGTACCTTGTGCGCCTAAACTGTCTGTTACCCATTCAAATACAGTACGGTTATAATAATCTAAGCCGCGAACTAAACGTTCATTCAACACATATTTAATATCCGCAGCGTCTAAACGTGCACATAAGGTATCAAAATGCGCTTGAGTTTCTTCACCAAAATGATCAGATAACTTAGGTGCGTTAACTAAAGCTTCTTGAACTTGTGGGTTTTTACTGTCTAAGACTCTCAGCGGATTAGTATGCATTCTACGCTTTGAATCTTCGTCAAGTAACGACTCATGTTCAACCAAGTAAGCAATTAATGCTTCTCGGTAATTTGCTCGTTCTTCATTAGAGCCTAATGAATTCAACTCTAGTGTGACAAATTCATTGATGCCAAGTTCCCGCCATAATCGTGCGGTGAGTAAAATAATTTCAGCATCAATATCAGGAGTCGCTACACCAAAGGCTTCTAGGCCGAATTGATGGAATTGACGATAACGACCTTTTTGCGGTCTCTCATGACGAAACATTGGTCCCATATACCAAAGACGTTGTTCTTGGTTGTAAAGTAACCCGTGTTGGTTACCTGCACGAACACAACTCGCCGTGCCTTCTGGACGCAAGGTTAAGCTATCACCGTTTAAATCATCAAACGTGTACATTTCTTTTTCAACGATATCGGTTACTTCACCAATACCGCGTTTAAAAAGTGCTGTTGACTCAACAATCGGCATGCGAATTTCAGCAAAGCCATAATTACTGGCAACGCGGCGTAATACGCCTTCAACCATTTGCCAAATGTTTGTTTCACTTGGGAGGCAATCATTCATGCCGCGAATTGCTTGTAGAGCCTTTTGTTTAGCCACGGAGGGTTCTCTCTTTCATATCTTTTCACTAAGCGATTAGTGATGAATCGACTTAGTATTATAATTTTGTGTTAAATTTACGCAGCGCGCAGTATACCTAATATTGCTTAGTGAATAAACCACGGTAAATTTAGCTTTAGGGTAAGTGCGCCTGCCATTGATATCTTATTACTGGTTAATCTTCAGTTTTAATATCAATTCTATTTTTTTCATCTAAGCGTTCACTCATTGAATGCGCTTTGGCACGGATACGTTGCTCAAGTTGGTCAACCAAATCGTTATTATCAAAACGTTCTTTTTGGCGAACACCATCCAGATAGAAGCCACTTTTTTTGCTACTGCCGGTTAAGCCAAGATCAGAAACCATTGCTTCACCTGGGCCATTAACAATACAACCAATAATTGAAACATCCATTGGCGTCATAATGTCTTCAATGCGTTGTTCTAAGGCATTAACAGTTGAAACCACATCAAACTCTTGGCGTGAACAACTTGGACAAGCAATTAAATTAATACCTCGGCTGCGTAGTTTAAGTGACTTCAAAATATCAAAGCCCACTTTAATTTCTTCAACAGGATCCGCTGCCAAAGAAACACGCAAGGTATCACCAATGCCTTCAGACAATAACATACCTAAACCAACCGACGATTTAACCGCACCAGAGCGTAAACCGCCGGCCTCAGTAATACCTAAATGCAATGGGTTATCAATTTGTTTGGCCAGTAAACGGTAAGACTCTACCGCTAGGAAAACATCGGAAGCTTTAACACTGACTTTAAACTGATCGAAATTCAAACGGTCAAGAATATCAACATGTCGCATCGCCGATTCTAGCAAAGCTTCAGGCGTTGGCTCAGTAAATTTCTCTTGAATATCTTTTTCTAACGAACCGCCATTAACACCAATTCGAATAGGAATATTCATATCACGCGCACATTCAACCACACTACGTACACGATCTTCTCGACCTATATTGCCTGGGTTAATGCGTAAACAATCAGCGCCATACTCAGCTACTTTGAGTGCAATGCGATAATCAAAGTGAATATCAGTGACAAGTGGCACGTTAACTTGCTTTTTAATTTCTCGAAAAGCTTCGGCGGCGTCCATTGTTGGTACGCTTACTCGCACAATGTCAGCGCCAACAGCCTCTAAAGACTTAATTTGGGCAACGGTTGCCGCAACATCTGTGGTTAATGTATTTGTCATTGACTGCACAGTAATCGGTGCATCGCCACCAACGGGTACGTTGCCGACCATAATTTGACGAGATTTACGACGAATAATTGGAGATTCTTTAAACATAATTTATCTTTATTTAAATGCTATTAAACTAACTTAAACTTTACTGAGCAATGATTGGCAAATTAAACTTAGCGATATTACCAACATTAAATGCCGACATATCTACCGTTTGGCCATTGAACACAATACTGGTTAACTCTGGCTTACCGACCGTAATTTTAAGCGGTGCTTTGCCTTGAATAGTCATCACATAACCTGCTTTTTTAACACCCCAGGCAATACGTTCACCGGTAGCATCGAAAATATTTACCCAGCAATCCCCACTAAAAGTAAATACTGCAGTGCTCACTTCAGGCGTTTCTGCTTGATTTTTCTCAGCAGCACTAATGTCAGTGGCATTATTATCAGATGCTACTGTATCAGGTGTTGCAGTATCATTGGCAACGACGACTTGCTCGATAACCGCGGCATCTTGCGCTTGTAGGTTTTCATTACTTGCTTGAGCTGAATCAGAAACTTGTGAGCTATTCACTGAACCACTTGGCTCTTGCTCTACTGGCGTAGCTAATTCATTACTTTGTGCTGAAGTACTTAAAGAAGCTGACGAGTCATCAACCACACCTGCTTGCTGGTTACTTTCTTGCTGCCACCATAAAACAGTTAAACCAATTAAAACCGCGACAATAAAGTAACTCAACCACATCACTCGACTGTGCTCTGCTTGCTTTGCTGTTTCTCTAGAAAAGCTTAACATTTCACTGCGCTGAATACTCGCAGCATCTAGAGCATCATAGCTAGCTAAAATATCTTCAACATCAACAGCAACCAGTTTTGCGTAATTCGCTAAATAACCGCGATTAAATGTGGTAGGCATGGCAGGATCAAAAATATCGTCCTCAATATTTTTAACCAAACTTACTTTGAAATTTAATTTACTGGCAATGTGTTCTTGTGACAAAGATAACACTAAACGCGCATCTCGTAACATAGCACCAGGACTTACTACTTCAATATCTTCACTTAACTCAGTCACGTCTTCATTTACGTCACTGTTTATCTCATCACCCGCATTCTGTGCAGGTCTTGCTTCGTTATTCATTAATATTTTTCACTGTTTGGGGATCTACCACGTAGAGCTTATCGCCGATACGGATATTATTTTTTTCAGAAATATTATTCCACTTACGTAACGCCTTTAACTTAACGTTATATTTGACAGAAATATTGTAAAGGTTCTCACCCGGTGACACGGTATGAAGCGTTGGTTCATCATTGACCTCAGTGACGCTTTCCGTTTCAGGCTCAGCTTCAGGCTCAACAACATCAGTCGACTCTTTAGCTACTTCTTCAACAGGTACTGGTGTAGCATTAGTGTTATCTACAACTTCTTTAGTGGCACTGTCTTCTTTAGCGACCATCACGGTTTCTGCCGGTTCTACTTCCACAGGTACAGGAGCCGGTAAAGCTTCAGGTAATGGCGCGTCACGTTTAGCAGGTACAGGTTGGGTTGAAGTTGGCTCGCTAGTGCTAACAAGCGCTTGAGTCACCTCTTTTTCTGTTGTCTCAACCGGTGTAGAGCTGTTTAGCTGAGTAGCGCTACTTTCCGTGCTAACTTGCACCACATTATCGCTAGCACTCTCTGGGCTAGCCATACTATCTTTGTTAACAGTACTATCTTTACTAACTGCGCTATCTTTACTAACCGCATTATCTTGACTAACTACACTAGCACCAACGGCTGCCGCACCAACTAGTGCTGCAGAAGAGCCAACAGACGCCGTGGTTTGAATAGCACTGCCACCTAAGGTTGCTGCTGAAGTTGTAGCCGCTGTTATCGACTCACCTTTAGGTAGACTAGTTCTTTGCTTAGTCACAGAGATTGGACTGACATCTGCTTTATTGCTGCTAGTGAAAGATGAGTTAGACGATTTCTTAGGAGATAACTTCACCACACGCTTGTTACTGCTAGGTGTTGATAAACGGTTACTTTCTTTCTGAGTCGTTTGGTACTTTCTTGCTAAGTTATCAGCTTCAATAAACTCTAATTCATTGAGTAAGTATTGCTTGCCTTCCCACGACTGCGGGTACATTTTCACCAGCATATTGGCATAATTACTTGCCGTACGTCGCTGACCTAGCTTCCAATATAGTTTGTAAGCTAACGCTAAAGAGTCGGCGGTAAAACGTTGAGTGTTACGCTCAAAACGTTGTAGATAACGCTTACCCTCTTTATAGTCACCCATAGCATATTGTAAGCGCACCATTTGTAATAAGGTTGCCGTTCTATTGGGACTATGAGAAATAGCTTTATCTAAATACATTTCAGCTTTTTCAAAGTTATCATTCTGAAGATAACATGAGGCTAAATTTTCATAACTTTGTGATACTAACAAGTAGCTCGGTACCGCTATTGCCTTTAAAAACTGCGCTTCTGCTGCTTCAACCTTGCCTTGGCGACATAAGAAAACACCGTAGTTATTTAAAGTATCTGCACTATCTGCTTTTATTGTTAATGCCTGCTCGAATGAGTCAACGGCTAAAGTCTCTTCACCTACCGTTTCATAATAGTGAGCAAAAGCGGCATGCACTTGCACTAAATTAGGCGAGAATCTTTTGGCTTTTTCAAGGTTTAGTTTGGCTTGAGACATGTCACCCATTTTTAGGTAACCCAGTCCTAGAGAGACACGAGTTGCAGCCATTTCATCGCGATTCGCTTGGGTTTTAACAATTGGCTCATTATTTTCATAACTCTGGGTAACACAACCACTTAATAACGACAAAGAGAAAGTCGTTAAAAGTGTTGGGAAAATATATTTAGCCATAGCTTTATCCATGATATGCAATGCGTTAACCGCCTCTTATTGTTATTTTAGCACTAAAAAACAGTACATTATTGATTACACTGATTTTATAGAGATAGTCTCAGTTTTAGCCTGATCTTTCAATGAACTTATTTCGGCATTTCGTGCCGCATTAAAGCCAGTACGTTTAGTTCTATCAAGAACATCACCGGCTAATTGCCCGCAAGCCGCATCAATATCGTCACCACGAGTACGCCTTGTGATAACTGTTAAGCCATAGCTTTGTAATACTTTATCGAAACGATCAATACGTGAGTTACTTGAACGTTTGTACGGTGAGCCTGGATATGGGTTAAAAGGGATCAAGTTAATTTTACTTGGTAAGTCTTTTAACGCATGTGCTAATTCATGTGCTTGGTCAGTGCTATCGTTAACGTGATCAAGCATGACATATTCAATGGTAGCTTGTTTATTCGCTTTAGAGCCGTCGATATAACGTCCTGCTGCTGCAAGAAAGTCTTCTAATGGATATTTTTTATTAATAGGCACTAGCTCATCACGCAACTTATTATTTGGCGCATGTATAGAGATTGCTAACGCACAATCTATTTTTTCTTTCAGCATATCTAATGCTGGCACAACACCAGAGGTACTTACCGTAACTCGACGTTTGGACAAGCCATAACCTAAATCGTTCAACATAGTATCAAGTGCTGGTATGAGGTTTTTCATATTTAATAGCGGCTCGCCCATGCCCATCATTACGATATTGGTAATTGGGCGGGTTCCTGCAATACGCGTAGCACCAATATCATTGGCAACACGCCATACTTGGCCAATAATTTCAGCCATAGATAAATTGCGATTGAAGCCTTGTTGTGCCGTAGCACAGAAAGTACATTCTAGTGCACAACCAACTTGTGAAGATACACACAAAGTCGCTCTGTCATTTTCAGGTATCCAAACAGTTTCAACTTCTTGGCCACCTTCAAGCTTTAGTGCATATTTAATCGTGCCATCTTCTGACACTTGCTTTTCAGAGATTTCAGGTGCAGTAATTTCACAATTGCGCTGAAGTTTTTCACGTAACTTCTTGTTAAGGTTTGTCATTTGTTCAAAATCACTATAACCAAAGTGATAAATCCACTTCATCATTTGATCCGCTCTAAACGGTTTTTCACCAATAGATTCAAAGTATTCACGCATACTTTTATGATCAAAATTTAGTAGATTTACTTTACTGGTCACGTCATTCATACAACAAACTCTCAATAACAAAAATTAAACTACCCGAAAAGCAGTCTAAAAAAACAAGGCGCGAATTGTACACTTTTCAAGCAACAATCGCAATTTAACTAATGTTTCTTTAACAGATTTACCATCCGTTAAAAATAACAAAAGGATTTTACTGAAAACCAGTAAAATCCTTTCAAATTAATTTCTTTTTAAGCGCAGATAATCACTTAATTAGCAAGGCGCTAGCGCGGAGCGTAGTTTACTACGTGAGCACTTGCAACGCCGATAATAAGGTGATTAGCGCGATCAAAATGAAATTAACGAGTACGTGGGCAAATCTCTTCGTCTGAGAAGAAGTAAGCAATTTCACGTGCAGCAGATTCTAAAGCGTCAGAACCGTGAGCAGCATTCTCGTCAATTGAATCAGCAAGATCAGCACGGATAGTACCTGCTAATGCTTCAGCTGGGTTAGTAGCACCCATGATTTCACGGTTTTTAAGAACAGCGTTTTCGCCTTCTAATACTTGAACCATTACTGGACCTGAAGTCATGAATTCAACTAAAGCGCCGAAGAAAGGACGTTCGCTGTGTTCTGCATAGAAACCTTCAGCTTTTTCTTGGCTTAAGTGAATCATTTTAGAAGCAACGATTTTTAAACCAGCAGTTTCAAAACGGTTGTAGATTTGACCGATAAAGTTTTTAGCAACTGCATCTGGTTTTACGATAGAAAAAGTACGTTCGATAGCCATGATAAGCCCTTATAATTTAATGTAAGTTAAGTTAAAAATTTAAATATTTATTTAGCCATTCATTAAACGGCAAAAAATTTGTGCGCATTATAGACGAAAGCCTTAGAAAAAACTAATCATATTCATCCTAAGGGTTTTATTGTACTGCTGTTATATGACAGCTTAATGTTTAACTATATTTAGTCGATCTCTCGATTCATAAATTAATGCCAAGGAGCACTTAACTCATTTCCCCTTAATCTTGCAGTAAAAAGCTATTCTCTAACTAGATTAAAGCTAACTTTTTACTTTCATACATCACAAAAAATCATCCAATCAAAAGCACTCATCCTCTTATAGAATCGACTCTAACAAGACAAAACACTTTATCAAGCAAGCTAGTAGTTTTATATACTAGTTGCATTGCATACAATATCCAGTATACATTAATAGTATAATAATAAACCTACACCAAGCTAATTCGTGAACTTTATTTAGTATGACTAAATAGACTGGCGACTAGGGCTGTGTAAATAATCTGGAGTAAATCTATGTCATTTAAAAAACTAACACTAAGTACGGCGATTGTACTTGCCCTTTCTGGTTGTGGAGGCAGTGATGATAAAGTAGTTGTTGAAGATCCTGTGGTAACGATCCCTGAAGTGCCAATCGTTGAACCTACCGCCATTACTTTAGAAGAAATAATGCCTAATATTTCAACCTCTTCGCCAGTTAAGTACGTTGTCGACTTACCAGAAGATGCTGAAACACTCGTCATCAATTTATTTAGTGGCGATGCTGGGGAATCACTTGGTGATCCCGATCTGTATGTAAAATATGAGGGCGAAGCATCTGCTGGTGAAAATGGTAGTTTTGATTGTTTTTCATTCAAGTCTGAACATAACAACGAAACATGTATCATCGATAAACCGTTAGCGGGTCGTTACCATATTTTAATTGATACTTTTGAAGGAAGCGCGGTAACTGATGCTTCACTTTATGCCAGTACTGAAATATTTAAAGGCAATAAACTGTGTAGTGATGTGCCAGTTCGTATCCGTGCACAAGAGATGAGTGAAGATGAACTCACCCAAGCTTGTGCAGACTTAGCGCAAGCTAAAACACAATTTGATGCGGTATTAGATAACACCATTGCTCCAGAATTTGGCCTACCGGTAGAAGGTGATTTAAACGAAATTACCAATATCCATATTTTCTCAAGTCTATCCAATCATGTTGCTTGGGGAGAGCATTTATTTAATGTCGATAATGACTCAGGCATTTACCTTGAAAGTGAAGCAAGTAAGTGGAGTCACAGATCAGACATACTCACTTTCAACAGTCTTGAGTGGACAGGCGGCTTCCCGGTTATTCGTTCATTACAACATGAATACATGCACGCGTTAGATGGCCGCTTTAATAAAGAAGGCAACTATATTCCTGAGAATGGTTGGTGGTCTGAAGGCCTGGCAGAATATGCTAGTACTTTTTATAACAGTCCGTACCGTCGTATTGAAATTGCTAACTCAGATGAGCAATTTACCCTAGCTGAAATTTTTGACCAAGATGCCAATGTATATGACTGGGGACAATTAGCGGTAGCCTTTTTAATTGAAGAGCAACCTGAAGTTATCAACAGTATGTTAGTTCAAATGCGTGCTGGTGAGTGGGATGCACTGCAAGCAAGTTTGCCAGAAATCGCACAAACCTACCAAGCTGACTTTCAAGCATGGTATAGCGGTACTAGCTTAACTGAGCAATATACTGCTGGTGTTCAATCATTGGAGTTAGGCCAGTATCAAGCCATTAACGGTCATGGCGGTTGGTTATATTCAGTAGAAGTTCCTGAAGGCACTGATTCAGTAACTTTCGCCACACAGCAAGGCTCGAATGATGTTGACTTGTGGGTAAATTATGGTTCGGCAATACACCCTTCTTTAGACGATACATTTACTTGTAGCGCTGAAAACGAAGGGAATAATGAAAGCTGTACTATAGCTAACCCTACTGCGGGAACTTACTTTGTCACCGTTGGCGCTTATAGACATTATAGCGACATTGTTGGTGCGTATTTAACTTCGTGTACGGGCGTTGATTGTAGTGTTGATGTACCAGAAGAAATAGCACTTGTTGAAATCAAAGAGCCGTACTTACCGCACTGGCCAAGTAAGGGCACAATAGGTAGCTGTACCTTAGCTGAACCACATTATTCAACTGATACTTCAGCGGTTGGTGTAGCCATTACCAATACCACAGATACGCCAGTGGGTATTAATTGGTTACGACCAAGCGGTGCTTCTTGGGATGGCGCATATGAAACCATCGCCCAAGGTGATACTTGGCAGTCTACTTACTGGAAAGTTGGCGATCGCGTAGTCCTTACCGATACTGCAGATAATTGTCTTGGTATTGCCTTACTCAATGATGAAAATAACAACTTTGAAATAGATGAAGAGCTTGTTAAAGATGCTGTCAATGAAATACAACTGCCTGAAGTAGCTACCGCAGAAATGGGCTCATGTGATCTTGCTGTACCTTATGCTCGTGAAACCTCTACCTATGCACCTGAGTTTAAAGTGGTTAATACCTCAGAAACCAAGGTAGACCTTCAATGGATAAGCCATGAAACAGGTGCCGCTGCATCAACTGTCTATGCAACACTTGATGCAACTAACCCGTTATTTGAAGCTGATAACTGGGTAGCTACTGATAGAATGATGGTTGTTGAGCAAAGCAGTGGTAACTGTCTTGGCGTACTTGACCTGAATGAAACCAGTAATACCTTTATCTTAGATCTGTAATTGAACGGATAAGCACAAAAAACAAAGCCACCGAATCGGTGGCTTTTTTGTATCATAAACGAGCAGAAAAATTAAATACTAGTACGACGATATTGACGGTACGCAGGGTTCCAGAATGTATTATCAATTTTAGCTAATAACTCTTCATCACTCATCGATAGCGCTAAGTTTTGCTTAAAAGCCACTTTTGCAATTGCAAAGGCAATATCACGGCTTAGTTGAGAGATTGCTGTTAACGGAGGTAATAACTCATCTGACTCCTCATTTGCTAACGGCGAAGCCGCCGCTAAAGTCTCACTGGCTACTTGAAGCATATCATCAGTTATGCGACTAATTTTTGCTGCAATAACGCCTAATCCAATGCCTGGGAATATGTAGCTGTTATTACACTGAGCTATTGGAAAGGTTTTCCCTTGGTACTCAACAGGCTCAAATGGACTACCGGTAGCAATAATCACTTCGCCTTGCGTCCAGTTAATCACCTGATTTGGCGTGGCTTCCACTTGACGAGAAGGATTACTTAACGGGAAGATAATTGGCATATCACAATGCGACTTCATCGCCGTTATAACTTGCTCAGTAAATAAGCCAGCTTGACCAGAAACACCAATAAGAATATCAGGTTTAGCGCCGTGCATCACTTCGAGTAATGAAGCAAAATCACCACTAATATCCCAATCAGCAACAGCGTCTGTTGTTTGTACTAGTTTTTCCTGAAAATCACGCAAGTTAGCCATGCCATCAGTTAACAAACCAAAGCGATCAACCATAAATACTTGGCTACGCGCTTGCTCTGCTGAAATACCTTCACTCACCATTTGGCTAATAATTTGCTCAGCAATACCACAACCCGCAGAGCCTGCGCCAACAAAGGCCACGCGCTGCTCAGATAATTTAGCACCTTTGCTGCGACATGCAGCTAACAGTGTACCAACGGTCACTGACGCAGTACCTTGAATGTCATCATTGAAACAACAAATTCTATCACGGTATTTTTGCAATAAAGGCATAGCGTTAGGTTGTGCAAAATCTTCAAATTGCAACATAACGTGTGGCCAGCGACGTTTAACCGCGCTGATAAATAGCTCGACAAACTCATCATACGAGTCTTGGTCAATACGCTTATGACGCGCGCCCATGTACATAGGATCGTCTAATAATTTTTGGTTGTTAGTACCAACATCAAGCATTACTGGTAACGTATGTGCAGGGCTAATTCCGCCACAAGAGGTATAAAGTGAAAGCTTACCAATTGGAATACCCATACCACCAATACCTTGGTCGCCAAGGCCTAAAATTCGCTCACCATCGGTCACAACAATAACCTTAACTTTATGCTTAGTGGCATTACGCAACATATCATCAATGTTGAATCTATCTTCATATGAAATGAATAAACCGCGCGAACTACGATAAATATCAGAGAACTGCTCACAAGCATCACCCACTGTTGGGGTGTAGATAATTGGCATCATTTCAGCAAGGTTGTCTTGGACTAACTTGAAAAATAGCGTCTCATTATTATCGTGAATAGCACGCAAATAGATGTGCTTGTTAATATTGGTGTTAAAGCAACTGAACTGTCGATAAGCTCGCTCTACTTGCTCGTCAATCGTTTCATATCGTGGTGGTAATAAACCAACTAGGTTAAAACTACTACGCTCTTCTTTAGTAAAAGCACTACCTTTGTTTAACAATGGCGTTTCTAGTAATGAAGGACCGGCATATGGAATATAGAGTGGACGATTTGATTGGGGCATTAGACTGACTGCTTATAAGTTTGATGAATATTGAATATAGATTGAATGCGAGAAAGTATAGTTGATATTAACCTTGCTGCAAAGCTAGGTAATGACTGATTTTGTTAAAAATGATTGGTTATTTGTACGAATCGTTGTTTAATCGATTTAAAAAAGATATTTCAATGCCACATGATGAAAAATCAACTTTTCATCATGATAAAATAGCCAAGTACAAGACAGTTATTTTAATAACTAGTGGCTCTAATTATTAAATAAATAACGACCTAATGGGTGATTTTAGCAAGTCGAAGTGTTCATATGGTTAGTGGGGCTGGTATTAATCTACCTCAGCCATCCAAGCGAGTTGAATTGCCTCCAAAACTCGCTCACCGCAATGGGCAGGATCATCATCAAAACGCTCTAACGCTAATACCCACTCACGCAAATCAGTAAAATGTATTTTGTAGGGATCGACATCATCGTGTTGCTCAATTAAATCGAGTGCTATTTCTAGCGAATCACTCCAGCGTAAACCAGAACCCATGTTAACCTCCTTGGCATCGACTACTCTAAGTAACAGTAGTTAACGGCACTAAAATATCAATTGAAAGAAAAAGAAATCTACAATTAACATTAGTATAAGCCAGATGAATAACAACCTCGCTTTACGGCAAAAAGCGCAATCGGTTTGCCACCACTTTTTAACACTTTTCATTTCTAACAACTCAGTAAACGTTAACTGATTGCTACCCTACCTGAATGAACAAAGCACTGCCATAATTTCTGGAATAAATCCGCTAAGCCGAACCGTGATAGCAAAACGTGATAGCAAAGAAAAATAGTACAAAAAATTATGCAAATTAATCCAAACTAATGCCAAATAACCAAGTTAATCGAATAACTCAGTACTAAAATAACGCTCAGCATTATCCGCCAAAATAGTTACTATGTTTTTACCTTTCATCTCAGCACGTTGCCCTACTTTCATCGCTGCATTTAATGCAGCACCTGAAGAAATCCCAACAGGCAAGCTTTCTAAACACGCGATATCTTGAGCAAAGCTAACAGCATCTTCGTTGGAAACCGTAATAATTTCATCAATCAGATCTCTACGTAAAATACCCGGCACATGACCAGAGCTTAAGCCCTGAATTTTATGCACGCCTGACTTCCCTTGTGATAACACCGGACAAGACGCAGGCTCTACCGCAACAACTTTTAATTTTGGGTTCAGAGCTTTCAGCGTTTGCGCAATACCAGATAAAGTACCACCGGTACCAACGCCAGCAACAAGTACATCCACTTCACCGCGAGTATCAGTCCAAATCTCTTGCGCGGTAGTTTTAGCATGCATAGCTGAATTAGCTTGGTTGCCAAATTGATCAAGCATCACCGCATTATCACTTTGTGCAATCATCGCTTTAGCTTTATCAATTGCCCCTTTAGTGCCTAACTCTTTAGGAGTAAGTACTAACTTTGCGCCGTAGTGTTTAATCAGTTTACGTCGCTCTATCGACATATGCTCAGGAATAACGATGGTAAGCGGAATTTTCTTTAAGGCACAAATCCACGCACATGCTACGCCATTGTTACCCGAGGTTGCTTCAATAATTTCTGTACCCGCTTTGATTCGACCATCGGCAATCATCGCCTCAATCATTGCTAGTGCCGGTCTATCTTTAATCGAGCCTGCGGGATTGAAAAATTCAATTTTAGCCAAAATATTTGCCTGCACATCAAGCGCTTCAGCAAAACGACTTAACTTTACTAACGGTGTATTACCTATGGTTTGTGTTATATCGTCATAAATAACGCCGCGACCATAAACAATATCATTTTGTTGATTTTCAGCTAAGTTGCTCATTTTAATCCCCTTAAGTTAATACCTTAGAATTAATGCAATAGAGTTAATGCAATAGAATTAATCCGATAAAGTACTGGCTACCCCCAAGTAAAGTCTGGGTCAAAGCCACTTTATGATTTATTAAAGTAATTATTTCATTTTATCTGGGAATATTTGTGCTAATTTTACTTTCAATACGTTAATTTTAGAAATACCATACCAAAATAAAGACCAAGTAAAGATTTTCATTCTGCATTTTATCAAAGGGGAACAATATGGATTCATTCGACAAACACATCTTGAGTATTTTACAAAAAGATTGCACCCTTTCTACCAGTGATATTGCCGAAAGAGTTGGCTTATCAACCACCCCTTGTTGGCGAAGAATTCAAGCGATGGAAAAATCAGGCATCATTAAAGGGCGTGTTGCCTTAGCAGATCCTGAAAAGTTAAACGTAGGTTTATCAATATTCGTGATGGTGAAAACCAATCAGCACAACCCTGATTGGCTAAATAAATTTGCTGAGATAGCAGAAGAGTTTCCCGAAATCGTCGAGTTTTATCGCATGAGTGGCGATGTTGATTATTTACTGCGTGTCGTTGTTCCCGACATGAAAGCCTATGATCACTTTTACAAGCAACTCATTACCAAAGTAGATTTTTCTGACATTAGCTCAAGCTTTGCCATGGAAGAAATAAAGTACACCACGGCTCTCCCGGTAGATTACGCCTAACTTGTCACCTAGCCAATTGATTTATTTGCTAGCACTATTTTTATGGTGCGAACAATATTTAAAACTGTGCAGATAAGCTGAAAAAGTAACCTTCTGACTCGTCAATTCTATCAAGTTTTGCTGAGCTATAACCTGCTTCGATTGCGTAATTATTATTAAAGAAGTAACTGGCAGAAACCCCATAAAAGTCATTCTCGCCATAATACGCCGAAATTGACGTGTTAGCATTATAGTAATAGCTGCCATTAACACGCCAATAGTCTTCATTATCAAAATATTCATGTGTAAAATAGTTATATTCAACACCCAACTTTGCATAGCTTTGCTCACCAAGATTGAAAAAATACTGGCTTGATAGATAATGATCATCAAAATCACCCGCAACATGGTATTCAAAACCGATATAATCACTGCCCGCAAGTTGCCAATTGTACTTAGCACCCAAACCGCAGTTGTCATCATCACGTTTACCTTCATTACAGCCTAAGCTGATAAGGAAATTATCAGTGAATAAATACCCTAGCATGATTGAAATGTCTTTATCGTCGTCATCAAAGCTATAGTCACGGTTTTCGCCATCATAAACACTGAATGATTCAAGTTTTCTTTTGCTATAACCATAACTGCCGCCGACAATAAAATCATGGAAAAACCACTGCCCGCCAAGATAAATGTCATTACTGCTAGAGTTAGCATCTGAGTTCCACAGACCATTTACTGAAGTGTGCTCGCTATTTGCATGATTTAAAGAAGCATAAACATTACTACTGGTATTGATGTAAGAGAATTCGTTAAGTGGCCCTAGCGCCGCTCTTTCATCAAAAAAGTATTGACTAAATAGCGTAGTATTATCACGTTCACCTTGGGAAAGATAATTCCCCGAAGCGGAAGTATATGTATACTTATTATGGTTGTAACTTAAACTGGAAAACGACTGGTAGCTTTCTGCTAAAGTGGCATTACTCGCAAATAATGCGATTAGACTGGCGGCTTTAGTCAGTTTTGATAAGCCCAAGGTGAATGTTTGCTTCATGGTAAAGTCCTTTTTATTATTATTTACGGTTTTTATCTCCCCGAGAAGAGCCAAGCGAATATGACAGATACAAAAACCATAATCTACTAATCACCTAATAAACTTACACTTTTTAAACAAAACCCTATAGCTAACTCACATTCAACAAAATATAATTCACTTTACTTCATTGCCCGTTATACTAGCGAACTCGCTATTTATTAATAAACCTCCCTATTAAAGAGTGCTTATGTCTTCGATAAAATTTTCGACCGCAGAAACCGAACAATTGGTCACTAAAATCCAAAGCTATTTTGCGAAAGAGCTCGACCAAGATCTTGGTCAATTTGATGCTGAGTTTTTATTAGATTTTTTCTCAAAAGAAGTGGGTGCCTACTTTTACAATCGCGGCTTGTTTGATGCTCAATCTATTATTGCTGACAAGTTAGAACATGTCAGTGAGATGGTTGATGAAGGAATTAGCGAAATAGAAAAGCCGGTAAGTTAGCAGCCTACTATTTTTAGAAATAAAAAAACTCGCCGAAGCGAGTTTTTAAGTCAAAGCAAATACTTAATCTTACTTGCTAGCTATTATTTGCAAGCAATTACTTGTTAGTTTTTACCGGAAAACCACGGTCACGCATTAACGCTTCAACCTTAGCATCACGACCTCTAAAGGCGCGGTATGCTTCACCTGGGTCAACGGCATTACGGACGCTAAATAAGTGCTCAACTAACTTGTCTGCTACTGCTGTATCGTAAAAACCATTAGGTGCTTGTGCAAACGCTTCAGCAGCATCAGAAGTTAACACTTCTGCCCACATGTAACCGTAGTAGCTAGAGGCATAGCCTTCACTGCTAAAGATATGACCAAAGTGTGGGCTGCGGTGACGCATCACAATTTGCTTAGGCATATTCAGCGCATTTAAGGTGTCACGCTCAAATTTATCTGCATCAATACCTGTTGGGTCAACGGTATGGAATTTCATATCAACTAACGCCGACGCTAAGTATTCAGTGGTTTTAAAACCTTGATTAAAGGTAGCGGCTTGCTTGATTTTAGCAATCAACGCTTTAGGCATAGGCTTGCCTGTTTTGTAATGCACAAGGTAGTTATCAATCACTTCATCGGTAGATAACCAACGCTCTAATAATTGCGATTGGAATTCTGTGTAATCTCTAACACCTCCATTAAGTGTTGGATATTTTACATTACTAGAGTAGAAGTGTAGTGCATGTCCAAACTCATGGAAAAACGTTGTAGCATCATCCCATGAAACAAGTACAGCTTCACCAGGAGCTGGCTTCACAAAGTTTGAATTGTTAGAAGCAAGTACATTGGTTTCACCTTCGAAAGATGTATAGCTTCTATAAGTTGTTGCCCATGCTCCAGAACGTTTTCCTTCACGAGCATAAGGATCTAAATACCATAAGCCAATATGTTTTCCAGATGTTTGATCAGTGACTTCCCATACTTTTACATCTTCATGAAACACAGGAACTTTACCTTCTTCAACTGGTGTGAATTTATAATTAAATAAACGGCCAGCTGTGTAAAATAAAGCTTGTGTTAATTTATCTAATTGTAAATATTGCTTTACTTCTTCACTATCTAAATCATATTTTTTCTTACGTACTTTTTCAGCATAAAACCTGTAATCCCAAGGTTCGATAGTAATTTTATCGCCATTTTCATCTGCAACAGTTTGCATATCTGCAACTTCTTCAGCAACACGACCAATAGCAGCAGGCCATACAGCATTCATTAAAGCCATAGCATTTTCCGGCGTTTTTGCCATACGATCTTGTAAACGCCATTGCGCATAATTATCATAACCTAAAAGTTCTACACGCTCTCTACGTAACTTAAGTATTTGAGCAATAAGGTCATTGTTATCATATTCATCTCCATTATCTCCACGAGAATAATAGTTAGTCCATACTTTTTCACGTAACTCACGCTCTGTAGAATACGTTAAAAAAGGATCCATTGAAGAACGAGTGTTTGTAATAGCATACTTACCATCTTGTCCTTTATCTGTAGCTATTTTAGCTGCCGATTTCACAAAACCATCGCCAAGACCATTTAATTGGTCTTTAGTTAAATAAGTAACATAGTTTTCTTCGTCATGTAAAACATGATCTGAAAAATCATTGTATAAGCTAGATAATTCTTTATTAATAGCTGCATAACGTTCTTTTTTGGTAGCATCTAAGTTTGCGCCATTCATTTCAAAACTCTTGTAAGTTAAGTCTACGACACGTTGTGCTTGCGATTCTAAAGGTGCTTTTTGAGACGCATCATAAACGGTTTTAACACGTTCGAATAACTTTGAATTCTGAGATATCTTTGAACTAAAGTCTGATAATTTAGGAGCTAATTCACCTTGAATTTCTCTAAATTCTGGAGATGACATATTACTACTTAAAATACCATAGTAATTAAATACATCATTTAAAGTTTTTCCTGAAGCTTCCATTGCAACAATAGTGTTTTCAAAGGTTGCAGGTTCAGTGTTATTAGCAATAACATCAATTTCAGCAAGATTTAATTCCATGCCTTTTTCTACAGCATCTTTAATATCTGCTACATTCATTTTGTCAAATGCAGGAACTCCTTGATAAGGACCTGTCCATTCTTGTAACAAAACATTGTCACTCATAGTTGTTGTTGCTTCTTTGTCTTCTGTTTGTTTTTCGTCTTTTTTGCAACTAGCAAATAGAACAATACTGCATAGAACTGCAGCTTTAATTGATTTTGAAATCATTGTGTTAGTTTAATTAATTTTAGAGTGGCTCAATATATTGAAAATTCCTTTGAATTTATGTTAAAACAATCAGAATTGTATTGAATTAATCTAGAATTTCAACACGTCTGATATATACATTTTGTAAAGGCCAATCACCATCGTCAGTTTCTACTTTAGCAATTTTGTCTGCTACATCGAGTCCTCTTATTACTTTTCCGAAGATTGTATAATCACCATCTAATTGGTACACATCTCTTAAAGTGATAAAAAACTCATAAGGTGATGCTAATTTATGCGGATTATCAATATCACTACTAGGCATAGAAATCACGCCTCGATCATGTTTAAACCCACGCTTCGTATCTGTAGGCAATAAATATTTACCGATGACTTTTCGTTTTCGCATGACATCTCTATCATCTGTGCTTCCACCTTGTACGATGTAATTTTCGATAACACGATAGAATTGTGTATCAGTAAAATAACCTTGTTTAGCTAGAAAGATAAAGTTAGCACGATGGAATTTCGTTTGGTTGAATAACAAAATATCAATATTCCCATAATCTGTAACGAGACGGACTTTATTTTCTTTATGTAATTTTTCATACTGAAGAAAAAACTCCATGGCATTTTTTTCGGTTAGAAGCGGATACCTTCGTTCTGGAGTTCTTCGTATCGTGTCTTTTGGTATAGAAGTAACTATTAATGAATCTAAAGCTTTTGCATCAGTTTTCTTACGAGATTGCTTATCTTCACAATTCGTTAAGCAGGCACAAAACACTATAAAAAAAAGTCTCTTCATTTTTTAAGATGGATTTCAATATATTTTTAAAATCAGTACCAAAAATAGAAAATCTAGAACTTCCTGGAGAAGTATCTCAGATTAAAATGTCTCCTCCTTATCGTTTAGAACTAATGGAGCAAAACAGAGTCTTGATGAAAACAGCTAAACAAGCTGCAGTTTTGGCTTTATTTTATCCAAATAAGCATAATGAAACACATTTGATTTTAATTTTAAGAAAGACCTATAAAGGTGTGCATTCTGCTCAAGTCGGATTTCCTGGAGGAAAACTAGAGGAAGATGATACAGATTTACAGATGGCAGCTTTACGAGAAACTTACGAAGAAGTTGGTGTTCCAATGGATACCATTAATGTCTTAAAGCGAATGACACCAATGTATATTCCGCCAAGTAATTTTACAGTGCAACCTTTTTTTGGGATGACCCACAGCATACCAAATTTTATTAAACAAGATGATGAGGTTGAAGATCTTATTGAGGTTTCACTTTCACATTTTTTAGACGAATCTACTGTAATTCAAACATCTGTGCCAACATCTTACGAAGTCAACGTTGAGGTGCCAGCTTTTAAACTTAATGACCATGTGGTTTGGGGAGCAACAGCAATGATGCTTAGTGAGATAAAAGACTTGATAAAAAAGGTGCTCTAAGGAGGAGTTTTTTGTAAGTTTGTCTTTACGCTTAACAATTAATATTTAATGGGATTATTTAAAAGAAACCCTTTTGGGCATATACTTTTTGTAAAAAAATGGTTAATCAGAATCTTGGGAGGACTAACACACCGTAGATTTAGAGGTTTTAATGAACTCCAAATTGAAGGCTCAGAAATTATTAAAAACCTTCCTGATACAAATGTGCTTTTTATATCAAATCACCAAACTTATTTTGCTGATGTCATTGCCATGTTTCATGTGTTTAACGCTAGTCTTAGCGGACGATTAGACAATATAAAAAATGTTGGTTACTTGTGGAATCCTAAACTGAACTTATATTATGTAGCTGCAAAGGAAACCATGAAGTCAGGCTTGTTGCCTAAAATTATGGCGTATGTTGGCTCAATAAGTATTGAGCGTACATGGAGGTCAGAAGGTAAAGATGTGAATCGACAAGTTAAAATGAGTGATATTTCTAGTATAGGAAAAGCTTTAGATGATGGTTGGGTAATTACATTTCCGCAAGGAACAACAACGCCTTTTAAACCTATTAGAAAAGGAACGGCACATATTATTAAACGCTACCAACCAATCGTTGTACCAATTGTTATTGATGGATTTAGACGTTCATTCGATAAAAAAGGATTGCGAGTTAAAAAGAAAAATGTGTTTCAGTCTTTTGAAATAAAAGAACCGTTAAAAATCGATTATGAAAATGAAAGTATAGCAGATATCGTTGAAAAAATAGAGTATGCTATTGAACAACACCCTTCGTTTCTAAAAGTGGTTTCTCAAGAAGAAATAGAAGAAAAAGAACGGTTGAATAAAGAACTTCGTGATTGGTAATTAATCCTTTAATTCATTGTCATTTGAGTCTTGGGAATCAACCGAGTTTGATTTCCGTTCTGACATTGAACCAAATAAGCACATTAATCCAATAAACAAGAATATTTTAGACCATCCAAAGACTAGGCTACAGGTGATCAATATCAATCCTGTCATGAATGAGGAATTCTCCGGATCATTTATGTTCTCACTTCCAATAGAAAAATTAAAATCTAATGTCTTTTCCTCAATCAGCACATCATTATGGAATAATTGAACTGTAATATATCCTGAAGAAAATAATTGTTTAGACTTTATATAAAACGATTCCTCTTTGCCATAAACATCAAGAAGAAAATGATGTTTCCTTTTGGGTAAGGATAGTTTTTTAGAAACTTGAACGTCATTAACTGTTATAGTCTCCATACCAATCCAATTGACTTGGTAACTTATAGTTTGATTTTCAATATTGAAGATTACAGCTTCCATTTTTATACTTCAAGCTTTTTTAATTCGTAATAATTTCTATTTAATCGTTTTAAAAGGATACCATAAATTAACCAATAGAATAATAGTAATACACTAATAGCAATAACCAAACCTATTAAGGTAACGATGGCTATACCAGCATAATATTTAAACAATTCACCATTAGCTTGTGCAGTTTCTAAAAGGGCTCTAGAACTCTCATCACTTTTTATAGCATAAGGCATCATATAGGATACTCCAACAACTAAAACAAGCAAATTGAAAAACACATATTGTTTAACTGTTCGTCTTGTTTTCAAGATGTTTTCCATTAGCATTTTAGCATTGTCAGTAGTATTGATTGTTTTATAGTTGATGTAAAATCTGTAGAAGAAATAAGCTAAAATGGCATAGGAGAAAATAGAAATGGCAATAAAGCCAAAATTACTTTCCATTCCATCTACTTCTAAGTTAAATCCTGAGGCTTTCAAACCAAAAGAGATAAATACCCAAAACACAAATTCAAGAATACTTATTATAAATATCCATTTTACAATAGACGACGATTTGCTAAGTACCATACTATATATGCTGTCTCTTATACACATCTCCGAGCCCACGAGACCGTACTAGATCTC
>CAJXPG010000008.1 GCA_913057925.1 uncultured Colwellia sp. | reverse complement strand
AGATCTAGTACGGTCTCGTGGGCTCGGAGATGTGTATAAGAGACAGCTTCTGAGCCATCAACTCTTGTATTGCACATTCTCAAGTACATACGATGCTGGCAAACATTGTGGTAAGTAACAATTAATTTACCTTTGTCATATTTACTCCACCTAGAGCTAGATTCCAAACACCATTTTGGCGGATTCCAACAACTATCTTCATCGGCATTAACTTGGTAGGAATTAGCAAAGCTAGCTAGGCTAAATACAGTGATTACAGCACCACATAACAATTTAAAAATTCGCATTGAGTTCTCCCCATTATTATGAACTGTTGCTAAAGCTAAACGATTTACTCGTTTAAAGCCCTTGAGCAACTGCTCACTAACCTTAGCTTATACCGATAGAATTTCAATTTACTCGCTCACTTGAAGCTACTCAGTACAAAAAAGCATTCGCTTTAATCTCAAGAAAAATAAAAAATAGAAAGGCTTATGACACCTTTTTACAACGTAAAATACTCGGCTTGTTATGCGACCTAAGTCCTTGAGAAACTCCCGTTCTAATATCGCCTTTATTCTCAAAAGATATTTTTTGCGTTAGGTGCTCATTTTGCCCACCTAATTGGTAGCTCATTTTCACGCGATCTTTTCCGTAATACATGACTTGAAAGGGGAATTGGAACTTTTCAGTATTGGCATTATAAAGTGGCTCCGCTAAACGATACTTTATCAGACATGCTCCTTTATAAAATTGCCAGTCTGCATAAGTGATCTTATCCCTATTAATTGAGTACGTCTCTTGCGGGGTGCCTCGTCCTTGCTTCACGCGATATTTTACCGCTGAATGTTTTGCCATTGGGTAACTCTCTTTAAATGCAAGAAAAGAAACCACCAGTAAATCTGGCTTTAACGGAAGTTTTTGCTGTGATGCCTGAGTAGCTTCAGCACTGGCAATAGAAAGATAAAGTCCATGACCTACAACAACATTTTTCCTTAAATGAATATCGCCAGCAGTTTGTTCACCTACGATATAAGCACGCTTTAATTGCTTTAAGCGCGTTGCCAACAGTTCGGCACTCTTAGCTGTGGCATTATTTGTAAGAATATACATTGGTATATCAGGTCGTTTTACTCCTGCTACTTTTGTTTTAGTCCAAAGCTGCTCACTTTCCTTAGTCTCATGATGATAGAAGCTTTCTATAAGTGTCTTCTTTTCAAATAAATAACTCGTAAAGTATTGAATGGCACTTAAGTTTTCTATGCTTTGATCACGCAAATCAAGCATTAAAACATCAGCTGCTTTTAATTGGGTGAAAACAGCATCTATTTCGCTATTTTTAGCATTAAGATTCAAAGTTACCAAAGCAACATTTCCATCTAACAGCTCAACACTGTTGGGAGCGTTTTCCTCAGGCAAATCTGCAATAACAATAGCCTTAGCTTTTAAAGCAACGACTAATTGCGGGTCATTTGTAATATCTTGCAGATCTAATGTGATCCTTTCAGCAAAGGCTAGCGGCTCTTCATAACCTAAATATTTATACTGATTTAAGTTTTCGGTTAGCTGACTTTTTACTTTAATCGCCGCTCTAGGATAGACGGAAGATTTTTCAATGATTTTCGCAACGTTATCGATAATTTGCTTTTGCTCTGATTCAGCTAGTTCATCATAGCCGAAAGCATAATTAACATCATTCAACGCTAACATTAATATAACCAGTAGAGTTTTATGGCAGCAGTGTAATATTTTCAACTATCTATCCTTAACATTCTTTTCTGAGAAATTGCTCAGTTCTTCTCACTATATTGAAACCAGTGAATCAATAATTAATTTTTTAACTCTACGATTAATGACGAAAACCTAGCACCAAAGTTAGCTATTTTGACAAATTGAAGGTTTGAATATAATCAAGAAATGGCCCTTTTCCCGTTAAAGTTCCACCGGTGACATAAGTAATATTATTTAAAGTTGTCGCAGCATTGTGCCTACTCGCTTTATAACCGATAAATACTTCTTGCCATTTTTGGCTCAAAAAATCGTATGAGTACGTTGACTGCAAGCTATTATAATTACCGAAGACAAATAACTTATCATCTACCAGGCTAACAGAGTGAGCACTTATTTTTACCGGCAGTGGAGGTAACGTTTTCCATTGATTTAAGCGAGGATCGAATTGTTCAAATACATTCAATGCTGTTTTAGTATTATATCCCCCGACAACATAAATTAGCCCATTCCTTTCGACTGCTCTGGTGGATTTAGCGGTTGGCATATCTGCCGCTCTTACCCATTTATTCTCAGAGATTTTTAATACGGTAACGACAGAGCTGGGTATTAGGCCACCATCTGTTGGATAGGTACCACCAAAGACAAAAATATTCCCCTTAAGAAAAACTGCGCTGTTTATGCGCGTTGGCGTAGGAAGAGACGGTGCAAAACTTACCTGCTTAGTGATGGTATTAAAGACCTCAACCCGCTTTTCAAAATAAAGCCGCTTTCTTTTGACACTTACGCCACCCACGATATAAATAGAATGTTTACCATCCCATACCGCTGAAAAATATCTACGTGGTATCAGCTTGTTTTCTAACACCTCTATTTTCTTAGTGACGGGATCAATGATCTCAATATCAGAAAGAAACCCCGACTTATTCGAACCAGCAAGCACATAGAGGTTTTTGCCGTCATTGACTGATGCATGGCCAAAGCGAGCGGTTGATAAAGAGAACTCTTCAGCGACCTGCGCTTCATTAGTACTACAACTAGTGAGTAGAATAATTAAAAATAAAGAAATAAGTAGGTTGAACGATGAGGTATTTAATATATTTTTCAAGTAATTAGTCCGTTAAACGATTAATTGACTAACGTTAATTTATTTAACCAATAAAAACAACTAACAAAAACTCTGATAACTAACATACGTTTCTCTGAGAACAAAAAAGCCGCGCTTTATAAACTATAAAGTGCGGCTTTAAAATGTTCTTTATGACCTTGCGGCCTGATACCTAAACCAAGTTATTAATTTCAACAACTGGACTTACATCAGCATCGTAATCAACACCAGCAACGTCAAAGCCAAACAGCTTTAAGAATTCTTGATGGTAAGCAACATAATCTGTTAACTCATCAATGGTGTCAGTATCAACAGTATTCCAGATATCTGTAACACGTTGCTGAACACTATCTTCTAATTCTTTGTAGTTTTGACGGAAACGACCTTGCTCATCTAAACGAGGCGAATCACTGTAAATGTTTTCTTTGAAAAGGTTAGCAATTTGCTCAATACAACCTTCGTATGTACCGTCAGCTTTCATTACTTTAAACATTGCTGAAATGTAAAGTGGCATAATTGGAATAGCAGAGCTTGCTTGAGTCACTACAGCATTTAAAGACGTTACACGTGCTTGACCATTTAACGCAGACGTTGCCGCATTAATTGCCGTTGCCGCGCGATCTAAATCTTCTTTTGCTTTACCAATAGTCGCTTTACCATAAATAGGCCAAGTTAATTCTTTACCAATGTATGTGTATGCAACTGTTTTAACACCTTCAGCTAACACACCTGCTTCACCAAGTGCATTCATCCATAATTCCCAGTCAGCGCCACCCATAACATCGATAGTACCTTGGATTTCAGCATCATTCGCTGCTTCAACAGATACTTCATCAATAACGCGTTTAGAAGTATTTAAGTTTTTGGTGGTAACACTTTGACCAATTGGCTTCAACGTTGAAGAGTAAACTTCACCAGTATCAGGATCCGTTCTACGTGGAGAAGCTAGAGAATAAACAACTAGGTCAACTTTACCCATATCAGCTTTAATTGCTTCAATAGCTTTTGCTTTTATTTCATGAGAAAAAGCATCGCCATTAATATTCTTAGCGTAAATGCCCGCTTCATCAGCCGCTTTAACAAAAGCCGCAGTGTTATACCAACCAGCAGAGGCAGTTTTCTTCTCTGTTGGTGGCTTTTCAAAGAAAATACCTAATGTTTTAGCGTCATGGCCAAAAGTAGCGGTAATACGTGAAGCTAAACCGTAACCCGTTGATGCACCAATCACTAGTACATTTTTAGGACCAGAAGTCGCTGAAGTTTGCGCTTTTACATAAGCAATTTGTTCATTAACATGCGCTTCACAACCTGCAGGGTGAGCATTAGTACAGATAAAACCACGAATTTTTGGCTTGATAACCATAAGTAAACCTTTTTTATTTATATTAGTGACTCAGCTAGAGCGATACCATTTTGTATAAATCATAGCTAAGGTTTGAAAGTGTCTTTCAAAAAATTGCTGCCATTGTACCCTGCCTTAAGCATAAAGAGGTACGACCAGAAACAATGCGAATTTACTATTTAACCTCAGCTCGGGTTAAGAGATAAGTTAACAGTTTGAAATTTTTAGACTTATGATTATACCAACTCACTAGCTTGATAGTTTTTCTTAATTCAAGGCAAATTCATTAACAATAGTTATTCTATTGCTTATGAATTTAACGCAGAACTAAGGAAAAATAGCTGCTAGGGAGCTATGTATTATCCCGAGCAGAGGTTATTTACCGCCACCTGCACAATTTGGTGATAATGGGGTGTTGTCAGCATAATGCGCTTGCCATTGCTCTTCTGTATAAGTATGTAAAGCCAGTGCGTGAATTTTTTGTGCAAGCTCGTCTGCTAAAACAGCATTGACTAAGCGATGACGCTTTATTAAACGTTCGCCTTCAAAAGCTTTAGCAACAATTACCACTTTAAAGTGAGACTCACTTCCCGGCGGCACATTGTGATTATTGCTTTCATTAATCACTTCTAAATGTGATGGCGTAAAAGCATCAAGTAGTTTTTGTTCAATTACAGCAGCAACAGTCATTATTATCTCGCTAGGTATAAAGTAAGGCGTAGGAAAATTGGCAAATATTTTAGCTGATTTAACAGGATAGACCAACAATATCTTAAGAATTATGCCACAATAGCGAGCAAATTTTTCACTGAACTTTTTGCCAAATTTATGATCAGTCCCTTTATTGTCAACGATAAAAATTTATTCTTAAGCCGATTTCCTGTTGCCCAAGTTAATAGAAGCTTGCAAGCATGGGATGCTGCTGACGAGTACTTAATAAATCATATTAATGAACACGCGATTATTGGTGATAATAGCAGGTTGGCGATATTCAATGATGCCTTTGGCGCACTGAGCACCAGCTTTTGTCAATCCACAGACAGTAAACCTGACGTGTATTGTATCAATGACTCTTATATTAGTTGCCAAGGCATTCAATATAACATTGAGCAAAATTCCCTAGATAATAGCAATATTACCCAGCTAGGTTCATTAGACACTTTACCTGATGATATTGATGTTATTCTTTATAAAATCCCTAAGAGTAAATCGCTACTGATTGAGCAATTAATTCAAATTAAAAACTCAGTCAGTGACCAGTGCATTTTTATTGCTGCAGATCGCGCTAAAGAGATCCATACAGCAACATTAAAAGTATTTGAGAAGTACTTAGGTACCACCACAACATCACTAGCAGTCAAAAAAGCACGGTTGGTATTTTGCCAGCTTGATAATAAACAGCAGCATAAGTCACCTTTCCCGACGATGTGGTCATTACCCCATCAGTCAACAACTGACTTACCTGATAGTGAATTTACCATTAGCAACCACGCTAATGTTTATGCACGAGAAAAACTTGATATTGGCGCTCGCTATTTTATTGAAAACTTGCCAAAGGTCTCTCCCGAGAGCAAGGTAATCGATTTAGGCTGTGGTAATGGCGTAATTGGTTTGACAGTATTAGCGAACCAACCTAGCGCGAATATCCAATTTATTGATGAATCCTCAATGGCAATTGCCTCTGCAGAGCAAAACATCAAAACCAATTTACCCGAATTAGCTAACCAGTGTCAGTTTACCCTAAATGACTGTTTAACTGACATTGACAGCAATAGTGTTGATTTGATTTTATGTAACCCGCCTTTTCATCAAAATACCGCAACCACAGATCATATTGCTTGGCAGATGTTCAAAGACAGCCATAGAGTGTTAAAAAAAGGCGGTGAATTACGTATTATTGGTAACAGGCAACTGGCTTACCATATAAAGTTACAACGCATTTTTGGAAATGAAAAATTAATCGCCAGTAATAATAAATTTGTTACGCAATCAGCAATTAAACGATAAAAGAGAAACCTTATGAAAGTCACCCTATTAAAATCAATTCTTACCAGTGCACTGCTTGCTTCTCTTGTCGCATGTAGCACAGCACCAACACATTTGATTCTTTCCCCGCAAGTAAATTTACCGGCATCAAATCAATTCGCTAATAAAGAAGCGAGCATTAACGTCGTAGATATGCGCACTAGCCCTCACATCGTACAAATTCTTGAGAAAGATGAAGCGGCGACTATTTTATCTTCTAAGGTGCGCATTGAAGATATTATCAGCGGTATTTTATCTAAAGAATGGCAACAACAAGGGTTAACCATCTCTGCTGATGCGAAGAATAAAATTACTGCCACGATAGAGAAAGCGATTATTAGTGTTGACCAAGAAAGTGTCACCTATACCACGCAAAGTGAAATTATTATCAAGGTAATGATAGAGAATGAAAAGCAAACACTCACCAGCCAGTTTAAAACCAGAGCCCATAGTGAAGGTGCCTTAAATGCAGACATTGCTGCTTTAGAGCGTGAATTCAATCAACATTTAACCACGCTGTTAAAGCAAATGTTAGTCAGTAAAGATATTCAGAAATTTTTATAGAAACTTATACTTATTTTAATATGCGGAGCTACCCTTGAAATTATTTATGCAACTTATCATCGCTGCGGTATTTATCTTTGGCAGTGCTTTTACCTACGCGGTAGACCCTACCAATATTTACCCTAAGGTTAAACTTGAAACGTCAATGGGGGTCATCGTTGTTGAGCTAGATAGAGTAAAAGCCCCTATTACAGTGGATAACTTTCTTGAATATGTAGTGAAGGGTGAATATAACAACACTATTTTTCATCGAATCATTGAGGATTTCATTGTTCAAGGAGGCGGTTATGACAAAAAATTTACTGCGAAAGAGCTCGGTAAGAATATCTTTAACGAGTCAGGCAATGGCTTGAAAAATGAAGAAGGCACCATTGCTATGGCAAAAGAGAATCGACCTCATACTGCCAATCGTCAATTCTTTTTTAACCTCTCTGATAACACCAACTTAGATCCTGGCAGAAACTGGGGCTATGCTGTTTTTGGCGCCATTGTCGAAGGGGAAGAAGTACTTGAAGCCATAGCGAAAGTTCCAACAGACTATAACGAAGCCATGGCGTGGAATGATGTTCCGGTAAAGCCAGTGATGTTAATTAGAGCAACACTGCTCCCTGCAGATTAGTAATTTATTAAAAGTGCAGATTTTACAAAAAGGTAACAAATAAAAAGCGGCTTTTTTTTGACAAAAAAACAATTATCACCGATAAATAAGTAAGCCAAGAATAATTCACAAGCATCATTATCAACAATAAAAGACTATGTGAACCAATAAAAAAGGCGCTAATTCTTCACGGGTGAATTCGTTAACTCTCATTAATCACCCATATTCTCAGTGCCAAGCTGTAGGTTATTTTAAGGGGTATTCATGATAATTGAGCAGTTTATCGATGATAAAATAATACAAATGCATGCGTATGTAGGCGCTGTTATCGAACAAAAACTTCATTACACAGAACTTGACCGTTTTATTTTAGATACCATGTCTGAATGGACACTATTAAGCGTTGTTGATGAAACGCCACATAGCGCCAAAGAAAGGGTTTTTTGGCACCTTATGCATGAAGTTAGCTTACATGGCGCGCAGGCACTTAACCAAGATTTATTCTTCAAAAGTGAAATCAGTACCTGCTTAGACTTTTTCAATGGAGTCGGCAGTTACCCTATCGATTGTATTGGCTGGCGACCTATTGCCTGAAGCGATATCACTCAGAGTAAGTAATTGCCAACATATTGATTAAACAATTCAATTTGTAACTACTCTTTGTTAGGCTAGCATCATATTCATACCAAGCTAACATTAGTATTTCATGTCTGAACAACATTCCTTTCGCCAAACATTAAGTTATTTTAAAGATCGTAATTTATTAAGTATTTTCTGTTTTGGTATAGCTAGTGGCTTTCCGTGGGTAATGATTGGCTCAGCAATGAGTGGCTGGTTAAAAGATGAAGGCCTTAGCCGTTCCAGTATTGGCCTATTTGGACTTATTTTTGTCGCCTATAGTATTAACTTTCTTTGGTCACCGTTAGTAGACCGTTTAAAAATTCCTCTTATAACCGCTAAGATAGGCCAAAGGCGCAGCTGGATATTAACTGCGCAATTCGTGATATTGTTTGCAACACTACAACTTAGTCAGCTTGATGCTAATAGCCAGCTTAGCATGATGGCTTTATTTGGTTTAATCATCGCCATTTCAGGTGCAACTCAAGACATTGCCATTGACGCTTACCGTATAGACTCATTAGGCAACAAAGATAGTAACTTTATGGCTGCGGGCTCTGCTATGGCAACAGCTGGCTGGTGGACTGGATATGCGGGCTTAGGCAGTATTCCATTTATTCTAGTTGACCAACCTAACTGGCAGTGGCCACAAGTTTACCTAGTACTTGCCGCTATTATTTCGGTGTTAATGATTACTGCACTCATAGTGAAGGAGCCTATAAGTAACAGAGAGCAACAGCAAGCAAGAATTGAAAATAGCTATTTGCAAGCGTTACCAAGCCAAGGTAATAAACCACTACTTATTCTTCTAATATTACCATTAATTTTGCTCAGTATATTTTACGCTAACATTGGCTACCCTGCTTGGCCTACACAATTGATTGATGCAGAATTCAGGTTTTCTGTCATATCACTGATTGTTGCCACCCTGCTTATCATCTTTATCAAACAACTTAGTGCATTGAATCAAGCAATGCAAAGACAAAATAGTAATGAATTCATTAGTCATCAAGTGGCTATGGTTCATAGGTTAACGGCTTGGTTATTAACAACGCTAGTAGCCCCAATCCAAGAGTTTTTCCAGCGTAATGGCACTCGTTTGGCTATTTCAATTCTCCTCTTCATATTTTTATTCAAGCTAGGTGAAGCTTATCTGGGTCGAATGTCGATAGTCTTCTACCGAGAAGTAGGTTTCTCAAATAGTGATATTGCCTATTATTCAAAAATGATCAACTGGGCGGTTACTATAGTTTTTTCACTAATAGGCAGTGTTTTCACCATACGCTATGGTATTTTAAAAGGACTATTTATCGGAGGGATTGCTATGGCAGCGAGTAACTTACTATTTGCATTAATGGCGTTAGTAGGCCCAGATAAAGCTTTATTTGCCTTTACCGTTTTTGTGGATGGCTTCACTTCAGCTTGGGGCTCTGTTGCCTTTGTCGCTTTATTATCTGTTTTGTGTAATAAAACCTTTACTGCTAGTCAATATGCCTTAATGGCCTCACTTGGGACTTTTGGAAGGGTAATGCTTGGTTCATACTCGGGCATTATGGTTGACTGGCTGGATGGCAATTGGGCACTATTTTTTGTCTGCACTGCATTGATGGTTATTCCTAGTCTATTATTTTTATATTCAATACGAGTACCGCTAACAAAATTAATTAATAGCCAGAATTGATAACAAGATTAGATACTAGTCTAACTATAAATTTTACCCTATGATTAATAATTGTATTTACTAATGAGCCCTCCAATTTATGATTAAATTATTCTTTTTACTACCCATTATCATGTGCTCTATCTGGTATTGGTATCTAAACTCACACGGCTATAGTGTAAAACAAGGGGTTAAAGGCTTCAGTTATATTATTGCTTTCAATAGTATCATCATTGGTTTTTTCGTCATGATGATCTACCTAACCCATTGATAAGAAACAAAGCAAAATCAAAATTTATGACATACAATTAAACTATGTTGCTACTACCTTTATTGTTTTATGTTAATTGTTGATCAAAGTGTTTTAGATGATATCGGCCGCGGGTTTTCCGTCCCCGCGCAGCCTAAACTGCTACTTGAACTGCTTAAAATCATGGCGGAGCCTGACCCTGATATCAACGCGATCAGTGATGCCATCAGCAAAGATATTGCTGTTAGCGCCGCCATATTAAAAACCATTAACTCACCACTGTATGGCCTAGGGAGAACAGTAACTGATATTAAAATGTCAGTTAACTATATAGGTATTTTTGGTGTGGTTATGTTGGTCACTGGCAGCTTACTCAAGAAAAGTTTTGACCCAAAAAGTTGCAGTATCGAGTTAGAACCCTTTTGGCAATTAACCTCTGACATTGCCAATATTGCTATGCTTTTAGGGCAAAGATATAAACCTCAAATTGCCAATGATAAGTTCTTTAGTTTAGGGCTATTTCACGCGTGCGGTGTGCCTGTGATGGCGATGAAATATAAAGATTACCAACAGTTTTTAGACCAATCATTAACGACACCCGAATTCGCATTAACCGATTTAGAAGAAACACACTATCAAGTAAATCATTCCACCATTGGTTACTATGTTGCTAGTTCGTGGCGCTTACCTAGAGATGTTTGCCAAATAATTTTACAACATCACGACCGCGACTTTTTAACAACGCTAAATGGCACTGAAGATCAGGATTTATTTGCGGTATTAAAGCTAAGTGAACAGCTTACATCAATTAAATATACCGATTGTGATAATTCAGATTGGCCCTTTGTAAAAGAGCAAGTACAATCACTTCTCGGCATAGATGATGAAACGTTAGCTAGTTTGTATGAAGAGTTTTGCTATACAGAGCAAGGGGCTCAATAAAACTTAGCCCCTAAGATAAACCGTTGGTAAACTTGCCCCAAGAAAGCAATAATTGCCTAAAGTCATCCAAGCCGCAGCCAGCAACTTCGTTTTGATCTAAGTGAATATGCTCATCGGTCAACATTTCAGGCAAACCTTCACCACTACCATTTAATGAACCGTTCATGCTGACATTGGTTTGAATGGAAATATCATCCCGATTTAAGGTAATTGAGTACTCACTTCCTGTGATTTGAACCTCGGTAGATTGTCCTGTGTCGACATTATCTATTGCGGTGAGTAACTTGGTAAGTTTATCAACATCATGTCCTAACTCAACTTCCATCCATGGACCTATGACTTCATGCTCTAACGAAAAGAGCGCTCTGGCTTCGCCTGTTATAGCGTCATGTACAAATTCATATTCCATAGCCTTTCCTATATTGTGGAGTATAAAAGGGCATACATTAAGTGTAGCAAAGCTTGCAGCTATTGGGCTTATTTATTGGATTGCGCTACTAAAGCTATGTAAGTTTTGATGAGCCAAACTCATCAGCTTGGTTGCTCACTTTCTTGTAAGTGTTAATGCTCTTTTGAGGTTTGATTATTTCGCTAACCACTGACAAGTTAGCAAACTATTGTTCTTGATAGGGTTATCTTGTGTTGCTAACTCAACTTGACCAGTAAAATTCGCTGATGTATTAATAACACCAACGCCTTTAGGTGTTCCGGTCATAACGATATCGCCCTCTTCAAGGGTAATAAAAGTCTGTAACTGCGCTAAAATATCAGCTGGCTTTACCATCATTAAATCTACGCCGCCTTGTTGTTTTAGCGCTTCATCAATTGATAAGCTTAAGCTTAGTTGTGCAATATCATCTTGCTCAATACTGATAAAATCACTAAAAACAGCAGACTTATCAAAAGCTTTAGCACGCTCCCAAGGCAAGCCTTTAGCTTTTAATTTGCTTTGTATATCTCGCTTTGTTAAATCTAAACCTAACGCCACGGCAGTAAACTGTCCTTTTTGATATAAAAAGCTCAACTCTGCTTCATAGTGAAGAGAGTCATTATTATGCTTGGAAAAAAGCTCTGTGCTAATGGCTGAATTGGGTTTAAGAAAAACCACCATTTCATCAGGCATTTCATTGGCTAATTCTTTTATATGATCGACATAATTACGACCAATACAAACGACTTTTGACGGAGTGACTTGTTGTACTGATTTGTCAGACTGACGCAAAGTTACTGTATTCATGAAAAGCCTTTATTAAGCGATAGAAGTAGATTGCCGAGCATAATAATCAGTTAGCTGTTATTCGACAAGTTGATTTTCTGATTCACTGAAAAATATAAGTGCATGCATCTAACCATCAACATCAACAGCCAAGTAAACTCAACAAACACCAATAATGACAAAGCCAGATATAGGCTTGGTTTTATCATTACTGCCACTAAGGTTAAGCCACTAAGAATATGTAAGCAGTAAAGTATTAAGCCATGCTGCTTATTAAGAAATTCATGCATATGAGGAATATGCTGCATAGCAGAAAAGTCAGTTAAGCAGCGTTGCTGCAAGTGGGTATAACTCAAAAAAGGCAATATCTTCAATAACATTGCTTGAATTACCGACAATAAATTAAAGTAGATAAATATTGCTGTGAGCAACATGGTTTTGTCAGGAAGCAGTAAAGATAAAGGGTTATCACTGACTAAGTAAAAACTATCAGGTAAGAAGTACAGAACATTCAATACTAATAACGAAATCGCCGCTAACTGCCAATATTTAATGCTGGTGTCTGGGACTTTACGCTTACGCTGATTAATCACATATAATAAACTTAAGGCATAAATAGCATGAGCAATAAAAATCAATGCCATAAAGTCACTGCCATAGAAAGCAAACCCAAGTAATAAAAGACCGAGGCTTATTGGCAGGTATTTTCTAATATATTGAGGCATATTAGGTGCCACATGAAACATAGGTAACACTTGAAAACTTACACCAATGATCAGCAAACTCGCCCAGCCTACAAGCCCAAGCATGGCATGAATATCGGTAAAATGTTTATCTACAAAACCAAATGAGTACGTCAAACCACCCCTGCTTGCCAGTAGCATGACACCCAGCACTAATGCGGCAATGAATGCTGCGATAGCCAATCTAAATGCATTGATAGAATCCCCTTGACTCATTTTCTTAACTAACACCCAAACCACTGCGCTAAGATAAAAAATAAACGCTAGACTAAGTAACACTAGCGCACTTTGAGTAAGCCAAGGGTTAGCGGTGAGAAAACTCGATATTAAGGCAATAACACCAAAGACATATAAGCTATGACTTACTGTAGCAATAAGACGAGGTCTAGCAATACCTATCCCGCCAATAACAGGCAACAGCTGTAACAGTGCGCCCATCATCACCAGCGTTAAAAAGCCCAAAGTAAAGCCATGGGTAAGTGCCAACATACCTGGGTGCCAACGAGATAACCAAAGCGTTTCCCCGAAAAAGAAAATGATGAAGGCACAAGCAATCATAAAAAGTGGCGCACAGATAAAAAAACGAAAGGGTAAATCTATCGGGGGTAAGGCATTAAATGACAAGCCAGAAATATTCATGAAAGCCTATTTATATCGAGCTAGGTAAAACTATTATTTTCTAAGTGACACTGAAAGTCATCGTGATCATTTAGTCGGTAAATATACAATGAGATATTGTTGTCATCATGCACTATACAGTGATACTTCCACCCTGTTTGTAGCAGTTTTTCGTACAAAGGATAGGGTTGACGTCTGTGACTAATCAATAAACACTGCTTAGTCGTTAGCTGAGCCAGTGATGTTAGAATAACGGTCATTGGCTCAGGCGGCTCAAGTGCTGTTACATCAACTTTAAAAAGTTGCATAGCAGTTATGCAACCTGGCTACTTTTAAAGCCTTCTACGAGTTGTTCGCCATCAGTTAAGTGCTGCGCCATCATAGGATAAAGCATCATTTCTTCTTTCATATTATGTTGCTGCATCATCACCATCAGCGTTTCAGATAATCCTAGATATTCATCTTTTGCTTTCGCTGCGAGTGCATTGTCTAAATCTTGCACTAGAGCACGCATTTGCTGGTGCTCCATACGCATGACCTGCGTTGGTCCCGATGTCATGCCTGTAGCTTGCTCAAACTGTGGAAATAGCACATCTTCCTCTTGCGCTAAGTGCTCAGTCAACTCGCTTGCAAATTGTTGCCATTTACTTAGTGCTAATGTCCAGTTTTGTTCTGCTACGGCGCTCTCAGCTTCAGAAAAAAACTCATCACACTCTCGGTGTTTTGCTGTCATATACTCAGGAATTGAACTCATCACATTGCTTCCTATCAATAATTTATAACCATATGTTAAAGCACTGAGTTGAAGTCTGATTTGACCTGTATTAACAAAAGTGATTATTTAAGGAAGTAAGAATGCTGAATTCGGGTTAATAAACTTTGAATAGAGCAGCATCCATTAAGTTAACTGAAAATAAAACAACGTTATCTTGTTGTGATGACTCTATAAAAACAAAAAAAGCTAGCAGTTTATACTGCTAGCTTTTTGGTTTTTTACTCTTGAACTTGGGTAACTAAAAACTAGTCTTTAACTGCCAAAAGCTGACGAATAGAAACAGTAATTTGTTCAATGTTATTAACATCAACAGGAGCAATAAAAATAGTATCATCACCAGCCAGCGTACCAAGAATACCTGCCGACTCCCCCATGCTATCGAGCATACGAGAAATTAACGGGGCTGCGCCAATACCTGTTTTTAAAATGATCTGCATACCATTATGTTTAACACTTAACACCACTGACTCTATTGACTGTTTTGATTTAGGCACAGCTAACTCATCAGGCAAAATATAAATCATTTCATTATTGGTATTTCGTGTTTTTACCGCACCAAGTTTAGAAAGTAAGCGAGATATTTTCGCTTGCGACATATCATCAAAGCCTTGCTCTGAAAGTGCTTCGGCTAACTGACCTTGCGAGCCATAACATTGCTCTTTTAATAAACGCTTAAACGCCTGAACTAACAGGGACTCTTTCTCTTTTCGGTTGCTCGTCATTTAGCTTCTTCATCTCGGTATTAGGAATGCGCTAATTCTACACTATTGATACGTGGTTAGTGAATATTTATTCACTTTAACTGCGCATTTTTTTGATTATTCTCAACTAAGTATCGAAGTCATATGATTATCCCAACGAATGTCGTCAAAATCGGCATTAACTTGGTATGAAGTTAAAGGATTTGATTGTGAGACAACTTGCCCCCGACCAGTTGATGCAACAAACTTATCGGCATGCAATGTCACTCCCGCACCATCTTTTAATTTATGACTACTGAGAAACTCATTGTTATCTAACTGCCAATAAGTCAATAAACTCGCTTTCGGGCAAGTAATTGCGACAACGTTTTGCTTTGAGTTAACACAGACACTCGCAGTGTATTGCTTCATACTACGCCAAATATCACTATCAGCTTTTAAAAACTGCAATTGCGTTTCACCCTGATGAGCAAGGGCAAGCGGCACCTCATCCGTAGATGCTCCTTGATACTGCATACCTGCAATAACTTTACCCTTATCACTTACATCAAGATGCCTAATACTTAGATGATTATTTGCTAGTTCAAACTTATCAATAACTTTACCATTAGCTAGCTCCATATATGCAAGGTTTGGTTTCATCGTAGCTAGATTGAGCTTTTTACGTGCTTGCTGTGGATGGGTTTGAATACCGCCATTAGCAATAACTATTTGATAGTTACTGCTAGTCTGTTCATGCTCTGATGACGGCATTAAAGCAATTTGATGTGGCCCAATACCACCAGAATCATACTGCTCTAGCACTTGTTGTGTTTGACTATCCCGCAACACAATTAAGCCCTTACCGGCTTTGTAGTCATTTTCTGTCGTTACCAGTATTTTATCATTATCAAGTAAAACACCATGACCATAAAAACGATTTTCAGCAGCAACACTAATTTCTTGCACTATTTCGCCACGAATAAAGTCGACTTCTAAAACATAGTTTCCTGGGCGACGAGCAAAAACTAAGGCATGACCAGGCTTACTTTTCATTGCTAGCACCTCGTGACCACGTGCAGGCAAGGCAACTTTACTCATTAACTGACCTGTTAAGTCAAAAGCCGCGACAAAAAAATTACCTTTTTTGTCGCTTGCAGCGCTTACTAACCAGTGCTTTTCACCACTTAGTAATGTCGTTGGTGCTATGGCAGTTAACGCGCCAATGGCACCAAGTCCCGTAAGACCAAGAAGAAATTTTCGACGAGAAATCATATTTGAATTACTTTCCAACTAACAAAACTCTAGAGATTAATTATCATGCTAGCTAGCCTTTGATGGTGACTAATTAGCATGATAAAAGTTGATAACGAGGTAGCAGCAAACACCGCAAACTAAAAGCTATACTTCACACCAACAATTGCTTGCATAGGCTTACCCGGGCGAGCACCAAAAGGACGACGCGAGACGATTACTTGCTGATCAGTAATATTATCAATTTTTCCATAGAGCTTTAGGCTGTCATTCACTTGATACCAAGCTGAAAAATCAACCTGTATTAGCTCATCAGTCATTAACCCCTCAAGTTCAGTATTAGTACCGGCAGCTTCACTCATTGCGCTAAGGTATTTTACTAACACCGCGACTTGCCATTGCGCGCCTTGCAAACCTAGCTCTAGTGAAAACTGTGATTGAGGTAAGTAAGGTAATTCATCACCAGCAGTGACACTTCCCCATTGAGAAAATGTTGAATCGAAACTATTTTGAAACTCAGACTGACTGAAGGTGTAGGCAAGTTTAATCGGTACAGATAAGGCCTGCGTAAGTTGCCAAGAAAGCGTTGAACTAGCCTCTAGCCCATAAACATCAACTTCACCACCATTAAACTCCTGATCAAGCTCTTCATTACAACCACTAGAAAAGGTACAAGCACCTTTTAGATTACTGTAATCATTGTAAAAGCCAATTAACTCACCTTGAATAACTTCATCGCTATAACGCCAGCCAAATTCATAATTCCAACTTTGCTCTGCTTCAATGGTGCCTGCTTGCCCAGGGCTGTTAGGCACATAGCCTTTATTTACCCCAAATAACAAACCTTGGTTGTTCGTCAGCTGATAAAACAAACCGGCACCGGGTAATATTACGGTGTCGGTATTTTTACTGACACTGGCATTGTTTTGCTCATTTAACAGTAAATAATCAATCGCCTCACCTTCAATATGCTCAACGCGCAGACCAAGGGTGAAATGAAATTTATCGATAACCACGTTAGCATTAGCAAAGGCCGCTATTGCTGTAGCGGTATCATCGTTTTGAGTAATAATCTCACTCGGCGTGCCATTTAACACCATCTGTGCTGCTTGCATATCATAATACGTTGCTCGGTGTAGACGAGTAACGTTATCTTGATGCAAGCGAAGACCACTATCTATGATGACATCAGCAGATGATACCCTTGTGTCCCAGCTCAACTTAGTTTCAATGCCCTTTGAGTAATAACGGCGGTCATTTAAAGTAAAGACTAACGCATCGTCTCTGCCAAAGGTGTCACTTTCACCTTTTAAAACCTCAATATAGTGTTGATTATGCTCTGGCTCAGTTAAGATCCTTTGCATACTACGGTTACTAACAAAACTGTTAAACCTATCCCAATCACGGTCAAACTCACGATGATAAGCTTGAGTAAATAAGCTGGTATTTTCAGTTAACTCAATATAATGCGACAATTGAAATTGATAGTGCTCCCAATCCATTTGATCTTTTTGACTCGCCAAATAGCGCACATCACCATCTAGGGAAAAATCCTCATCGGTTAAGCCTAAATAGGTTTCATTAGACACCTCTTCGCCGTAGCCCATTTTTAGTTGAAAAAACTGATTACTGGGCGAACTATCCGGTACATAACTTAGCTTCATCAACACTTCGTTTTTATCAAAGCCTGTCTCTAAGTCATTGCCTTGATTATCCATTAATGTTTTAAAGCCATCAGATCCTAGATGTATGCCTTCAACTAAAACACCAACCTGCCCTTTTCCTGTTAGGGCATTATCGCTGCGAATATTTTGTGAGTAATAACCATGAGCTTTTTGGTAATTATCCTGACCATAGGCTAAATCAAGCATACCTTCACCTCCCTGCTTCGCAGAGTTCTCAGTGATAGGACGAGAGACCATGTTAATTGCGCCACCCACGGTATTTGGTCCATACTGAATGGCAGAGGGCCCTTTAAATACTTCAACCTGACTCATTCGTGACATCATTGGAAAGTAATACGCAGCTGGCGCTGCATAAGGTGCTGGGGCAATTAAAATACCATCTTCCATTAATGCTATTTTACTACTTCGCTCTGATGTCGCGCCGCGAAGGCCAATATTAGGTCGCAGACCATAACCATCTTCTTCACGTACATAAACCCCAGGAACACTTTGTAAAACCCGATGGATATCGTCAAATTCAAATAAGTCTAATGCCTCTGTGCCAATAACGACGGCAGATCCCGTAGCGGTTTCAAGTTGGTTATGCTCGCCAAAAATACTAATAACCTCTACTTGCTTATTACTTTCTGATATATTTTGAGCCGATCCTCCTTCGCCTTGGGCATTACTTGCTTGAGTAAAGCACGCTAAAGCAAGTGCTAAGACTAAGGGCTTTTTTGCCATACAAATATTATTCATTAACTTAGCCCCCTAGTCGCCATCATTCGAGTTAAAGCCAATATTAATATCTGTGGCTTGAACAAAATCAACGGTAAGCACATCTCTCAGCGCTCTTAAACTATCAATAGCGGTAGATAATTCTATTCTGCCATCATCGGTTTTAAGTAAATGAGGAAATGAGCCTTCTAGCGCTGTAGCAGCAATAATTGCCCCGTCAATGGCAGCAGTCATTTCAGTGGCTATGTTTTTCTGGGATAGATGGTTAATTAAAATATCATCAAACCCATGACCGCCACCGGCAGTGAAGATAACGTTAAAGGTGGCAATATTGGTTTGAATACTGCTAATGGCATCACCACTGACAATATGTTCAGCAACACTAGGTAACCCAGGACTAGCGGCCCCTAACGGTACTAGCATTTTTTCATCTTTTACCCGTTCAACCTGCTCTAACCAATTAGTAACCAGTTCTTCAACAGCATCTTTTTTACTACTAAAATCGCCAGTGCCCTGCGTTAGTTGCGCATGATAATTACCAGACGATATTTGCCATGCATTATTAACTTCTGTGCTGATACTGGCGACATTAGCACTAATGGCAGAAATAACTTCACAGCGCTTTTCTTTATCATCAGCGGCCAACAAACTCTCTTGTCCAGTCGCAAACAATACTAACTCTAATGCCGGCAAACCTTGGCTACCGACACTTTGTTTGGCAATAAAGTCTTCAGTCACAGTTTCACTACTAGCCAATAGGCTAGTAATGCCACTACCGACATTGTCTTTGCTGTCAGGCCAATAATAAAGTCTAAAATTACGATTATCATTAGCAATCGGCCCAACTTTTAGCCATTGAATGGTTTGCCAACTCGTGACTACATCACGCCAAGATTGCTGTAACGCGACTAACTCATTATCAGTTGGGTTTGTTTGGGCACAAAACGTAGCAGTTTGACTGCTTAATAATGCCGAGTGGGTTTGTAAGTTTTGATAACTTGGCAAGACATGATTATTGGCTAAATCGGTCAACCATAAACCAAACTCATCTTCTAAGGTATTAGTTGGCTCAGGTGTAGTTGGCTCTGGCGTGGTTGGTTCAGCGCCAGCGCTTGAACCTGAACTTCCACCACATGCGGTTAATAAACCTGTAAGTAACAATGCAGGTACTGTTTGTAATACTTTATTTTTAATTGTCATGTAAATAATCTCTATGTCGTTGATAAGGGAGTTAAATCGCCTTAACAAATTTAACCAAAGCACTTCTTTGCAGCTTGGTTAAGGTTTTATATTTTTGTTTAGCGGCTTCAGCCTCGCCGCCATGCCATAAAATAGCTTCATTAATCGTGCGAGCTCGACCATCATGTAAAAAACGCTGCTGACCGGTTTTATTTTCTTGCAAGCCTATGCCCCAAAGAGGCGCAGTCCGCCACTCTCGACCACTTGCAATAAATTCATTAACGCCATCCGCTAAACCTTCTCCCATATCGTGCAAAGCGAGATCGGTATAAGGCCAAATGGTTTGTTTCGCTAGGGCTTGCACTGGGTAATTTGCATCGGTGACATAACTTGGGGTATGACATTGCTGGCAGTTGAGTTGATAAAAAATATCTCGCCCTGCCCTCACGGTTTTACTTTGCAGATTCCGCGCTGGTGGCACACCCAAAAATTCATTAAACGTTACCGTTAAAGCTAAGCGATTATCTGGTATCTCTAAATCAGCTAGGCTGTGGCCGCCATATTCACTCGCTAAACCACAGACAATCTGACTTTCCGTACAGGTTTCATTAGGAAAGCTGGAATTGGTAATGCCGATATCATCCCTAAATGCTGCGGCAACTTGTTGGTGTAAATTAGGTTGCTTAGCCTTAAAACCAAAACGTCCAACTTCGGTGGTGCCAGTAATCACATTGGGCACTCGGTTATATTTCGCTGAAATACCGTCGCCATTGGCATCATCAACATCTTCTTGGTTTAGTAAGTCTTGTGTTTTAATCGCGTTTAGTAATCCCATGCCAAAGACATTTGGCGCTAGTCTTACCGATAAGCCAATGTATGGCGCTAATTCACCATAAGCTAATTGGGTTAGTTTGTAGCGAGGTTGCTGTAATTCATAGCTTTCACCATCAGCAAACTCACCTTTAATTAAGGTGTATTTTTTATCAAGCCATGCTTCACCGACATTGTCACTATACGGTGATTTGTTAATGACGTTTTCATCGGTTAAGCGATAACTAATAGCTCGAGGCTGAATTTGGCCGCCATAAATTGGATCGACAGCCATAATTTTAGGATCTTTACTGCCTAAACGTACCACCAGCGATAAAGGTAAAATATGCCCAGCTTGATCAATCTTGGCGCGTGAACCCGCAGTATGACAATCGATACATGAGCGAGTATTAAATAGTGGTCCTAAACCATCTCGGTTGCCCGTTGCACTCGGCGCAGCAACCCAAGGATCGCGAAAAAAGGAAAAGCCACTCCAGAAATCAAGCTTTTGTTTATTGCTTGATGCCTTGCCTGGGTTCAAATAAGTTGAATACAAACGTTTATGGGTCATATCGCCAGCCGGTTGTAATTCACTTTGTTGAAAAGCCGGTACTTGTGATTTTGACCAGCTATCTATTGTCGATTTTTCAATATCGCTACAGCTTGCTAACACCATTAGTAAGGCAAAAATATATAAAGCTTTGGTCATTAATTGCATTAAACTTCAAAACCTTTATAAAGACTTTAAGAAAGCAAGTAGCTGTTCTCGTTCAGCTTTGCTGTAATGCATAAAGGTATCTTTTGAATCTTTCGCTTCACCACCGTGCCACAACACTGCTTCTTCAATGGTTCGTGCTCGACCATCATGTAAAAAACTGGAGTCTTTATTCACTGTCTGCACTAAGCCTAGCCCCCATAACGCAGGTGTTTTCCATTCAGTACCACTAGCATCACCTTGGGCAACACCGTCAGCTAAACCTTCACAGCGCTGAACATATAAACATTCTGCGCCTGTTGTACAGGATAAACCGGTCTCGGTTTCACGGGTTAATGCACATGTGCCGCCCATGTCATGCAATAATAAATCGGTGTAGGGATAAATGGTTTGATTTGATAGTACGGCAATTGACATGGCATAATTTTCTTCAGTATTTGCTGTTAAACCACCGAGTGATAACTCACCAAGTTCACTGCCTTTAGCATCACCAGTAATATGACGCGGCGTATGACAACCACTGCAGTTAGCTTCAATAAATAGTTTTCGACCTGCGGTCACTTCTTCAGTCCATGTATCACTCGCATCGTCGTAGCCACGGCGAGCTGGCACAGCTAAAACGCGATTATAAAACTCCACTAATGCTAACGATAAGTCACTTAAATCAGGCTCTTTAGCTGTTTTATTTTCACTTTCAGCAGCTAACAAACAAGCGGTTTGTTGCTCTGTACAAGGCTCATTTGAAAAGACACTGGTTGATACCCCCATATCACCAAGATATGCTCCTGCTACTTGCTGTAATACCGTCGGGTTTTGTGCTTTATAAGCAAAGCGGCCAATAACTTTATCTGCGCTATCATCAGCAAAGACATCTTTAACCATTGAAGCTCGGCCTGAAATACCATCACCATTGCTATCATCAACATCAACTAAAGCAAGGAGGTTTTTTTCTGGGATAGCGCCGAGTAAACCGACACCAAATGCTTGTGGTGCTATACGAGCAGAAAAGCGTACGTCAGCCATAAATTCGCCATAACTTAAATCACGAATTTTATAAGTTGGCTTACGTAATTCATAACGAGTGCCATCAGGATAGCTACCCGTTATAATTTCAAATTCCACATAAGGAAATGCTTCACCAAGTGATTCAACACCGCTCACTGAGCCATCATGTATTGAGAAACCATCGGCTAAGGTATTACCACTGATAAAACCATCAACCGAAAAAGGTTGAATTTGGTCACCGTACATAGGATCCGCTTCACCTTTACCATTGGCTAATTTCACCAACATACTCGTCATAGGCGTTGTGGGGGATTGTGGCACGACACCTCGGCCATCGTTTAAATGACAGCCCTGACAGCTACCAGTGCTTAAGATGGGACCAATACCATCATCTGGGGTACGAAATAAATGATCGCCTTGGGTAAAAAAGCCATCAAGCTGAAAGTCGGCAATGATTGCCTCTGGTTTACGGCTAAAGGCATTTTCATTTTTAACAAACACCGTGCTATCGCCGCCAGATAAATATTCAGACTTATCAATTACATCAATGGCTATTGGTGCAAGTCCGCTGTGATCAAGTATTGGCTGCGGTGTCGGTGTTGGCTCTACAGGTTCGATTACTGCAGGGTCTGAACCATTACAGCCAATAATTAGCAAACTTAAGGCTAGGGTTATTGCGCTCTTATACATATATTGCTCTCTTTATACGAATACTTGATAACTTTCAGGACTTACCAAGCAAAAAATGGGCTCCATAAGAGCCCATTACATCCAAACAGTAATAGTTTTAGCGATGAACAATTAAGCGTTAGATTTCTTGCTCTGTATCATCTCTTAGGTCATTCGTTGTGACACCAAGCGCAGTGATAACCGCTTCAATATCGTCAGTTTGAGTAACTAATGCATTGATCACCGCTTTAATATTTGGCTGATTTATGCCTTCTTGAATGAGCACATCAAATGGCATACCTGTTTTAGCTTTGGTATCAATCACTGCCGCTGCTGACATGGTTGCTTCTAATGAGCCGCGTAATTTATTGGCTAGTTCATGTTGCTCTTCAACCACAAGAAGATCGTAGAGTGAAGCACCTTCGATAACCTCGCCGTCGATACGGACGTATTTAGCATTAAAGCTGTTTTGTACGCCTTTAGCATTTAAGAAGATGTCTCTGTGAGTGTTATCACTAAAACATGAATGCTCATCTTCTTGAGAGTTTTCAATTAGCGCAATATTGATACGCTCACCCGCTAATTCACCAAAACTTAAACGACCCATGCCTTCAAGAATTTTTGCCAGAGAAACATCACCACCGGCAACGAAGTTTTGATAATGATCACCAGATCCTGGCTCCCATTGCTCGGTTACACGCTTAAGTTGCTCAATTAATAATTCAGCGGTAGTAACAAGGTATTGACCACGACGCTGACAAATATCGTCAGTCGCTGCATTAGAACCTGAAGTACAAGCCCCTACTGTGCTTGAGTAATCTGTTACAGGACGTTGACCAGCAGTATTATCACGTGTACCTGCTCCTGATAAATCTTGGTTTAAATCTTGACCCCAGAGTAAAAATTCAATGGCATGGTAACCGGTAGTTACGTTGCGACCATCTTCACCGTGCTCAAAAAGGTTTTCTAAGGTAGTAGCATCAATTGTCGGGTAATCGGCCGTATTCGCAATGATGTTATCGGTTATGGCATTGGCTGGTGTTTCTGGACCAGATAAGCCATCAACAGGTTCAACATAATCAATAATTGCTTCACCTAATGGCCACGCATTGATTAACCCTTCAGGGCCTTCACCTGCATCATCTGTGCCTAGAGTGCCGTCGGCTTTTAACTCGTCGATTGGGCCTTGACGAAAACGGTAAACTTCAGTTTGACCATAAGGTTCGCGAGAATCTAACCAAGCTTTTTTCGCTAGGTCAAAGTTGGCTTGTGTCGGGGTTGCTGTGAACAATTCAAGGGCAACTTTCAAATCTTGTGCGCTAATTAACGCATCAGAATAAGCAGCATAAGCAATATTTGCATTGGTCTTAATGACATCGTCTCGTGTAACAAACGTACTTACACCACTTGTTCCGGCTACGCCGTTAGCACCTGCTACACCAGCAACACCGTCATCGCCATCTTCTACACAGGCAGTTAAACTCAACGCAACTAATAACGCAGCTGATACTTTTGAAAAAGAACTAAATTTCATCTCTTCTTAAATCCCTAAAAGTTAAATTACAAATGATAATTGTTCGCATTATAACTATGATTTGTACTTTGTCTACAATTTGATACATATTTTTAACCTTAGTAACAAAAATGCAGATCGAACTTGGCGGGTTAAATGATTGTTTACACGAAGATCGACTCTAATTTGCCAGTTTTTTTGACTCAGTCGCTGTACTAGCGCAAAATCCGCTAGTGTTACAAAGATTACCAAAAACAACTAAGAGAACATTGTTAGGGATATTATGAAAAAACTTAAACAACTTACTTTAAAAGTAATGTTGCCAGTACTTGCGCTAGGCAGTACCGCAACATTTGCTGATGAAGGTATGTGGCAACCAAACCAACTACCAACTATCGCTAAAGAATTAACCAAAGCGGGTTTAAAACTTAACCCAAATGATTTGACTGACTTAACTGGCTTCCCTATGGGCGCTATTGTAAGTTTAGGCGGCTGTACTGCTTCATTTGTATCAGACCAAGGCTTAGTGGCTTCAAACCATCACTGTGTTTACGGCTCTGTTCAGTACAACTCAACGGCTGAAAACAACTTACTTAAAAATGGTTTTTTAGCGAAGAATTTCTCTGAAGAATTACCGGCAACACCGGGCAGTCGCATCTATGTAACAGAAGAAATTACCGAAGTTAGCAAGCTAGTTAAATCTGGTATTTCAAGCAAAATGTCTGGTAGCGATCGCTATAAAGCCATTGATACTAATTCTAAAAAGTTAGTGGCTGAGTGTGAAAACGATGACAGATACCGTTGTAGCGTAGTTAATTTCCACGGCGGTTTAGAGTATTACTTGTTTAAACAGTTAACTATCCGTGATGTCCGTTTAGTACACGCACCAGCAAGCAGTATTGGTAAATACGGCGGCGATATCGATAACTGGATGTGGCCTCGTCACACGGGTGATTACGGTTTCTACCGTGCTTATGTTGGTAAAGATGGTCAACCTGCAGATTTCCACAAAGACAACGTTCCTTATAAGCCTAAGCACCACTTAAAAGTAAACAAAAGCAGTGTTGATGATGGCGATTACATCATGGTTCTTGGCTACCCAGGTAGAACAAACCGTTACCGCACCGCTTATGAAGTTGAAAATACTTTTACTTGGACCTACCCACAAGCTAAAGCGTACCGTGAAGAGATCATTGATTTAATTCATACTCACTCTGAAGTTGGTAGCGAAGCACGTATTAAGTACGAAAGCACATTAGCAGGTCTTGCTAACTACGCTAAAAACTATGGCTCTATGATCCACAGTTATGAAAAAGGTACTTTTCTACAACGTAAAAAAGAGTTAGAAGATAACTTAGCTAAATGGCTAAACAATAGTTCAAAACGTGAAGCTGAATATGGCGAAGCGTTAACAGGCTTAAATGCGTTAATCAAACAAGATGATAAACAACAAGCGCGTGATTTAATTTTAGGTTATATGCGTTATAACAAGATGTTATCTACAGCAACAAGTCTTCATCGTTTAGCTGTTGAAAAACAAAAACCAAACCTAGAGCGTGAACGTGGCTACCAAGAGCGTGATTTAGCGCGTTTTGAGCAAGGCATGAAATCTGTTGATCGTCGTTTTGATGAAAAAATTGATCAAGAGATCCTTGTTGCCATGTTAAAGCATTATGTTGCTTTACCTAAAGCGGACCGCTTAAAATCATACGATAAGTTCTTTGGTTTAACGAATACCACAGCTAAAAACTTCAATGAGAAGAAGCTTCGTAAGCAACTAGCCAAAATGTATAACAGCACTAAGCTGAAATCTTTAGACAGTCGTTTAGGCCTAATGGAGAAGTCAGTTTCAGACTTTAACAGCAATAAAGACCCATTCGTTCAATTAGCGGTTGCAAGCTTTAAAGAACGTAAAGCCATTGAAGATAAATCAAAAGAATTAACGGGTAACATTCAAGCTTACCGTCCTAAATACATGGAAGCGTTAATTGCTTATTTCAACGACAATAACCTACCCGTTTATGCCGATGCTAACAGCACTTTACGCATTACTTACGGTAACGTTAAGGGTTACTCGCCACAAGATGGTTTAACAGCGACACCTTATACTACCCTTGAAGGTATTGTTGCTAAAGATACCGGTGTTGCACCATTTGATGCACCGAAAAAGCAACTAGATCTAATCAACAAGAAACACTACGGTGACTATGCAAAACCTGCTATTGGTTCGGTACCAGTTAACTACTTAGGTACTTTAGATATTACCGGTGGTAACTCTGGCTCACCAACATTAAACGACAAAGCTGAATTTGTTGGTTTAGTATTTGACGGTGTTTATGAAAGTATCATTGGTGATTGGGATTACGACACTAAGTTAAACCGCTCAATTCACGTGGATGTGCGTTATATGCTATGGGTGATGGAGCACGTAGATGGCGCCACTAACCTTATTGAAGAAATGGATATTGTTGAATAAATTCAACTAGCCATTATTCTTCATTGAATAGGCAAAAATAAAAATCCGGCTATATTGCCGGATTTTTTATTTTCAGCATCATAAAGTTAGTTGAGTTGCTTATTTTTTGCCAAATGAACATTTAGAGGAAACATGAAATTTCACCGATAGACACCAACTCTTGCTAACAATTGATAACTTATTGTCCTTGATCATAATTCAACCATTTACTTCTTTTAGTAAACATCTTATATTCAACTTGTCTAAACGGAATTAATATAAGGATATTATTATGGACAATACAGATTTAGAAAGACGCCACTCATCCCCAAGTAAATCATCGCTTTGGAATCAACTAACCATTCCACAACAGTTTGCCTCAGGTAGTTTAAATACTTTCGGCTATGATCTCACTTATGTTCGCGATAACAATACTAATCCTATGGCGATTTTAGTGTGCGATAGTAAAATCGCGGTGGTTAATGCTGATGGCGATATTAATACAACGCCGAATATTACGCTTCGATAAGATTCACCAAACAATATTAATGATTGAACCATTAATGCTAAAAATCCGGCCATTTGCCGGATTTATTGTTTATGGGCTTGAAAAACTCACCTTTGCCGCAATTATTAATAATGACAGCAAATATATTTTGCATGGTTAGCAAACGAATATAACGAATTCGACAGAAGTATTTAACAGGGAGGTAAAGTGTATCGTTATTTAATCAAGATCTTATTGCTACTTAGTGCATCGCTCTCTTTGCACTCTGCACTTGCCCTGCCGTTATATTCAGTTTTAGAGAAAAGCTATCAAGAGGTTGCTAGCAGCAATCTATCAGTAAAGCCGTACAAGGAAAAGACAACACTTAGCGACTTTGCTTATCAACAATCTGGTAATCAAAAACTTTCTCAGTCAAAACTGCCAACCAGCCTAAGATTTTTATTACAAAAAGATACTGACCACAGCTTACTGTTGCAAAGTTTACTTTGCGAAGTGCTCACCTTCACTATAAATCACAATCAAGCTATACAATCAAAGCTCAGACAATCCCAACTTAGACAGTCATATCTGGCACAACTCAGTGCTCACACCGATATTATTGGTCAACAAAACACCCTATATAGCCAGAAAAATAGCTACCAAGCAAAGTTAGAACAGCAAAGAACATCTTAATTTAACGCTCACATTACCCCTTATGAATTCCTTATAAGGAAATGAATTGTTTTATTTTAGGATATCCCCAATGGAAAACTTATTAGTTGTCATGCTAGCCCCTTGGTTAGTCTTTATCGTATTAGCCATTTTTGCTTGCTGGTTAGTAAAGCTTGCCAGAAGCCGCAAAGGTATTGCCGTAGCCTTTGGTATTTTTGTGCAAATGTTCTCTCCTGACCCTATGGTCGAGCAAACAATAAAAATGGTTCAAGTAGATAAACGTGTAGTTAAACAAAAAGAGCAACAAGGCAAGGGTAAGAAATTAGTGCCATAGCTTAGCCTAGCAATCAAAGCTGTTGCTTTAAATCCACTCTTGCTGGTCGGCAGCTACGGTCATGTTACTTTCGGTATTTCCGGTATGTGCTGTAGTTGCCGGCTCTACCATTAAAAAGTGAGTGTCAGGAAGTGCTTTAGGACAGTGTTCTACTCCTTTAGGCACAACGTACATTTCACCGGGGTTTAATACAATATTTTCATTGCTAAGTTGCAGGGTAAGTTGACCTTGAAAAACGATGAAAAGTTCATCTTCATTATCGTGTTTGTGCCAAACAAGTTCGCCCTCACCTTTGGCTATTTTGATTAACTGGCCATTGCTTTGGGCAATAATTTTGGGGGTCCAACACTGATCAAATTGTGAAAATTTTTCGTTGATATTTATTTTTTTCATTATGTTTTAATTTAGTCCTTTTCTGAGTGACGGTTTTTATGTTTTTGTCTTATCAGCAAACCAATAGCTATCATAAGTGCAGATAAAATCACAAAGATACCTACACCGATAAAATCTTGTTGAACTAATTTAAAAACGCCACCGATAGACATCACAATAGATGCCCAATAATAACTTTTTGCTTTTGTTAATAACGTTGCCATAAGCGCTCCTGAAAAAAACTCATCCTAATAAAACCGTCTTTCATTGAGTTTAATCGATATTCAAATTTTCGCCTTAGCGGCGGCTGCATTACTTTCGGCTTTACTTTCGGCTTTACTGTCGGCTTTGACTTTCGGCTTTTATTTTAACTGTATTATCAAAAGCGCTAGCATCTTCAACACCTAACAGCATCTGAGGGGATGGCAAGCAATCATCGCGAACAAATTCAATGATACTGGCATCAGGCTGACAAAAAAGAATATCAAATGCCAAACGATCCATGCCATACAAGCCACGGTGGATCATATTGGCTGAGAAAATGAGTAAATCACCTGCCGATAACTCAATAGCTTCCCCCGTACTCAATGCCTCATTATTTTTACGGTTATTTTGCTCCAACCTCACATCAAGCTCCTCGTCACTATCCCAGCGTTTGTGAGTACCCGGTACTAATTCGATTCCCCGTTCATCAACAACGGGTAAGCGAAAATGGATAACTTCAAGTGCTGATAAAGCCGCTTTTTGTTGTTCTACAGATAGATGATATTGAGGGTCACGATGCCAATAGTTAGCTTGCTGCTTGTTGACAGGATCAAAGAATAATTGCGTATTTAAAAAACAAGCTTGCTCTGGTATTAAGTGCTTAACTAGTCTCATAAGTTTTGCTGAGCCAATACAATTAAACAGTAGTTGTCGTTGTTGAGAATTTAGAAATTCTTCGCTGGTCAAGTAAGCTGAGTTCACCGCTTGTTGTTGATAAAACTCTGGGTTTTTACCTTTCCATAACTGATGAAAATCACTCAGTACCTTATGTAATTCAGCCACCTGAGAATCTGTGAGAAAATTTTTAATCCGTAGATAGCCATTTTCTTGGTAACTCTCTATATTCATTACGTTTTACCTTAAGCCGCCCACATAAACCAAGTAATTCCCTAACCCGTTCTTTTACCTTTAATGGAGTAAAGTAACGGCACTTGTTTGCCTTTATGGGTAACTTGATAACCTTTACCTTCAACATATTCTGCTTCTGGCCAACATTGATATGGACTATAAGCAAACTCATTAAAGCTCTCGATGGTAATACCTGCGTTAATTAAAGCGCTAATAACCTCTGAACAAGAATGTGGCCAAGTTACCACTGTGGACTCTTCACCTGAACAATTCTCGGTATAAGTACCTTCTTCTTCAATATCTGGCATTTGTGACGGGAAATAAGCATAGCCATCAAGTAAGTCATTAAAGGGGTGAAATTCAACTAAGTGAAATTGCCCACCAAGCTTTAGGGATTTGGCGACGGTTTCTGCCCAACGTGACAAATCAGGCAGCCAACAAAGTACGCCATAAGAAGTATAAACAATATCAAACGTGGCAGAGCTGCTTTCACCAAATTGATAAATGTCCGCTGCAATAAACTTGGCAGGCACCGCAATTTCATCAGCTAATGCTTTGGCGCTAGCAATAGCCTCAGATGATAAATCGACGCCTGTTACTTGCGCCCCTAATCGAGCCCAAGATAAGCTATCCTGACCAAAATGGCACTGTAAATGAAGTAAGCTTTTTCCTTTGACCTCACCAACTTCAGCTAATTCCACGGGATTAAGTGAACATTGGCCACGAATAAAGTTTTTGACGTCATAAAAGGTAGAGTCCAAATGCGTTTGCGTGCGTTTATCCCACGCTTTTTTATTTATCGCGATATAGTCCATAGCGCCAATAACACTCCTAGGATTTGCTCGTTTCAGTATTATTACCAGTGATCATTTGCTTATCTGCAGCATAATTTTGATAGAACTCAGCATGAGCATTTTTAGAGAAGGTATCCTCTCTTACCTCATATTGAGCAATCCACTCAAGCAGCATCGCTAAATTGGCATCTTGCGCAGCCTTAGAGTCATACTTATGTGGCTCCCAAGGACGATTTTTTGCATTGGCAATGCAATCTTCAACAGATAGGTTCATGAAAATAGCTGCTGTTGATTCGCTTTCAGCCAAGGCTAGTAAATCGGTGTAGCATCCTTCAATAACCCAGTTTTGATGCTGTTTCATAAACTGCGCTATCAATTCACCACTCTGTGCTAACGGTGTTCTAGTCGGTGGGTTAGTTGCCTGCCAAGCAAGCAAGTCTAAATCCAAATGCGCAAGCTGTTCGGTATCAGCTAAGTGCTTAGCCAAGGTAGATTTACCACTGGCTGAATTGCCAAAAATTAATACTTTTCTCAAGATGGTCTCCAAAAGTTAAAAGTATCTGGCAAATATCACATACTTTTAACTTTGGTTAAACCATTAACCTTGCACACTCGCCCCGTAATTGTAATAAAAAATTATTGGGCTAATGCTTGCCATGCTTTAATGGCATCTGGCTGACCATTTTGCGACTTAATGTATAAATTAAGTAACTGTAACTCGTTGCTTTGTCTTTCCTCTATGGCTTTTGCCGGTACTTCAATTAATGAAATACCGGATTGCACGTTACACTGCTTAAAGTAGCTTTTAAATTCACTGACACTGCAACAAGTTTTACTTTGTCCTTGATAGGCTTTAACAATATGGTGGACATCAAACGCTTTATCATTACAGTGATAAATAGCGCCATCCCCACTCTTGCCTAGATGAAAAATATTATTGCGCATATAAATAATAGTGACGTCTGTTTCATCTTTTAAAAAATGTATCAGCTCGTTTAGTTGAAAATGAAAACCACCATCACCAATAATGACCACCGCTCGTTCTTTAATTTCTCCAGCAAGTTGCGCTTGTTGCTTTATCCGCTGGGCAACCACGCGCGCATAAGGCAAAGCCGTACCCATTGCGCCATACCAAGGGTTAGTTAGCCATGAACGTCCCAATGTTGATTGGCGTACCTTTAAACTATAACTGGCAAAGTAAGAGTTACCTACTTCGGGTAGGTAAACGTAAGTCTTATCATCTTGGCTTTGTAAATCATTTAAGGTTTGCGCCAAATTGTTAAAATCAATTTCATCATAGCCGTCAGCTAAGGTAGTACTTTGCTGACCTTTCGATTTGTTAGTTAGCTTGTCAAACGCAAAATGTTTGTCATTTTTTTCCAGTAAACGTTCAAAAATTGCCACCAGATCTTTTTCTAATAGTGAACCGCCCTTTAATAGGGTTTTATTCTCAAAGCCCTCAATTTTATGAGTACCTGTGGCAAAGGCGATATTACAGTCTTGCGGAAAAATACTCGTGGCAACATCAATCACGTAATCAACCGATTTTTCAATGTATGCTCTACCAGCTGTTTGGGTAAAAACACCATTGTATGCACCTAAACACAAAGATGCATATTCATCGAATAGCCCTTTAGCAAACCAAGTCGTGGCATAAGGAATATTAAATTTTTCAGCGAATGCTAAAACTAGCGTTTTTAACTTTTCATTATGCTTGAGGCGATCGCCAATATAGAGCATGGGTGCTTGCGAATGCTCAAGCTTATGTAAAATATTATCAACAATCAGCTCTGTACCCGCCAAAATATTACTACCACAGCAAATATTATCTAACGAACTCGGCAGCTTTATCGGTTGAGTCTTGGCAAAAACTTGATCTCGTGGCACTTCAATAAATACCGGCTGCTTATTTTTATAAGCTTCACTGACAATCTGATAAAAACGTTGCCCGGCAATATTAGGATGTCCATCAACACGCTGACCTTGCAAACGTTCAACACGCATACCTAAAGCAGAAAAAGCTTCAAGGGCATTATCATACTCGGCTTTCCATGACGCATTAGGATGAATGGTATGGTGGATAGCTAGCTGATTAACCTCACTTTCGGCTGGTGCTCCTGAAATAAAAACCACAGGTAAACCTTCGGTAACAGCTAACGCTGCAGCGCTAGTACAAGGTAAGCTGCCGACCATATAGGTGGTTAAACAAAAGCCCATACCGTCAACTTCAGCTTGAGCACAAGCAGAGAAACCAGCATGCATTTCATTACTCGATGGATGAATATTAATTTTTTTATCAGCATTACCATCAAGAGCGGCAATTAAATTAGCGGCAAAATCACCACCGACACCATAAATATGCTGGCCACCAAAAAAGCGTATTACTTCGCTCATGGCATCCCCTAAAGTAGGTAATTGCTCATTGTAAGCTTTACCAAAATTCATCTCATACGACATAGTTATTCACTCTGCTTATCAAGTTGATTAATGTCGTTACTTTAAGGGGATAAAAAAGCAACAGCATGATTAAGATCATACTTTGTTAACTTGCTAGCAAAACGCTAGAGTATGGGTTGTTCAGGCTTTTTTACAGTGCTTGTAAACTTTGTTCAGTTAAAATTCTCTCAGCAGCAAAACTAGGACATAAAAAAAGCGACTTAGTGAACTAAGTCGCTCGCAATCAAATGCAAATTTAAATGTTTGCTTGGTAAAGAGTGTTACATTTTCTCGAACAACATCACGAAGCGATCGGTTTTTCGGCGTAACTCAGGGGCAAACACTAGTTTAGAATGATCGTCTGCAGGGTTTTCTAATAATTTAGATGTTTTAACCAACTTAAAGCCGCGCTTTTCTAAATCAGTTTTAACAAAAGCACTATCAATGCGGTGCAGTGACTTTACATCCCTTATGCCGCTTTTCTCCGCTGCATCATGGTCGATAACCAATAACTTGCCACCTTTTTTAAGTGACTTAAGTACTTGTGGCATCACTTCATCAGCGGTAAAGTTCCAACCATCTTCTTGGAAAAACATATCGTGGAAGCCTAAAACTAAAAAAGCACTATCGTATGTGTTATCCGTTAATTTGAGATCTTCAGCTTCACTCAATAAGTAATTAACATTTTTTAATCTCTCATTTGCCAAACGCACATCTAAGGCTTTCTTGGCATACTTAAGATAAGCTTTAGGAATTTGTAAAGTGACGGCCCCTTTATCACCAACGGCACGTGATAATAGTTCAGAGTAATAGCCACCACCAGCTAATAAATCGAGGACCTTATCGCCTTTTTTAACTTGCGCAAAATTAATAACTTCCACAGGTTTACGCGCTGAATCTTGCTGCATATCCGCTTTGCTTCGACCAGCTAAGTCTAAACTTTCCGCCAATAAAGGTGTCGTTATTAGCATTAAACTTGCTGCAGAAAGCGCAGTAATTTTTCGTTTTATTTTCGCCTGCATTGGTGTTGTTAACATTGTTATTTCCCTGTGATTTCCGTGTGATTTAATAAAAAGAGCGCCATCACTGGGTTTTCTGATGATGGATCTCTGTAGTTAATAACAGTCTATAACAGGGTAATATTTCAGCAATAACTAACTTGTTTCAAAACATGTAACAGTTTTGTAAATAACTCAGCAGCGAATTTTAATGTAAGTTTGAGGGAGAGAGTACTTCAATACGATTACGACCATTCTCTTTAGCTTTATACATGGCTTTGTCGGCATCATTGATTAATTGCTCTAAGTCTTTATGCTTTTCAGTAAGCATAGAAACACCAATACTTAAGGTCACAGAAGCCTGCTTCCCTTCAATGCTAATGCTATGCTCAGCCAAAGAATGCTGAATGCGCGTAGCCGTTTCAATACCGCCATCAATGTCACAATTTGGTAAAACAATAATAAACTCTTCGCCACCATAACGCGCTAGAAAATCAATATCCCGTATCTCATGTGCACAAACTTTACAAATATGAATCAACAACTCATCACCGACTAAGTGGCCGAACTCATCATTTATATCTTTGAAAAAATCACAATCAAGTAACAGTAGACTGAGGTTTTTCTTGCCTCTAATGGCTCGGGAAAATTCCATTGATGCCCGTTCAAATAATGCTCGTCGATTGGCAACCTTAGTCAGCGGATCTGTGTTTGAAAGCTGCTCGAGAACATGGGTTCTCTCTTCCACCACTTTTTTCATCACTTCGAGTGAAACCGTGGTTTCACTGAGCTTGTCATTCATATCATTAAAGGCATTTACAATACTGTCAAACTCTTGAGAGTGATGTGAAAGTTGAATTTTTTGAAAGTGACCACTATGGTTTTCCTCAAAAGCCAATTTAACTTCACCAAGAGATTTTCTGACAATCTTAGTTAATCTCAAGGAGCCAAACACTAAAAGAAAAACACTCGCGGCAGAGACAGTGATAATGAAAATGGCCTCATTTTTTATCGTGCTGTAAATATCAGTTTTGGCAATTTCTGACAGCTGCATAGAGTCAGAGCTAGTCGCTTCCAATTGCGTCATCAATTTAGCTTTTAAATGGTTTTTTATTACCAAACTGGCATTTTTTAATTTGTTATTAGTGATTTGATTAAATAGCCGTTTAACATTTTCATTTTGACTATAAATACTGTTTTGCAGTGTTTGTTGGCGCGGCGTTAACTTGGGGGGAAACATTAATAACCGATTGAGCTTATTTTGTAGGCTCTGCCAATGTACACTATCATAGCGACTGGCATAAATATTATCAGTTGCGACTAACTGCTTTAAGGTATTGGTCTGCTTTGCAAGTTGTTGAGCATAATTATCTCGACTGTAAGCAAGCTCTAATAAATATGACGACCAAACAACACTAACCACTAATACAGTAAATAAAATACAACAGCTTAGCGAAAATATGATGATTCGCTGAGATAAGCTAACGGTCATAATATCTTCCTATCAAGGGATGTTTACCGCACCAGGTTGCACTTGTAACAATGCTCTGGTATCAATAAATTTTTCTAGTTTTGGCGCACCATTAAACTGACTCATTTGTGTAGCTACTAACCAAGTTGATTTAGCTTTTAGGCTAAGCAATAACGACTGATTTAAAGACAGCTTAAAAATATAATCAGGCCAAACCCACTCAATAAAATCATCGGAAAGTTGCAACTTTTCAACAATGATCTTTTTAGCTAATCTTGGCTTTGCCGCGATATAGTCAATGGCAGTATTTAACCCCTGAATAATACACTTTGCTTTCTCAACCTGAACCCTATCTGCTGCTTGAGAGATCAAATGAAAGCTCAAGGAGTTTAGGCTCTTGGTATCATGAACCTTTACCTCTTTCTCTAGCAATTGAATGCTTTGAAAGGCAAAGGGTTCCCAAGGAACTATGGCATCGATTTCATTATTAATATATCCATCAACTAGCTGATCAGGTTGGTAATGATGGAGGTTAACATCCTCCGTGGTCAAACCTTCAAGTGCTAATAGCATACTTAAGAAATACTCACTTGCTGTGCCTTTAGTTACACCAACCCGCTTACCTTTAAGATCCGTTGCTGAGCTGATTTGAGCTGAAGGCCTACTGAGTAGCTTTACATCATTATCTGACTGCACAAACATAGTATGAGTGACAAAAGACTTCTTTGTTAAACTTTGAAAAGCAATAACGGAATCTGAGGTTGTGCCAAAATCTGCCTCACCACTTAAAACCTTCGCAAAAGCTACTTGCCCTCCTAGCACCTCATCAAACTCAACCTTTACACAGGTATCATCAAAAGCATTAATCGCTTGAGCAACATAAAAAGGCGCTGATAATGGTGTTTTAGAAACAGCAATGCTGACTGAATGCTTTTCCAGTGGCAAGAAAGCCTTAGAATTCACATAAAGTATGACGATACTTGCAAATAGCACTAGAGGTAAAAAATAGGTGATTAATTGTCGATTAGTCAAAACTCACAACCAGATAAAAAGATGTGTGTTAAGTATAGGAAAGAATTAAGTTATTGAAACATACTAAGCATAATATTCATTGGGGCATTTGCGAAGTGGCTTAGCGGTGAGTAAACTCAGGTTAATTTTATTGACTATTTTAGCTCTCTCTTGGCAAAGAAAACACAAGACCACATTAATTACAATGACTTACGGATATCAAAGTAAGATTATGCACAGTAAAAAATCACTAACGATAAAAAGCGGTAAGAATGCTCTTACCGCCTATAGACGCTAAGTAATGATTAGCGAGACTGGTGATTATCTTTAAGGATTAAACGCGATTAGAGACACGAAACACTGGCGGACTCAGCACTGTGCTCTTTAAAATAAATATTACTTAGTGATAAGTCTAATTTTCCTTTGCTGCGTAATTCCGATGCGGTCACTATTTTATCGAATTGTACGCCTTGCTTCGCAAAACAGTTTAAGTCTATCGATAAATCAAACCACTGACCTGAGGGAATAGTATTAATCGCATTGGTTATGTCAACATTACCACGACAGCTACCAGGCTTATCTCCTATGCTTTCGCAGTTCATCGACAATAGCACGGCTTTTGCGGCTAAGCTTCCTCGCTTTATCGTCAATACTAGCGCAGACTTACTTTCTTGCTCTGCAGACAGATCTTCTCTAAAACCATTTGAGCTAACGAACTTGATACCTGCATTAGCACTACCATCCAGTGATACTTTAAAAGCATCTTCCTGAATTTTTTTATCAATCGTTCTATATTCAATACCCGCTAAGCGCTGACTACTTGAGCTAATCACCTGCTCTGCCTGAGCGGAAGTGAGCACCATTTGCCAAGGTTTTTGCACCTTACCGTTAAACACCGCTTTCTCAAGTTGAGTTTTCTCGGCTAATTGATAATTTTCTGACAGTTCTGTTGAGATAGTCGATTGCTCTCCATACTTCAAACCAAAACCGTAGGGCAATAAAGGCTGATAGTCTTCATCAAAACGATTAACATTTTGCTCTGGTGAGTTTGGCCATGAAAATGATAACTTACCGGTAAAGTCATATTGCAACTGACCTAGTCTATCGGTTAATAGCACATCTGCAATTGCACGACCTTCAGAGCCAGGTAACCATGCAGCAACAAAAGCATTACTGGCATTCATTTCTGCATTAACCCACATTGGACGACCGCTGATCAATACCGACACCACTGGAATACCTTGTGACTTCAATCGCTTTAATAATGCTAAATCACGTTTACTGCCTCGTTGAAAGAGTAAGTTATCACGATCGCCATGACCTTCGGCATAAGGCTCTTCGCCATACACCACTACAGCAACATCAGGCTTACCATCAAAGTGACCATCGCTACTTAACTGAATTTGGCCACCCGCAGCATTTACCTGTGCAGCAAAACCTTGATAAATAGAACTGCCCCCTGGGAAGTCACTATTTTCATTATTTGTGCCTTGCCAAGTAATAGTCCAGCCACCTGATTGCTTACCAATATTGTGGGCAGCATCACCCGCTAATAAAATATGCTGTTTAGGTGAAAGCGGTAGTAATTGCTGTTCATTTTTTAATAACACCAACGATTCACGCACCGCTTGGCGAGCAATATCTCTATGTTTTTCGTGACCTATCAACTCTGTTCTTCCAGAGAATTTACGTTGAGCTGGACTTGGCTTATCAAATAAACCAGCACGAAATTTCACCCTAAGAATACGCGTAACAGCATCATCAATACGTGAAAGCGGAATGACACCTTGCTCAGCTTGCGCTATGGTATTCTCAAGTAATGGTTTCCAAGCATTGGTTGGTACCATAAAAATATCCAAACCGGCATTAATCGCTTGCGGACAATCTTCATTACTACAACCTGCTATTTGTCCATGACCATTCCAGTCACCAACAACAAAGCCATCAAAGGCCATCTTGCCTTTTAACACATCTGTTAATAAATATTTGCTACCATGCAGCTTTTTACCGTGCCAGCTATTAAAAGAAGCCATTACAGATTGCGCACCTGCGGTTAAACCACCAACATAACCTTGGGCATGAATATCAAACAACACTTGCTCTGAAGCAATGTTATTTCCCTGATCATCGCCAGCTATGGTTCCGCCATCACCAATGAAATGTTTCACTGTGCTAATGACACGGTCATCGCCTAAGAAATCTTTTCCTGCATGCCCCTGAAGTCCGTGAACAATTGCACTAGCATAGGCTTTAACGATTTCAGGATCTTCTGAATAGCTCTCATAGGTTCTGCCCCAACGATCATCGCGCACTGTGGCAACCGTTGGTGCAAAGACCCAATCAATACCTGTTGTCATCACCTCAGTTGCTGTTGCCTTGGCAATTTGCTCAATTAGCTCGGGATTGTTTGCAGCACCTAAGCCGATATTGTGGGGAAACAAAGTAGCACCAACAACGTTGTTATGGCCATGAACCGCATCGGTGCCCCACATTGTTGGAATTGTACTGCCATCTACGGAGTCATCAATAGAGGCTTGGTACATTTTTTCAGCCAATTCAATCCAATCTTGTGGAGTTGAATGTTTATTATTGTTTGGAAAAGCGCCGCCACCATTTAGGTAAGAGCCAAAGCCATACTTACGCATATCCTCAACCGTAATATCTCTAATTTCAGGTTGGATCATTTGCGCAACTTTTTGCGCTAAAGTCATACTGTCGAGCAAGGTTTTAACTTTCAACTCAATCGTTTTATCTTTGGCAACTTCTGACTGAATTTCGGGCCAAATAGCTAAATTCCCAGCAACATCCGTTACCGCTTTATTGTCTGACGTTGTCATTTGATTAGGTGCGTTGTTGCATGCATAAAGGCCTAAACTAACCATGATTGTTAGCAATGCTTTTGTAGAGTGATTCATAAAATTAACCTTGTTGAGAAGCGTCGCTTGGTTTTGAGCCACGAAGACCGTAATAACCAATAAATACGTAACACAGTGCTGGAAGAATAAAGGCGAGTTGTACCCCTATTATGTCGGCAAAAACACCTTGAGCTAATGGCACAATGGCACCACCAACAATGGCCAAACATAAAATACCGGCGCCGTTACTGGTGGCATCACCAAGTTTATGGATAGCCAAACTAAAGATTGTCGGGAACATGATGGAGTTGAACAGCCCTACCGCAAGAATTGACCACATAGCAATGTCGCCATCAAAGGTGATAGCAATAGTAATAAGCAAAATAACCATCAACGCATTAAAGGCGAGTACTTTACCTGCCGCAATATGTTGCATAATAAGCGCACCGATAAAACGGCCAACCATAGCACCGCCCCAGTAAAAGGCGATATATTTTGCTGCTTGGGATTCCGCCATACCCGCAACGCTTGGTTGTTGTAGAAAACTGACCAAGAAGCTACCAATTGACACTTCAGCACCAACATAAAGAAAGATGCCTACGGCACCTAACCTTAAATGCCTGAAATCCCAAGCCTTCTCACTTGCCGTGTCAGATTGCTGACTTTTGCCTAGATTTGGCAAATTTAACATCGAAAAAACAAAGGCTAAACCAAGTAAGCTAGCAGCTAAAAGTAAGTAAGGTATTTGTACTGCCGTTGCTTCAACGGTTGCTGACGGCTCAATAGCTGTTTCCAAGCCACTTTCAATGCCGTTGAAGATTAACCAAGCCCCAAAGAAGGGAGCAACAGTTGTTCCTAACGCGTTAAAGGCTTGAGTCATCGTTAGGCGAGAAGAAGCAGTATTGGCAGGGCCTAGAGCAGTAACGTATGGGTTTGCTGATACTTGCAATATGGTAATCCCAGCAGCAAGCACAAATAGCGCTAATAGAAACACCCCGTAAACGCCCATTTCAGCGGCAGGATAAAAAAGCAAACAGCCAAAGCTTGCGATAGTTAAGCCGGTAACAATGCCTTTTTTATAACCTATCTTGCTGACTAGTTTTCCCGCAGGTAATGAGACGATGAAATAGGCACCAAAAAAACAAAACTGCACTAACATCGCTTGGGTATAACTCAAGGAGAATGCGTCTTTTAAGTAAGGAATTAAGATGTCATTGAGGCAGGTAATAAAACCCCAAATAAAAAATAAAGTGGTTAAAGAAAATAAGGCAAATCGATAATTGCTAGGTAACGCTGAAGGAGCATTATTTGCCTGGGATTCTAGGGTCACAGATGTACTAGCCATGAGCAGAATTCCTATGAACTAATTGATTTAAAAAATATAATCAATAAGTCAGCGACTAAGTAGGCAACTAACTTAAAGGAAATATCAAATGAAGTGGTACCAAAAACGGCTTATTAGGTTAATGTAATAAGCCGTTATATCAGGATTTACTGAAAGCTATAACGAACACCTAAGGCGTAACGCGGTCCGTATTCACGAGCATATAAGAACTGCTCTTCATAACGGCCAAAACCTTGTTCGGTTTCATTATTTAAGTTAATGCCTTCAAAGAAAACAGTGAACTGTTCGGTAACATCATAGTTAACGCTCATGTCCCACTGACCAAACTCTTTAGCAAATTGTGGCGGGTTATCTGATGAGCCTTGTGATTGACCAACACCAATCAGATACTCATCACGCCATGCGTAAGTGACTTTCACAGACAAACCATGCTTTTCATAAAAAGCTTGGAAGTTAGCTGAGTCGCTCAAACCCGTTAACGGCGTTTGCTGACTAAGGCTGTTAACATCAAATTCAACATCCCCTTCAACCATGGTGGCATTTACGCCAAAACCAAAACCGCTTTCACCAATTAAATGCTGTAGTGCTACTTCAACACCATAAACATTTTTGGTATCTGGCGCGTTAAATGGACGCGTAATATCCCATAGCATTAATGGATCATCTGAGTTTGGTACTAAATAACCTTGCTCATTAAGTGCAGATCCATTGGCCTGCATTTGAGCAAATACTGCATCGTTAGTCGCTTGGTCACCACGACCTTCAATATCAGCTACTGCTTGATCCCAGCGAGGCCCTTGGTAAATATCTCTAAAGCCATCAATGGTAGTTTCAGTAATCTGACTGCCAACAAAGTTTTTAACATCTTTATTGAAGTAACCAATAGAGGCATAACTGCCTTCGCCATAGTAGTACTCAAGGCTTAAATCAAAGTTAGTAGACTCAAACGGTTGTAAATTAGTATTGCCTTCACCGCCATTACGAGAGCCAATTTTAGGACTACCCGATAAACTTCTACCACCAGCTAATGAGCCTAAAGGTGCACGAGAAATGGTTTTGCCCCAAGAAACACGGCTGACTAATTCATCCGTTAAATCCACACGAACATCTATCATAGGTAAGAAGACATCATGCTCGCCTTCCATGGTTAGAAAGTTATTCTCACCGGCTAAATATTGCGTATGCCACTCACTGCCACCTTTCCACCATACATCGGTAGGTACCGGCTGCATCACCGTACTGGTAACATCAGTTTGTTCATAACGAAGACCAGCATTAATTTGTACTGGAAAGTCGGCTACATCAAACTCCCATGAGCTATCAATGTAAACACTGGTAGTGTCTTCTTGTACGCTACCTTGGGAGAATGTTCCCATAGGGTGATATGCTGTAGTAGCAAAATAATCATCACCACCGAGTACATCGTTAGTTAAAAAAGCTTGTGAGCGTGAGACCACTTCATCAAAATCAAAGGTGTAATAATAATGTGGGTTTAATTGACTACCGCCACCATCGAGCTCTGATAAAAAGTCGCTGGTATCGTGGCGAGTAAACATGCCATCAGGAAACATCTCTGGCCATGACGGATTAAATAAGAAACCACCAATTAAACCACTCCAAGCATTGGAACCACTCATCTCTTGTTCGGTATAAGCGGCGCCAAATTTGATATCAACTAACGGAATATCGAAACTATTATTGTCCCACACACCATCAAGCTGCACCTGTTCTACGGTTGATTTACCAGGGCTGTGAACAAACTGACTGAAATGTGAGTCAATTTCACTTGGCATAAGTTCATTGCTGCCGTTTTTCCATAATATTTCTGCATGTGGAACTTCACCAGTGCGGTAATCATAAGTCTTGGTTTCAAGTTGATCTGAGCCCAAGACCAGCGAGCCGTCACTACCTAAACCTTCATCGGCACCATTGTCAGTTTCACTGCTTGAATCATGGTAATCAAAGGTTAAGAATAATGAATCATTCACTTGCCAATCGATGTTTAAACCAATTGATTGCTCTTCAACTTCAGTGGTTGAACGTGATGCGGTATATGAACCATCATTACCACTGATATCGGCATAAACTACCGTACCATTTGCATCAAGCTCATAAGCATTGATGTTGCCGCCGTAATCATTCCACATCCCCCAACCCGTTGAGTTTGAACCGGTTATCGCTTTGGTTCCGGTGTAATCAACAGAAATGATTAAATCATCAACAGGTGCATACTGAACGACCGCATGACCATTGGTTCTTTCACGTTCAAGATTATTAATTGCATAGTTCATATCACGCGGGAAAAAGTGATTACCGACACGATTGCCTTCATCATCGAGCGGACGAGGATCAATGACTTTGGATTCATCTAAACTGGTAGGTAAATCAACATTGGCTTGCCAACCTTGAATATTGGCACTTTGCTGTTGAAAATCACGTTGATGATGATTGACAGAAAAGGCAAAACCAAAGCTGTCATCAAAAAAGCTATTGGAATATAACGCTGAGAACTCTGGCGTCACATCATCACCTTCTTCGTTAGAAGTATCATGAATAGCTTTAGCCGACAGTGACATTTTCTCACCTGGGCTTGAAAGCGGCTTACTGGTAACAATATTAACCGTTGCTCCTAAACCACCCGTTGGATTCTCTGCGCGAGCTGTTTTATATACTTCTAGCGCTGAAACACCGTCTGATGATAAATTTTCAAAGCTATATGAGCGACTATTACCTGTACCTGGCATTTGTCTGCCATTTAATGTAACTAAGTTAAAATCAGGCCCGAAACCACGTACTGTTATTTGACTACCTTCACCATTACTGCGACTAACGGTAACACCAGTGATGCGTTGTAAAGATTCCGCTAAGTTAGTGTCTGGGAATTTCCCCATCTCTTCTGCTGAAATGGCATCAACCACCCCTGACATGTCTCTTTTGACATTCATTGAACGGATTAAACTACCTTTGATACCGGTAACTTCAATCACTTCAACGTCATCTTTTTTACTATCGGTTAAATTTGCTTCTTTTGCTTCTTCAGCAAACACTTGACTACCCATGCCTGTAGCAAGAATAGCTGAAATATAAACGGCTAAGCGTTTTTTAGAAAATTGTGAATGTTTCATGATTATCCTACTTTCTTAAATTGGTTGTAATTGAGTGACTAAGCGCCACTCGACTATTTCATTAACGAGTGATTAAGGTGCCTTGATAACAATGTTATCTAGACGATATACCGCTCCTTCACCCGAGCCCCAAGCAGGGAAAACCATTAAGACGTTAATTGCGCTAATATCTAAACCAGCGTCATATAAACTTTGTAGTGAGAAGGTATAGGTTTGCCATTGGTCAACAACTGGCGCTAAACCTTCTTGGCTAGCCGTTAAATTAAGTTCAACTGCAGAGCTTGCACCAATAGATTCAATTTTAAACATCCAAGCTGCACTTGAATCATTCGGCATGCTAGTCACTTTCATTTCAAATTGAACAATACCTGTAGCAAGTAAGTTTGAAGCATCTAGAGAAACATCATCATCAGCTAAAACCCCCATAACTGTTGGCGAAGCACCAATAACAAACTCTGCTGTCATACCATGTGCCGTATCATCATTTTCAACGGTTGGGGTAGAACCCGCGCAACAATCCCAAATGCTCCACTGCTCTTTTGCTGCTTCAGCAAATAACACATGATTTGAGCCTGTATCAACTGCACTTGGATCATAAATTTTCACATTATCAATGCGGTAAATAGCACCTTCACCAGCACCCCATGCAGGGAACATCATTAATACATCAATAGCACTAACATCTAAACCAGCATCAGCTAAATCAGACAGGTTAAAGGTATAAGTTTGCCATTGGTCAGCTACTGGAGCGACTGCTTCAATACTTTCGGTAAGTGCTAACTCTGCTGCGGTATCACCGGCATTAGACTCAACTTTAAACATCCAAGCGGCAGCGCTATCATTTGGCATAGAGGTGACTTTCATTTCAAACTCGATAACACCGTTCGCTAAAATTGAGCTTGCATCAAATGGTGCAGGCGCTGCATCTGGGTCAGTAATATTGTCGGCTCTTGAAATAAAGCCCATAACCGTTGGGTTAGCACCAATTGAAAACTCAGCAACATTGCCATGATCTACATCATCTATTTCAACCATTGGTGTAGAACCACCACAACAATCCCACATTGGCCAGCTAGTATTCTCTTCATCAGCGAATACTACTAACGCTGGAGATGAAATATCTGCTGCAATCTCAAGGTTATTAACACGGTATTGCGCGCCTTCACCGGCACCCCATGCAGGGAAAATCATCACCACATCAATAGCACTAACATCTAAGCCAGCATCTGCTAATGTTTGTAATGAGAATGAATAACTTTGCCACTCTCCTACTGCAGGTACTACACCTTCCACATTATCTGTTAATAAAACTTCAGCGGCAGTAGCACCACCGGTACTTTCAATTTTAACCATCCAAGCAGCCGTAGCATCATTTGGCGCAGTGACAATGTTTAAATCAAAACTCACATTGCCTGTTTCAATAATGGGAGAAGCGTCAAATGGACTAGCTTTGCCTTCAGGGTCAGTAATATTGTCAGCACGAGAGATAAAGCCATTAACGGTTGGCTCTGCACCAACAGTAAATTCCATCACCTCGCCAGCGGTGTCATCTGCAACTACTGTAGGTGTTGAACCGCCGCAACAGTCCCATGCTGGCCAATTAGGATTAATAGTGCCAGAGAAAATCGTTAAATTTTGCGGAACACCAGAAGAAGGTGGTGAAGGAATTGGTGCCTTACCAAGCACTAATGCACCGGTAGGTAATTCTTCCGTAGCTTCCATATCCCAGCCACCACGAATGCTTTCACAACCTTTACCTGTATCTGGGTTTTGCTGACACTGATAAACACGAATATAGTCAATTTCAAAGGTTTGACCGTTGGCAAAAGCCTCTGCATCAATACCTAAATCATTGGTATTTTCAGCCCAGTCGCCACCAACCGCGTTATTTAAGATCATGAAGAAGTCTTGATCATAAGGCGCATTGTCCCAGTGCGTTGTCATTTCACCAGTTACTGCATCATAGTACTCAGCAAACCAACCTTGATGTGCTAAACCTACCGGCTCATCTTTGCTGTTATAACGCACTTCAGATTTTCGTTGAGTCGCATATAAATAATTATCAACATACCAACGAATTTCACCCTCTTGCCATTCAACAGCATAAACATGAAAATCATCTGCTGGATTCACAGCATCAGGCATACTATATGACTTACCTGAGTGCGAATTATCTGGCCACTCTTTGCCATAATGTAAAGTACCGTGAATGTTATTTTCAACAACACCTTCGTCGTTTACCGTTTTTAAATTGACCGTTTCAAGAATGTCGATTTCACCGGACTTAGGCCAGCCACCATAGGTTTCATCGGTTGGTAGCATCCAAAATGCTGGAAAACTACCTTGTCCAAATGGCATTTTAGCTTTAATTTCAAAGCGGCCATATTTAAAATCAGCTTTGTTTTTACTGATAATACGTGCTGAGGTATATGGTAGTTCTGCGCCTTCTTCGGCAGGTAGCGCGACTAATTTCAATGTGCCATCGCTGACAAAAGAGTTAGCAGCATCTTCGGTGTAACATTGCTTCTCGTTGTTACCACCACCCCAACAGTTAACTTCATGGGTCCAATTAGCTGAATCGATTGCACTGCCATTGAATTCATCACTCCACACCATTTGCCAGTCGCTTACTGGCAAGCTTGGATCAATGACGCTTGGGTCTGTTTTAGTTTCTGCACTTCCGCCACAGCCGATCAGTGCTGATGTTGTGGCCAAAATACAAAGTGTTGTTATTTTCTTTGCAACTTTAATCATAATTTGTCTTCCAAATAGCTGACTATTTTGTTGAATCACGGCATTAATAAGATTTTGTTTTTTTATTAAAGGCTTTATTAATTTGATGATTTGAATGTTAAGCAAGCGAACATTAAAGTAATACGCGTACTGCTTCCCCACAATCATCGTGTTCCAAATAACAAATGGTTACAATTGATATGCGCCATGGCGTGATACAAACGAGGTGTGATCTTTTAATCGTCAAAAATCACGGTGAAGCGGTATTTTTTCACGCTAAGGGGTTTAGACTATGTAATGATAAGTTTTCTGAGGGAATTAAACGGTGTATCTAGCTTAAATCGCTTTTGACTCAACTAGAGCTTGAATAGCAGAGCTAAAGTTTCGACTCACCTTAAGCTGAATATCATTAGCTAACGTTAACAGGCTTTCACTATTTTTCAGGGCCTTAATGCTTTCAATACAATTAACATTCACTAAGGTCGATTTATGAATTCGCTTGAAAATACGCTCGTCTAACTGGCTTTCTAGCTTTTTCATGGTGATACGTACAATATGAGTATCTTTGAGGGTATGAACACACATGTAGTCCCCTGCAGCATCAATCCACCGAATGTCAGCAACAGGTAAAAATACTTTCTCATTATCACTATTTTTAATGACTAGTTCTTGGCTAAAAGCCGTAGGCATTGGCTTATCAGACTCTAACCAGTCTTCTAATTGTGAAATGGCAATACCTGAGGACTCGCCCAGCGCTTTGAGAAGCTTATATTTTTCAGCAGGCTTTTCCTTCGTGGTTTTTTCAGTATCGCGACGCTCTAAAATACGGGCAACAGTTTTCTTTAACCGTCCCAGGTTGGCTGGTTTTAATATGTAATCAATGGCATTTAATTCAAAAGCGTCTATTGCATACTCACCATAGGCACTAACAAAAACCACCATAGGTAAAATATCAGACTGTAAAGCTTGTACTACCTCAATACCATTTAATCCTGGCAACTGAAGATCAAGAAACATCACGTCAGGATTGAGTGTTTGACATAACTGTATGGCTTGGTCGCCATCACTCGCTTCGCCAATAACTTCAAGTTCAGCTATCTTTTCAAGTCTTAACTTTAAGCCTTCAAGGGCTAGCGGCTCATCATCAACGATAATCGCGGTTAATGCTCGTTCAGTCATGATTACTTCTCAACTGGCATAATAATCTCAACACTCGTTCCCTGTTCATCAATTGAGACTAAATTAATATTGTAGTTACCATTAAACATAGCATCTAACCTTGATTCGGTATTACTGATGCCAATGCCAAAGCCTTTTTTATTCTGTTCATCTTGTCCAAAACCATCATCTAAAACAGTGAGCACAAGTTGATTATTCAAGGGGTGAGCTTTAATGGTAATGGTGCCACCAGCTTTTCTTGGTTCAATGGCATATTTAATAGAATTCTCAACCAGAGGCTGCAACAACATGTTGGGTACTTGACAATTTAGAGCCTTGTCATCAATGTCTAACTTTATATTTAGTCTCTGACCAAAGCGTACTTTCTCAATCGAAAGGTATAGCTCTAATAACTCTAGCTCTTTCTTTAATGTTGTTGTAGTTTTTGCTTTAAAATCTAGCGAGTAACGAAAAAACTCACAAAGTTTATCTAGCATTTCGTTCGCTTTATCATTTTCATGCTTCAAAATAAGCGTAGAAATCGCATTCATGGTATTGAACATAAAGTGCGGATTTAATTGGTACCTTAGCATTTGAAGTTGCGCATCTTTAGCCAAGGTTTGTGCTTTTAATAATCGCTCGTGCTCTTTTTGCAATTGAGTATTGTAGAGCATGATAAAAAAGATAGAAGTCCAAGCAAACATGGTGGTTAACGAGAACATCAACCAACCACCAAACTCCAACATATCCCATGCTTCATTCCAATGTTGGTCGTAAACAATGACCTTGAAACTACTTAATTTGATAATGTTGTAAATAAGTCCTAAAAAAGCGGCAAAGGTAAAGCTTAAGAATAGCGTGCGATTTAAAGGTAAGTGGACAACTTTACCAATAAACAACCACTGTAAATAAGATAGAACAAAGCCACTCATTGTTTCTGCAAAGAGATTGGTAATTTGCCCTGAAAGATTAAAACCTGGGGTGCCAAACTGAGGACGAATTATCGCTAAAAAAACCACCAGTGCATAGCCGAGCCAACCTGCAATTTGAATTGTCCAGAATTGATGGCTTTGTTTTGAAAAAGCCTTAGGTTCAATAGCCAAAGAGCTTTCGTCACGATACTCTTTTAGATGATCATTCATTTTCATAGGGAGCCGCTAAAGCATTAATTTTATTATCACTACTATAGCAAGATTATAATAAATCATTCCCGCGAATAAATATTTGCGACAACACGTGCCTTATTTAAGGCAAGTGGTTATTTATTATGCCTCATGAACACTGCATAAAAGTCGGCTACGTTTTGGGCTTTATTAGTTAATCGACTATCAAGATAAGCAGAGTTACAGTTAATCTTTTAATAACAACAACTTGTTTATTTCTCCACCGTTTGGTGTACACTAAATATCCTCTAAGTATATTTTCATAGTAGCTGAAGACATAAAGAGTACATCTATGCACTTACTCATCATTCTAGCTGTTATTTTACTTTCGGCCTTTAGTGATAAGACAAATACAAAGCCTATTATTCCTGCTGTTAATGCCGGTCACAATATAGTTTGATAGCTTATGATTAGGTAGCGTTGTGTCGATAATTATTGATATTTAAATTACCTTATAAGCTGTCTCTTATACACATCTCCGAGCCCACGAGACCGTACTAGATCTCG
>CAJXPG010000007.1 GCA_913057925.1 uncultured Colwellia sp. | reverse complement strand
AATAGCGCATCGTATAAAACAAAAAGCGCAGCGGTCATTTTATGGTGGTTTTTATTAATACCTTGATTAAGCAACATAGAATTTTGGGTGCCAATCGGCATAATCATGCTAAGAGTAATGGTGAAGCCTTTTGCTAAAACTAATATGCTCATTTTAATATCCTAAGGTTGCTATCGATTTATGAGCAAGTTTGCATTAATTACTGTGTTAAATATAATTAATGTTATTTAACTATCATAAGTAAAACTTATGTCAAAGGTGGTGTATGAGTAATTTTGATTACAAGTTATTAGCGGCGTTGGCAGATGTTATTGAATTACAAAGCTTTGAGTTAGCGGCGAATAAATTATTTATTTCACAATCAGCAATATCTCAACGCATTAAAAGTTTAGAAGAGTATGTCGGTCAACCTGTTCTTATCAGGAGCCAGCCGATAGTTGCGACGCTTGCTGGTGAACAGCTACTAAGTCACTACAGTAAAGTGAAGCAACTTGAACATGAGCTTGTACCTATTTTATCGCCGGACAAACCAGTGAAACCAATGAAGGTTACTCTCGCTGTAAATGCTGACAGTATTGCAACCTGGTTTATAAAAGCAATTACCCCTGTGCTAAGGGAGCATTTAATCGAGTTAGACTTAATTATTGAACATGAAGAACGAACACTTGAACACTTAAAGCGCGGGCGAGCCATTGGTGCTATCAGCGTGATTGAAAAGCCACTAAAAGGTTATCGAAGCTTTGACTTAGGGAAGATGGAGTATTGTTTAGTGTCAAGCAAAGGGTTTGCAACAGAATACTTCGGCAACGGGGTGAATCAAAATTCATTAAAAATGGCCCCTGCCATTAGTTATGATCATAAAGATGATATGCATGTACGTTACATTGCCAAACACTTTAACTTAGCTGCCAGTGAGTATTATTGCCATAGTGTGCGTTCATCAGAAGCGTTTGTTGAGCTGGTAAAACAAGGAGTTGCTTATTGTTTATTGCCAAAATTACAAATAGAGCGAGAACTTAGCTCAGGAGAATTAATCAACTTATGCCCAGAGAAAGAGCTAATTGAAACACTTTATTGGCATAGTTGGGTATTAGTAAAAGGAGTAAATAGAAAAATCTCTGAGCAAATAGTCAGTTTTGGTCGAGATATATTAACAGTAAAATAAATGTGGTTTTATTGTACTTGCGTTACATAAATTGTCTGTTTATATTGTTTTAATAGGCCAGCACCATTGAGAGTTCATTGAAAGAAGCTAAACCACAGCAAGAGATTAAAGCACTTAAAACGTCTAAACGCGTGGTGATTTTAACCAGTTTTTTGATCTTTATATTGCTGATATCACAAAGCTTTTCAGCAAATCAAATTCATCAAAGTTATCAAGAGTCTTTGATGGATTCTGTTACCGATCGCATCCTCTCAGACTATCAAGAATACTTTACCCAGTTACGCTTAGAAATAGACTTATTTCAACAAACACAACTAAATGCAATAACATCACTGCAAAGCAAAGGGAATAAGGCCTCAAAGGAAGAGTATATGAAGCTACTTTCCACGCTCAGAGATGACATTGACAATACTCGTTTGTTTGCTCTAATTGACCAAGAAGGCAAGGGCAGTTTAAAACATATCACGGGCAACTTTTTACCTGATTGTGAAGAGGAAATTGCCGCGACGATACTTGATGGTCAGCAACAAAAGTTATTTCTTCATCGTAGCAAAAGCAGTATTCATTTTGATTTGCTACAACCACTGTCAACCGCTAATGCCGAAAACAGCTTCCTTTTTGTTGCTTTTAATCCCGATATTTTAAATGACTTACTTAAAAAATATCAATTACCTCACCAGCAGCTTTTTTTAATGCGTGTCGATTCACCTGGTGAAATAGAGCTAACGACTGAAACAACCGATAGTAAAAGTAATGATTTTATCAGTAGTGACTTTATTAGTACTGATGAGTTCCACTCTTTTAGTTTTGTTAAAGAAATCCCCAATACACGTTGGCAGTTAGCAATTAGATTGTCACCTGAGTACAGCGATAACCTTTATCAACAAGGTCTTATTAAAGCGGTACTTATTTGGCTAATACTAAGCGCTTTAATTTACTTATTTTATCGTCAACAAAAACGTCGGGTACAACAACAAGCTCAAACAGAGCAGGCGCTTGCCTATGTTGATAACTATGATCAACTTACAGGTCTAGCCAATAGGCATAACTTTGATCGACAATTGTCTAAGCATATTGAAGAAAACTGTTTTATTGCTGCTGATAGTGCAGATGTTGATGAAAGTCAGGCCAATAAAGTTGGCGTGGTAATGCATATCGATTTAGATAAATTTCAAGTGATTAACAATAGTATTAGTTATGCTATTGGTGATAAATTTTTGCATCAAATATCTATTCAATTAAAAGCCTTACTTCCAGAGAGTGCTGTTATTAGCCGCTTAGGCAATGATGAATTTGCGGTACTACTTCCACAATTATTGTTTAGCGAAGCTAAAGATTTCGCACATAAAATTCGCTTGTCAGTACAAAAGATTAGAATTGCAGAGTTTAAGCAAGATACCAACATTACTGCGAGTATTGGCGTTATTATTCTTGATCATTCTATTTTTGATTCTCAGCAAGTGTATTCTTCATTAGGTCAAGCTGTCAGTTTAGCAAAAGAAAAAGGTCGTAATCGAATTCAAGTTTATCAAAGTGATGATGAGCAATTACGTAGTCACGCAAAAGAAATGGAAGCTATTCATGAAGTGGCTGAGGCATTACAAGAAAACCGATTGTTGCTATATCGCCAACAGATCAAGTCTTTAAATGAAGATAGCATCTCACATTTTGAAGTACTTGTGCGGATGAGGAGTGCACAGGGGGAATTAATTCCACCAGTACACTTTATTCCTGCTGCTGAAAAGTATGGCTTGATCAGACAAATCGATCAGTGGGTAATTGAGCATACATTTAAAATGATAGCTTCATCGCCAAGGGACAGTTCAAGCTACAGTATTAATTTATCAGGGGTGACTTTGGCTGACAGAGATACTTTCACCCAAGTTGTTGAGCTTTTTGAAAAGTACCAAGTTGATACCAGCAGGATATGCTTTGAAATTACAGAAACTTCAGCAATAGCGAATATTGAATCAGCACTCTATTTTATTAATAAGATGAAAGATTATGGTTGCAAGTTTTCGCTTGATGATTTTGGCAGTGGCTTATCATCTTTTAGTTACTTGCAAAGGTTACCTGTTGATGTGCTGAAAATCGATGGTGTTTTTGTCAAAGACATGGACACTAATGAAGTGAACCGCGTATTCGTTGAAAATATAAAGCGTACTGCCGAAACCATGGGCATACAAACCGTTGCTGAGTTTGTCGAAAATGCAGTAATCGAATCTATGCTAGCTGAGATAGGTATCGATTTTGGTCAAGGTTATCATATTCATAAACCAGAGCCTTGGTATGAAACTAATACAGTTAATTAACTTTCATTCGTGATAAAGACAGCACAAGACTACCAGGCTTTTATGCCAATCAGACACAGCTCTTGAGCGTCTAGAATAGCTTCAGTACTTTAAAGATCTTTAGTTATATAGGATAAAGATACTTCAAGCCTCACGCCGTGATTTTAATACCTCCAGCTAGCACTCAATTTATAATCCTAAAGAATGAAAACTCATTTATATTCGTCACAATGAGTGTTGTTTAATCGATTTCCATCATATTAATTAACTTTTCATTTTACTGTTTTAGTTTTCCTGTAAAGCGTGTCATGAAAACACTGTGTAACTACTGTTTTTTTAAATAGTAACTTTTTTGATGAAAAAACATAAAAGTTATAAAGTTGCTTTTTTTTAATTTATATCAGGCACTTAAAAGTATCGGTTTTTAATTTTTAGTAATTAAAAATAAAAAAGTGATAAAAACCTTGATACTGTACGACCATACAGTATACTTGTCTCATCAAAACGAAGTAACCGATAAGAATTCTGGAGCAAGCAATGAAAGACGATAAAGAAAAAGCACTATCAGCAGCCTTAGGTCAAATTGAACGTCAATTTGGTAAAGGCTCAATAATGAAGCTTGGCGATAACAACACTATGGATGTTGAAACTGTTTCTACCGGTTCGTTGAGCTTAGATATTGCTCTAGGTGCTGGTGGGTTACCATTAGGCCGTGTGGTTGAGATTTACGGACCTGAATCAAGTGGTAAAACAACGCTTACATTAGAAGTTATTGCTCAAGCACAGCGCGAAGGTAAGGTATGTGCCTTTGTTGATGCAGAACACGCACTTGACCCTATCTATGCTGAAAAGCTGGGTGTAAACATCAATGAATTATTGGTTTCGCAACCAGATACCGGTGAACAAGCGTTAGAAATTTGTGACATGCTAACTCGCTCTGGTGCTATTGATATTATCGTAGTTGATTCTGTTGCCGCGCTAACACCTAAAGCTGAAATTGAAGGTGACATGGGTGATTCACACATGGGCTTGCAGGCACGTATGTTGTCACAAGCAATGCGTAAATTAACAGCGAACCTTAAAAAATCTAACACCATGATAATTTTTATCAACCAAATTCGTATGAAAATTGGTGTTATGTTTGGTAGCCCTGAAACAACAACAGGTGGTAACGCATTAAAATTTTACGCCTCTGTACGTTTAGATATTCGCCGTATTGGTGCTGTTAAAAATGGTGATGAAATTGTGGGTAATGAAACCCGCGTAAAAGTAGTTAAAAACAAAATTGCTCCGCCATTTAAACAAGCTGAATTCCAAATATTATATGGTGAAGGCATTAATAGCCTGGGTGAATTAATTGAATTAGGCGTTAAAAATGGCTTTGTTGAAAAAGCAGGTGCTTGGTATAGCTGTAATGGCGAGCGAATTGGTCAAGGTAAAGCTAATGCAGCTAAGTACTTAGAAGAACACCCTGAAATGGCTAAAGATGTCGACAGCAAGCTACGCGATATGTTTTTATCGAAAGCAGCTCCGGCAGAAAAAGCAGAAGCTGTAACAGAAGAGTAATTTAATTAGCGTAAGCTAAAACCTCAGCAATACTCTAAAAAAAAGCGTAACCTTAGGCGTAAGGTTACGCTATTTTTGTACTCAAATTACTTTATTGATCAATTAATGATCGTGACCGCAACCACCTTCAGCGTGAACATGACCGTGCTCAAGTTCTTCTTCGGTTGCTGCTCTTACTTCGATGATCTCAACATCAAAGTTTAGATCTAAACCAGCTAATGGATGGTTACCATCAACAGTGATCTCTTCATCTTGAACATCAATAACAATAACTGTTTGTTCACCTTCATCAGTCGTTGCACGCAATTGAGTGCCAACAGCCAGATCTTCAACACCCGCTAATACTTCTTTTGGCACGGTTTGCACATACTCATCATGACGTTCACCATAGGCTTGCTCACAAGGAACAGCAACTTCAAACTTGTCACCGGCTTCATGATCAACTAATGCATCATCTAGACCTGGAATTAAATAGCCAGTTCCTTGGATAATGGCCATAGGCTTATCTTCATATGAACTATCAATTAATGTTCCTTCACCGTCAGAGACTGCGTAATGGATAACAACAACACTGTTTTTAGCTATTTTCATGTTTGGTCCTAATTTTTTTAATAAATGATTTTATTCTGTATCTAAAGTGTAAGGTAACGACTGCACTGAAACAACAGCTGTGTCTTGTGAAGGTATACGTAATTTCGGCATTTCAGCTTCATTAGGTAAAACAGCTTGGATAGCACAATGTCCATCATCACTTTGGTAGTAAGATAATATCTCTCCTGCCTTTCGCCAATTTTCACCTAGTTGTTTTTCAATTGTGTCCTGTGCGAGTAAAGGCTGCTCTAATTGCGTGGCTAATGAAAATAGCGCACGTTTGTTCTTGCCTAAATATTGCATTCTAGCCACTGTTTCTTGGCCAAGATAGCAGCCTTTAGTAAAGCTAATGCCATTAATTGCTTGAAGGTTAAGCATTTGTGGAACGTACTGACCAACAGCACTTTCTGACAGAATTGGAAAACCCTGAGAAATTTCGAGTAAGTCCCAAACAGCTTGTGAATAACAAGGCAGGGTTGAGTTACTGATAAATTCAGTCATAGCATTGCTTTCATCAATAATGATATAGCGCGCTTGTTCGCCAGCTAAATATATTAGGCTAGTACTACCAACTTGGATCACCGGAGTTAGGCTGTCAGGTACTTGTGAAAACGCTTGCTGTAATAAATCACTAGCGTCTTTTCCTACTAAGGCAAAATAACTTAAGTTTTGCACTTCTTCTATGGTTACCTTGGCAAAAACACCAAACTTTTGTAACTCTTTAAGAGAACAATTAATACTGGCTTTAGGCTGTAAAAGTAAATGTTCAGAAGAACGATTAATAAGTCGAAATACTGAAAACACTTTACCTTTTGCATCACAGTGAGCGCCAATGTGCAGGGTATTCTCATTACTGCTATTCACATCGCAAGTAACTTGGCCTTGTAGATATTTGCTTTGCTCCTCGCCAGATAAAGAAATAGCACTATAGTCGCTAAGCTCGATTAGGTACGTTTGATCTAATTGAGCTAATGAAGGGAGTTTGGTATTGGTGACTAGGGTCATATGAGAACTCTTGAATAAGGATATAGCCAAGCAATTGCTTCTCTATAAAGGATATTTATAGAATAGGGGCAAAAATAACAAAAACAACTACCCTTGAAGAAAGTTAGCTAATTATTGTGCTTTTTATTAGATGTGCAGTCTGAGTTCTTGTTACAATAAATGAATGGTAAAATAATTAAGGGTATTTATGTCTGGTAATGAAGCGTCGAGTGAGACAATGACAACAAGTGATAATTCTACTAATGTATTAAAAGTAAACAAAGCTCGATTGAAGTGGGCATGTCGTCGAGGCATGTTGGAGTTAGATGTATTGTTTATCCCTTTTGTTGATGAAGCATATGATGATTTATCTACTCAAGATCAATTTACCTTTGAACGTCTACTAACCTGTCAAGATCCAGAGCTTTTTGCATGGTTTATGGGGCATGAAACTTGTGAAGACAGCGAACTTAACGCCATGGTGCAATTTATACTCAACCGCGTCAAAGTATAATTTAACGTTACGTGCCTCTCGATATCAGCAAGCACTTTACGCCTTTCTTGCATTCAGTGTTTGCTTAATTTTACTGATCTCTTTTACTTATCATTATTTAATCGCATTGCTCTGCACAACCTTTGCCATAATAACGTTTTGTGTTTATCTAAGCTTTGAAAATAATAATAAGGTCATTGGCAAAATATTACTGGCAGCAGATGGGGCAATTCAGATAGATGCGAGTTTACTTGACTATCAGTTGATGCCAACAAGTCGAAGTAGTTTCCTCGGTTGCTGGCTAGAGCTAAGCCCAAAAGCGACATCAATCACCTCACCACAACAGATAAATAATACCCACCGCAAACGTATCTTTTTATTTAGGGATGCTTTTAGTCAACAGGATTATGCCAGGCTAACACGCGTGATTAAGCGCTTGTATTAAGCGCTTGTATTAAGCAGTGAAAGTATTAAGCAGAGCAAAGTTTAGCCAGAAACCGTTTTAACTATCTTGTGCGCTAAGTATTGTTGGTTCGGCTTTATCTAACAGTTCAGGGTAGTCTAAAGTAAAGTGTAAACCTCGGCTTTCTTTGCGCGCCATTGCACACTTAATAATAAGCTCAGCGACTTGCACTAAATTTCGTAATTCAAGCAAGTTATTACTCACTTTGAAATTTCGATAATAATCTTCAATCTCTTGTTGAAGTAATTCTACTCGATGCAAGGCTCTTTCTAGACGTTTAGTTGAACGTACAATACCAACATAATCCCACATGAATAATCTAAGTTCGTGCCAATTATGTTGAATGACAACTTCTTCATCAGAATCTGTTACTCGGCTTTCATCCCATTGTGGTAGCGATAAATAGCGATTACTTTGTACTAATGACTCGCTGATTTCTAAGGCTGCAGCTCTGGCAAAAACTAAGCATTCTAACAAAGAATTACTGGCTAAACGGTTAGCGCCGTGTAAACCGGTATAAGACATTTCACCAATAGCATAAAGCTGAGAGATATCTGTTTTACCTTGATGGTCAACCATTACTCCGCCACAAGTGTAATGTGCAGCAGGCACAATAGGTATTGGTTGTTTAGTTATGTCTATGCCAAGGGACTTAGTTTTTTCATAAATGGTCGGGAAATGCTGCTTAATAAAGTCACTCGGTTTATGACTGATATCTAAGTACATGCAATCAGCGCCAAGGCGCTTCATTTCAAAGTCGATTGCACGGGCTACTATATCTCTTGGCGCTAACTCAGCACGTTCATCAAATGCAGGCATAAAGCGACTGCCATCTGGACGTCGTAATTTAGCTCCTTCACCACGCAATGCTTCAGTAAGTAAAAATGTACCGGCAGAAGGGTGAAATAAGCAGGTAGGATGGAATTGGTTAAACTCCATGTTCGCTACACGACAACCTGCTCGCCAAGCCATAGCTATACCATCACCACTGGCGACGTCTGGGTTTGAGGTGTATTGGTAAACCTTGCTAGCGCCCCCTGTGGCTAAAATGGTTTTTTGTGCGTAAATACTTTCAACTTTCTCAGTATTCCTATTCCAAATATAAGCACCAATGCATTGTTTTGTTTCGGTATTGTCTTGGCAAATTAGATCAATTGCATTGTAGCGCTCAAAAATACGAATTCTTGAATGCTGCTTTACTTGGTCAGCAAGTGTTGTCTGAATGGCTTGCCCTGTCGCGTCAGCAGCATGCAATATTCTTCTGTGACTATGACCACCTTCACGCGTTAAATGATAACGGGTTTCACCATCTTTATGATGCTCCTTATCAAAAGCGACCCCTTGATTGATTAACCATTCTAAGCAAGATTTAGCATTTTCGGTGGTAAAACGGACCGTCTCTTCATCACATAAGCCTGCTCCTGCAATTAAAGTATCGTCAATATGGGCGGAAACACTGTCGTTCTCATCAAAAACAGCAGCAATACCACCTTGTGCATAAAAAGTAGAGCCTTCGTTTAATGGGCCTTTACTTAAAATTACTACGTCAGCATTTTTTGCTAGATGCAATGCTAATGTCAGGCCAGCAGCACCGCTGCCAACGATTAAAACGTCACAATTATGTTGTTGAGTCATACTTTTTGCTTGAGGTTGGCTATAAATGCCAATATATAAGTGAAGAAGTTTCAGGTATTCTATAATACAAAGGTATAACCCGCCAGATAATCAGGCTTAATAAGCTATCTGGATTTAATTTAACCATGGGAATAACAACCGTTAGAATGTTTTTTAAAAAAGATCAAAAATAAAGCGAACTTTTATGAAAAACGTCAGTCTTACTTGATGCGTTTGTTATGAGCCAATGGAAAATATGAGTACAAATCAATTGTCAGTGTTAAAAGATATGGCTCAAAAGAGCGAACCAAATATAGATCAGCAATTAGTTGAGCGGGTTCAGCGCGGCGATAAAAATGCGTTTAACCTGTTAGTGACTAAGTACCAACATAAAGTTGCTAATTTAGTTAGTCGTTATGTAAAAAATCATAGTGACGTGCCTGATATAGTTCAAGAAGCTTTTATTAAAGCTTATAGAGCGCTGCCCAATTTTAGAGGGGAAAGTGCTTTTTATACTTGGCTATATCGGATTGCCGTTAACTGTGCAAAAAATCACAGTGTTGCTTTAGGTAGAAAACCACCGAGCAATGATGTTGAAGTAGACGATGCGGAACATTTTGATAGTGGTGATGCACTAAGAGAAAATGCTTCACCCGAGAAAATATTGCTTACAGCAGAAATTAAGAAAGTGATTTTTTCTACGATGGAGTCGCTACCAGAAGATTTAAGGTTAGCTATTAACTTTCGAGAAATCGAAGGACTAAGTTATGAAGAAATAGCAACCATAATGGAATGTCCGGTAGGTACAGTGCGCTCTAGAATATTTAGAGCCCGTGACGCCATCGATAAAAAGATCAGACCCTTGTTACAAAAAAGTAATTAAGTATTCTGCGCAAGCAGGTTTAACGAAGTGTTTTTTAAGGTAAATGTATGAGTGAAATTAAATCAGAATCAATATCTTCTTTAGTTGATAATTATTCGCCGTCAACAGATGATACTGTCAGTGCTCATTTAGTTGATAATATGCTCAAGGATGAAGACTTATCAGAAACTTGGCAAAATTATCACCTTATCGGCGATGTTTTACGTGATGAAGTGCCTCAGTCATTACAACTAGATCTCAGTGACACTATTTCGGCAGCTATTGCACAAGAAGCTACTATTTTATCACCTAAAGCTTCAACGCATACCTCATCTGACGAGGTTTATAGCGATGATGAGCTTTTAGCTGAGCAGAACACTTTGATAGAGCAACAAACTAATGTTGTCAATGCGAGTAGCCGTTTCAAAAAAGCTGTTTCGCGACTTGTTAAACCTATGGGGCAAGTGGCTATTGCCGCTTCAGCCGCTGTATTAATGATTGTAGGTGTACAAAATAACGTCCATGATAGCGCATCTCCAATTACGCCAAGCCAAGTGGTGCAAACTATGCCGCTAGCCGGTTACGCTAACCCTGTGAGCTTTAATTTACAGTCCTCGCAACCTGAAAAAAGTCAGCAACGTCAAGCTATAGACCAACAGGCTATTAATGACCAGAAAATGGCTGACAGAGTTGCACAACAACGTCGTTTACAAGCACTACTAAATGATCATAATCAACAAATTAAATTAGGCAGTAATATAAAATAGCTTGATTGGCTGAATTAGTTGATAATTACCTTTTCAGCCTTCATTTTTGAGAACACATGAAATTTCCGGCACTTTTATTATTGCTTCTTAGCGTTAATGTTTCAGCTGTCACCACTGAAACTGATTCAGCCAAGCTTTGGCTTGAACGTTTGTCCCAATCATTACGCGAATTAAATTTTACCACCTCGTTTGTCGTGGTGAAAAATAACCAAGCCGAACCTTATCACTGGCTTCATGGTATTGGTGACGATAATCAAGAGTTAGAAATATTTGCTCGTTTAAATGGACCTCGTCGAGATGTACTTCGTCAAGGGGATATCGTTAGCTATATTGAGCCTGAGCAAGAACCTTATTCGATAATTTCTGACGACTTACGTACGCCAATCCCAACTATATTTCGTGGTAATATTAGCAATCTAGAGGAAAGCTACCGCTTTATTTCAGTAGGACGCAGTCGAGTGCTAGGCAGGGTTGCGCAACTCATTCGTATTGTGGCCAAAGATAACTATCGCTATAGCTATTGGCTTTGGTTAGATCACAAAACGGGTTTGATGTTGAAAATGGCGGTATTAACTCGTCAAGGTCAATTATTAGAACAAATTCAATTTACCCACATTGAAGTGAGCGAACAGCTTTCAGCTAATTTAGCTCAGTTCCAACAGTCTGAATTACCTCCAGTTAGTAAACTCAATAGTAACCAGCCAAAGCAACAGCTTAACTGGCAAGTGAATTGGTTACCTCAAGGTTTTAACATTGTAAAATCAAATCAACATAGCCTCTCTAGCTACAATAAACACGGTGATAAAAAAGTTGAATTTATGCTCTTTAGCGATGGTCTAACTGAGGTTTCAGTTTATGTTAATCCTAGCGCAGAAAAGCTTCGAGCACCTGAGTATGCCAGTGATGGCGCCACATTAGTTTATAATCATATTATTCAAGGGATTGAAATTGGTATTGTTGGTGATATTCCAATAGTGACTGCAAAGAGAATTGCAGAATCTATAGGTGTAGCAAACACAACTAAAGCTAACAAACCGAGTAATGAGCAGTAAGATGATTGAAGAGCTAGCGAATGTTGTTGCAATAGAATCAGAGCAAGTGGTGGTAACGAGTAAAATTAAATCATCATGCAGTAGTTGCTCGCAAGTCGATTCTTGTGGCAGCGGGCAAGTTGCCAAAGCTTTACCTCAAGCAAGGCTGACGGTCTCATTGCCTTATGATGGTGAAGTATTGGGGCAAAAATTGGCCATTGGCGATTGCGTTGTTATTGCTTTACCTGAAGAACAGGTACTCTCAAGTGCCGCCCAAGTTTATTTGATGCCGTTATTTGGCTTAATTTCATTTTCAGCTTTAGGTCAATGGCTTTTTAAAATGCAGGTCTTCCCTAATGAACTCACTGCACTGGGACTTGGTATTATTGGTGGTTATTTAGGTTTTCGCCTTGCTAAGTATCTGCAAAAACAAGGTAAACATAGTGCAAGCTTACAGCCTAAAATCATAAAAGTTCTCCCCAAGGCTAGCATTGCTTAACAATATCAAGCCTGAACTAAGGGTTATGGCTGAAGTAGATTGTTGAGCGAAGCCACTCACTAGATTTGTCATGGCTTGAAACAAAAGATATATGAACAAAAGATAGCCCCAAGGCAGTAAATTCGTTAAAATCACGCCATTATATTATTTAACGCTTTTTATTTGACTGCCATTTATGAAAAACATTCGAAATTTCTCAATTATTGCCCACATTGATCACGGTAAATCTACGCTTTCTGATCGTCTAATTCAGCATTGTGGTGGTTTACAAGAACGTGAAATGGAAGCGCAAGTACTAGACTCTATGGATATCGAGCGAGAGCGTGGTATTACCATCAAAGCGCAAAGTGTAACGCTTGATTATAAAGCTAAAGATGGTGAGGTTTACCAATTAAACTTTATCGATACCCCTGGGCATGTTGATTTCTCTTATGAAGTTTCTCGCTCTCTTGCATCTTGTGAAGGAGCACTTCTTGTTGTAGATGCTGGACAGGGCGTAGAAGCGCAAACCGTTGCTAACTGTTATACCGCAATAGAAATGGACTTAGAGGTTCTACCTATTTTGAATAAAATAGATTTACCTCAAGCAGATCCGGATCGTGTTTGTGAAGAAATTGAGCATATCATTGGTATTGATGCTACTGACGCAGTAACTTGTTCTGCTAAAACAGGTATTGGTATTGAAGATGTTTTAGAGACAATCGTTAAAAATATCCCACCACCAGAGGGTAAAGTTGATGAGCCACTGCAAGCACTAATCGTTGACTCATGGTTTGATAACTATCAAGGCGTTGTTTCACTGGTTCGTATTATTAACGGCCAAGTGAAAAAAGGCGACAAAATGTTAGTTATGTCGACTGGCGAAGTACATCAAATTGATAAAGTTGGTATTTTTACACCTAAACAAACAGACACCGGAATTTTAAAGGCTGGTGAAGTTGGTTATATCATTGCTGGTATTAAAGAAATTCACGGTGCGCCAGTGGGCGATACTGTCACTATCAGTAAAAGAGAGACGGCTAAAGCATTACCTGGCTTTAAAAAAGCACAGCCACAAGTCTACGCCGGGATTTTCCCAATCAGCTCAGACGATTATGAGAACTTTCGCGATGCACTTAATAAGCTTAGCTTGAATGATGCTTCTTTATTTTTCGAACCAGAAAACTCTTCAGCATTAGGTTTTGGCTTTCGTATTGGTTTCTTAGGTATGTTGCATATGGAGATCATACAAGAGCGTTTATCACGTGAGTATGATTTAGACTTAATTACCACTGCACCAACGGTAAATTATGAAATAGCCTGTACTAACGGCGAAGTTATTTCTATAGATAACCCTTCAGATATGCCGGCGATCAATAACATTGATGAAATTCGTGAACCGATTGTACAAGCTAATATTCTTGTACCACAGGAGTTTCTCGGTAGTGTTATCACCCTTTGTATTGAAAAACGTGGTATTCAAAAAGATTTGATTTATCACGGAAACCAAGTGGCTGTTACTTATGAACTGCCAATGGCGGAAGTGGTGATGGATTTCTTCGATAAATTGAAATCAACTAGCCGTGGTTATGCCTCTCTTGATTATCATTTTATCCGTTTTGAAGCTGCGGACATGGTTCGCGCAGACGTAATGATAAATGGTGACCGTGTTGATGCGTTAGCAATGATAACCCATAGAAGTAACTCAGTTTCACGTGGTCGCATGTTAGTTGAGAAGCTTAAAGAGCTTATTCATCGTCAAATGTTTGATATCGCGATTCAAGCGGCTATTGGTAACAATGTTATTGCTCGTACAACGGTGAAGCAATTACGTAAAAACGTAACAGCTAAATGTTACGGTGGTGATATAAGTCGTAAGAAGAAACTATTACAGAAACAGAAAGAAGGTAAAAAACGCATGAAGCAGGTTGGTAATGTAGAAGTACCACAAGAAGCGTTTTTAGCCGTACTTAAGTTAGATAACTAATTTAATCGTTAACATCGTTTAAGTCGTTAACATAGCTTAAGTAGTTAACATATATATGGGGCGTTTACTGGCTAAGTTTTGCTAGTAGGCGCTTTGTCTTACAGGAATTTTCGAATAGGAATAATATGGCTGTTTATTTTTCAATTATCTTAGTGGTAATTACCGTATTAACTGGGATAGTTTGGTTTGCCGATAAATTTTATTTAGCTCCGCAGCGCAAGCTAAAAGCGGATGAAGCGCAATTAATGGCAAAACAGCAGTCTGCTGCTGAGATTACTCCACAGGCCCTTGCTACGTTAACTGAACCTTCTCCATTAGTTGATACTGCTGTTCAAATCTTTCCAGTGATTGCTTTTGTGCTCATTTTGCGTTCGTTTATTTATGAGCCGTTTCAAATTCCCTCTGGCTCAATGATGCCAACACTGCTCGATGGCGATTTTATTTTGGTAAACAAATTCAATTACGGTTTAAAAGATCCTGTTGTACGACATAAATTTTTAGAAAATGGCTTACCTGAACACGGTGATGTTGTGGTCTTTAAATACCCAGAAGATCCTAGGGTCGATTATATCAAACGGGTTATAGGTTTGCCTGGCGATAGAGTTATTTATAGAAATAAATCTCTTTATATTAAACGTGCCTGTAAAGAAAGTGATGCTAAATGTCCTGAGTTTGTGCAAGTTCAACAAGACTTCATTGCTAAATACGATGGACCTGATGCTGAGTATGGTATGAATGAATACCAATCTAAAATGCTTAATAAAGATCATCAAATTTTAAATGATGGTCATATTTTACCAAGAGTTGGTCATTATTTTCAGCAAGCGGGCACAGCTGCTGATGAGTTCTTAGTTCCTGCTAATCATTATTTTGTCATGGGCGATAATAGAGACAACTCTTTAGATGGCCGTTTTTGGGGTTTTGTACCGGAAGAGAACCTTGTGGGCGAGGCTGTAGCTATTTGGATGAGTTTTGATTTTAATCGTAGCTCTGATAGCTTCTTACCACAATGGGTGCCTACAGGTGTTCGATTTGAGCGTATTGGCGCAATTATTTAACATGGCAATTATTATTACATGGCATCAAGAGTTATATCGTGAAAGTTAATCCCCTTAATCTTGCCAGATTAACCAAGAAGCTTGGTTATGAATTTAATGAGCCTGCCTTGTTGGTACAAGCACTTACGCACCGAAGTGCTAAAGGTGCACATAATGAAAGGCTAGAGTTCTTAGGCGACTCAATTTTAGGTTTTGTCATTGCTGAGGCGCTTTTTGAAAAGTTTCCCAAGCATGATGAAGGTGACTTAACACGCATGCGTTCGAGTCTAGTTAAAGGTGTGACTTTAGCTGAAGTCGCTCGAGATTTTAGTTTGGGCGAGTGCCTTATTCTTGGTCCCGGTGAATTAAAGAGTGGCGGACACCGTCGTGAGTCTATACTTGAAGATGCAATAGAAGCAATTATTGGTGCCGTTTATTTAGATTCAGATATTGAGCGTTGTAAGGCCCTCATTTTAAGCTGGTTTGAAAAACGTCTAACGGTAATAAAACCAGGGAATGAGCAAAAGGATCCTAAGACGCGTTTGCAAGAGTTTCTGCAAGGTAGAAAGATTCCATTGCCTAGCTACGAAGTGATAGATACCACGGGGCAGTCACACAACCAAGAATTTACTGTTCGCTGTCAAACATCGGTAATTGATCAAGAAGTGATCGCTAAAGGTACTAGCCGAAGAAAAGCTGAACAAGCAGCCGCGCAGCAAATTCTTGCGTTAATAGAGCGCGCCAACGAGGTAAAAAAAAGCGCTTCTAAACAAGCTAAACCCAACAAAGCACGACATACTAACAAAGTTAAAAGCAATAAGAGCAGCCCGAGAAAATAATTATGAATGATAATGCTTCAAATACCTATGCCGGCTTAATTGCAATTGTTGGTCGTCCAAATGTTGGTAAATCGACCTTATTAAATGCCTTGCTAGGGCAAAAAATTAGTATCACTTCGAAGAAGCCTCAAACAACTCGCCATCGTATATTGGGTATTTTAACTGAAGAAAATAAACAAGCTATTTTAGTTGATACCCCAGGATTGCACACAGAAGAGAAACGTGCAATCAATCGCTTAATGAATAGAGCAGCAAGTAGCTCTATCGCTGAGGTTGAATTAATTGTTTTTTTAGTTGAAGGAACGCATTGGACAGAAGATGATGAACTGGTGTTAACTAAAGTGAAGCAAAGTGGCGCACCTTGTATTTTAGTGGTTAATAAAACAGATAACATCTCAGATAAAGATGAGTTACTACCCCATTTACAAAAGCTAGGTGCTAAACATGACTTCAGAGACATAGTGCCTATTTCAGCGAGTAAAGGTCATGGCGTTGATACCATAAGTAAACTATGTTTAACGTCGTTACCTGAAGGCGAGTTTTGGTTCGATGAAGATCAGATTACCGATCGTTCAAGTCGTTTCATGGCTTCTGAAATAATTCGTGAAAAGCTTATCCGCTTTACTGGTGATGAATTACCTTATTCGACAACAGTTGAAATTGAGCAATTCAAAATGGATAGTAAAGGTATTATTCATATCAATGCGCTAGTTCTGGTAGAACGTGATAGTCAAAAACGTATGGTAATAGGCAATAAAGGTGAGCGTCTTAAAACTATCGGTCAAGAAGCTAGACGAGATATGGAAAACCTTTTTGATAGCCAAGTATTCTTAGAAACTTGGGTTAAGGTAAAATCTGGCTGGGCTGATGATGAACGAGCTTTGCGCAGTTTAGGCTATGGTGATGACTATTCAGGCTAGTTTGAAAGTTAATGATTGAGCAGAGCGCTTTTGTTTTACATAGTAGGCCTTACCGTGAAAATCAGCTTTTAGTTGATTTACTGACTGAAACCGAAGGAAAAGTTAGTGCTACGGTTTTTGTTGGTCAGTCAAAGCGCTCTATCAAAAAAGCCTTATTACAGCCTTTTCTTCCATTAAAGGTTACTTTAAAGTCTCAAAATAACTTCAAACAAATTAAGAGTATTGACTCAATAGCCAAGTCTTATCCTTTAGTTAAAAATAGTTTGTATAGTGCCTTTTATATTAACGAACTCTTAATCAGGCTGCTAAAGGAACAAATAGAGTGCCATCACCTCTTTTCTCAGTACCAAACATCGCTTTATGCACTAGCGCAGGGCTGTAATATCGCTTCCGAGTTACGTAAGTTTGAATTAACTTTACTGGAAGAGCTAGGTTTGTCATTTGACTTTACGCCAATATTTGAGCACGATGTAAGCCACTTTTATTATATCGCCGAGCAGGGCTTCGTCCCTGTTTATCAAGCTGAACCTAAGAATCTAACCAAGTGCTTTGTTAAAAGCCACTTAGAAGAAATCGCCGAGCAAAGCGACTTAGCAGAAGACTCGCCTTCTGCTAATACCTTTAAGTTATTAATGCGACAGGTCATTAATCAGCTCTTAGGCAATAAGCCGCTAAATAGCCGAAAACTTTTTATCAAAAGTAATAAAAAATAAGCTTAGCTCTCGGTGATTAGAAACATTTCGATAAAAATTAGAAGAGATTAAAAATGACAGAATTATTATTAGGTGTAAACGTTGATCACATTGCTACTCTAAGACAAGCTCGGGGTACTAATTATCCTGACCCTGTATATGCTGCCAGCGTTGCTGAGCATGCTGGCGCAGATGGAATTACTGTTCACTTACGTGAAGACAGGCGTCATATTCAAGATAGAGATATCCATGTACTAGCACAGACTTTACATACTCGTATGAATTTTGAAATGGCTGTTACTGATGAAATGGTCGATATAGCCTGTCAGGTGAAACCTGCTTTTTGCTGTTTAGTACCCGAAAAGCGTGAAGAATTAACTACCGAAGGTGGTTTAGATGTTATTGGTCAGTTAGATAAGGTTACTAAAGCAGTAGAGAAGTTATCTGCTCAGGGGATTGCAGTAAGTTTATTTATCGATGCAGATAAAGCTCAAATAGATGCAGCTCTAGCGAGTAAAGCGCCTTATATTGAAATTCATACTGGCCATTATGCTGATTTGACCGTAGAAGCTGAGCAGCAAGCAGAGCTTGAACGCTTAACCTCAGGTATTAAATATGCTCATAGTATTGGGCTTAAGGTAAATGCCGGACATGGCCTAAACTACTTTAATGTAAAGCCTATTGCTGCAATTGAAGAAATTATAGAATTAAATATTGGTCACGCAATCATTGCTAGAGCAGCTATTGACGGTTTAGATAAAGCGGTTCGAGATATGAAACAATTAATGTTAGAAGCTAGGTCATATAAATAAATACTGTAAAAAGCTCTATCTAATAATAGCTTAGTAAAAACAGTATAAAAAACTCTTATTTATTTTATTTTTGTTGAAATTATAGTCTACACTTTAATGGATGAGGTGTAGAAAGGAAGCAACATTATAAAACTTGTGAGGGTAGACAATGCAAACACAGATGAAACCAATGCTCGATCGCAGAAAGGAAGCTCCGGAGCAGTCAGTATGGTGGAGTAAGTTATCATTAGCGCAAAAATTTTCTGCTAGCAGTTTGGGAAAATTTGGCTATGAGCTGACTTTTGTTCGAAATGAAAATGGTCATAGCTTAGCTGTTTTGCAATGTAGTGGTGGTGTTGCTGTTATCAGTGAAGACGGAGATATAGATACTTCCCCGAAAATCACTATTCGTTAGACTATAGTTATAGCCAACAAAGTATCCCCGTTAAACTTTTTAAATGAAGAGATAAATGCAAAGTTAATGACTTTTTGCATTTATCTCTTTTAATGCTTCTGGGGCGGCAATTAAAACTTGCTCAATATGTTCAAAAAACTCTAACAATTCAGGTTCAAGCTCTTCAATACTCAAGCCCATTTTAAGCTGTGTTTCTAATTGATTAGTAATCTTAGCCAAATTAGGCGCTCCGGTATAACAACAGGCACCATTTAGTTTGTGAACTAGTCGTTTGATTTCGGCGTGATCGTTGGCTGAAACAGCCTCTTCGATACTTTGCTTAGTCTCTGGTAGGCTCTCAATTAGACCTATGAACATTTCTTTAGCTAGCTCTATTTGATTAGCACTACGTTTAACTGCTAGTGGCCAATCAATTACTTTTTGAACTGGTTTTAGTTCCTTTGAGCTATCACTTTCGCTTAGTTCAATAACTGGACTAACCAAGTGATTAAAATCACAATATTCATAAACAATATGTCGTAACATAGTTTCATCAATTGGTTTGGTCATATAGGCGTTGAAGCCCTGTTGTTGCATCTTTTCGCGCTCGCCACTTAAAGCATGCGCAGTAACGGCAATGATAGGTGTTTCGTTATTAACTTTTAATTTTTTAATCTCTTTTAATGCTGTAATACCATCGACTACAGGCATTTGAATATCCATAAAAATTAGTGAGAAGTTTTCATGCATACAAAGCTCTATTGCTTTAGCACCATCTTCTGCAACCACAACTTCGGCAACTTGTTCCAATAATAGCGCCTTTATTAGCTTTAAGTTTGCTTCATTGTCATCAACAGCTAGCACTTTTATTGGCAGTACATTGGCAATAGGTTGATTTAAAGTCAGCTTTTCTGACCCGGATATTGCTATAGGCTGTAGAACTCTGCTCAAAGGAGTTGCTGTAAGTGGCTTACTCAAACAGCTAGAAGCTCCACTGGCAATAAGGGCTTCTTGTAGGCTTGGTGAGTTATTATTTAAAGCAAGGTGAATATTTTTACAGATAGGGGAGAGCTGGGCGATAGTTTTTTTCAAATCACTCAGTGCTGTAGCTGTTTGATTATGACCTATTAGTACATAATCGAAGCCGTGCTCTGCTTGATTACTATGAGATAATACTTGTGATAGTTGATGTCTATTGGTTACTGAGGTAACCCGCATGTTCCAGTGCTTTAAAATATTCTTGGTGGCTTCTCTACTGTGTTGACTCTCTTCGTAATAAAGTACCGTTTTGTCAGCTAAATGCTGATTATCTAATTCTAACATCAACGGCATAGCATTGATTTCACATTGAAAAGTAAACCAAAAGCTTGAACCTTGATTTTTTTCACTACTAAAGCCTATATCACCAAACATTTCTTGGGCGAGTCGTTGACATATAACAAGGCCTAAGCCAGTTCCCCCATATAAGCGAGTTATGCTTTGATCTGCTTGAGTAAAGGCATCAAAAATAGTGCGTTGTTGCTTATCTGTCATACCAATACCGGTATCGGTAACGGTAACTTTAAGTTTGATATGTTTTTGGTTGGCTTCTTCACTGCTAATATCAATAGCAACAGAGCCTTTAGGAGTAAATTTGATTGCGTTACTGATGAGGTTGGTGACAATTTGCTTGATACGCATGGTGTCACCAACAAGGGAGTCTGGTAACTCATGAGGAATATCTATTGAAAGCTCTATGTTCTTTTTATGTGCAGAAGGAGCAAGTAGTGTTAACGTTTCCTCTAAAGACTCTCTTAATGAAAATGGAATATTCTCAATAACCATTTTTCCAGCATCTAATTTAGAAAAATCCAATATATCATTGATGATGGTAAGTAAATTATTTGCTGAACGGTCAATAGTTTGCAAGTAATCACGTTGATTTTCAGTAAGCGGTGTTTTTAGTACTTGTCGGGTAAAGCCAATAACACCGTTTAATGGGGTTCTTAATTCGTGACTCATATTCGCTAAGAACTCGGATTTAACGCGGTTAGCTTCTTGAGCTTTTCGCTTAGAGAGGCTTAATTCAACGTTTTGTATCTCAAACTGTTCTAAGCTTTCTCGTAAATCTATGGTTGCTTGATCAATACTTGCATGCATTTCATTTTGGTAACTATCAAGGGACTGAGCCATTGAATTAATACCATTTTTGAGAAAGTTTAACTCGCCGAGTAGGTTGCCACTTATACGGCTTTCTACTTTTCCTTCTCTGATACGTTCGATTCCTTGTACCATTGAATTAATTGGTTTGGTGACTTTTTTAATTAATCTGACGGCAAATATTGCGCTAAGTAATGAACCTAGTAAAGCAAAAGCAAAGGCAATCAAAAATTGACTTTGCTGTTGAAAGCTCAATTGGGTTTTATCAATTTGCATCGCTATATAGCCAATAACAGCTGGCTTACTGTTATTAAACTGCTGCATATATTGAGCGCTGACATTGGATTGTGAGTTATTGCTTTGCTCACCATAATGCTCGTAAATTATTGGTGTTCTGAAAATTAGATGATCATTTAGTGTTTCACTAGTGGTATGGTTTGGAGGCTCGACTCCTGCTTTGACCCGCATTAAATTGGTGTCGCCATGATAAGCACTGGTCACGAAAACTTGGTTATCTTGGGTAAAAACTACGATGCTTTTAACAATGCTTGATTGATTTCGGTGAGTAAAGCCAATTAACTGACGTAATTGTTCCCTATTTTTATTTAAAAGCGGCTCTCTGCTTGCAATAGCTATTGGTTCGATAATGCTTTTGGCGCGTTGTTCAAGAAAGTCATTTAGCTCTGCAGCACGGCTATATGAAAAATAACTCGCTAAACCAAAACCAATTAAGGTTGTTGGAATAATCGTGAGCATGATAACCCAATCTTTCAAGCTGATTTTATACATATTTTTATTAAACTTTTCTTGTCAGGTTAAGGTAAAATACCTTCTGAAATATTTGGTTATTTAATGCAATATCCAAGTTAACATAAATAATCGCACAAGCAGCTAAAAAATTACAGTATTGATAGCTAAGTGAATTTAAATAACACCCTGAATTTAGGGTCTTAACTATTTAGAGTGAAAATGGCCAACTTCTTTAAGGCAGCAAGTAAACCACGTTTAGCTAGCCAACAAATTACCGTTACAATAGATAAGCTTGATATGAATGGTGTAGGGATAGCTCGTGGCAAAAAGAAACCTATTTTTATTGCCGGCGCGTTACCAAATGAAACGGTAGTTGCAAAGGTTTTTGAGCAGAAAAATAAGTACACCCGCGCTAAATTAATGTCGATTGAAAAATCTAGTGAAAAACGGGTATTACCTAAGTGCCAGCATTTTGGTGTTTGTGGTGGCTGTGATTTGCAGATGTTAGACCTTGATGAACAATTACGCTTTAAGCAAAATAAAGTTGCTGAGTTGTTTTCTCGTAATTTTGCAGCTCACGCTATAGCAAATAATACTGAAAAATTGCAATTGCCTTGGAGTGAAGCTGTTAAAAGCCAACCGTGGCATTATCGCCGTAAAGCAAGGTTAGGTGTACAGTTCAATAAAACTCATCAAGTAACCGTCGGTTTTAGACAAAAATCTACTAATCAATTAGCAGCAATCAAGTCCTGCCCGGTACTTGTTGAACCGCTCAACAATATTTTCCCCCTGTTAAAAACGTTAATATCAAAGCTTACGGTTAAGTCCGCTATTGGCCATATTGAAGTTATCAAGGCGGAGGTTTGTGAACATAACAATAGTAATGGAACTAAAGAGCAAGTAGTACTTGTTGTTCGCCAACTTAAAGCAATGAGTGAAATTGACATTAACCTTTGGCAAGATTTCGCTGAGAATTATAATTGTAGGATTATGGTTGATGATGGGATAAGCCAACAATGTTTAACTGATGACAAGGAAGGCGATGTCAGCGAGACAGGTATAGCGCCGCTTATTTATAAGCTTGCAGATAATAGTCAAATTACCTTTGCAACAAGTGACTTTATTCAAGTAAATCACCAGGTAAATATTGAGATGATTAACCAGGCATTGGCGTGGTTAAAGCTAGAGCCTGAAGATATTGTTTTAGATTTGTTTTGTGGCTTAGGGAACTTTAGTTTATCACTGGCGAGAAAAGCTAAATTTGTTGTTGGGGTTGAAGGTGTTCAAGCGATGGTCGATAAGGCTAGTTATAATGCAGAGCTAAATAACATAACTAACAGCCAATTTTATCAAGCAGATTTAAACAGTAACTGGTTATCAAATACTTGGGCTAGTGAGCATAAATTTACTAAAGTATTGCTCGATCCTGCTAGAGCGGGTGCAGAGCAGGCTGTCGAGCAATTAGTTAGTTTACAGGTTCCTCAAATACTTTATGTAAGTTGCGATCCTGCAACGTTAGCAAAAGACAGTGCCATACTGGTTTCTCATGGTTACAAGATTGAAAAAATTGCACTGATGGACATGTTTTCACAAACAAAGCATGTTGAGACTATGGTATTGTTTAAAAAATAGTACTGTATCAATAATTAAACTCAGAATTTATACCTAAACTGAACTCACTAAAAAGAGTTACTTAACTAATTAAAGGTAAACTCATGGTTTCCGTGCGTAAATCACATCAAATAACAGCCCAGAACTTCGAGCAATGGCTTGCAAATTTGAAGGTAGCAGACACTAAAAGTGATGCTTTATCTGCTCTATGGTTAAAGGTATCTTCCCTATATCCTCCACAGGAAGTCGACAGTTCGCCATTACTTAATAAAAGCATGGAAATGGTAGAAATATTAAGTGGCTTAAATCTTGATGCCGACTCACTAGTCGCTGCTTTTATATCCCCTTTATTGGCACATAAAATAATTGAAATAGATTATGTGAAAGAGCATTTCTCTAAAGAGATATTGATGCTGTGCCAAGGCGTTGAGCAAATGGCGGCCATCAAAGCCTTACGCCATCAAAGCAATGATGGACAAGGACAAGCTCCTCAAAATATCGATAATATTCGTAGAATGCTTTTGGCTATGGTGGATGATGTTAGAGCTGTCGTGATTAAGTTAGCTGAGCGCTTATGTGATTTAAGGGAGAAGAAGGATTGTGATGAAGAAACGCGTGTTTTAGCGGCAAAAGAAAGTGCCAACATTTATGCGCCTCTGGCAAACCGCTTGGGAATTGGTCAGTTAAAATGGGAGCTTGAAGATATTTCATTTAGGTATCTTCATCCACAAGTTTATAAAAAAATAGCAAAGCTGCTTGATGAAACTCGGCTTGAACGAGAGCAGTATATGCTCAGTTTTGTAGAACACTTAAGTGATGAGCTAGATACGCTAAATATCAATGGTGAAGTGTATGGTCGCCCGAAGCATATTTACAGTATCTGGAAGAAAATGAAACAAAAGTCTCTTGGCTTTGAACAGTTATTTGATGTGCGAGCTGTACGTGTTGTTGTTGAAAAGGTACAAGATTGCTATTCAGCGCTAGGCATTGTTCATACCCAATGGCAACATTTAGCCAATGAGTTTTCAGATTACGTAGCAACGCCAAAGGCTAACGGCTATCAATCAATCCATACTGTAGTACTTGGCCCAGAAGGTAAGTCAGTAGAAGTACAAATTCGAACTAAGCAAATGGATGATGATGCAGAGCTTGGTGTCGCAGCTCACTGGCGTTACAAGGAAGGTAATGCAAGCGGTAAAAGTAATAGCTTTGATGACAAAATTGGCTGGTTAAGGAAAATCCTCCAATGGCAAGATGATGTAGCCGAAAGCGGTGAGCTACTCGATGAGTTGAGAAGTCAGGTGTTTGAAGACAGAATATATGTTTTCACGCCAAGTGGCGATGTTATCGATTTACCTATGGGAGCAACACCTTTAGATTTTGCTTACTATATTCACTCAAATGTAGGTCACTGTTGTATTGGGGCAAAAGTCTTTGGCAAAATAGTACCGTTTACTCACCAATTACAAACCGGTGATCAAGTTGAAATTCTAACAAGTAAGCAAGCTAACCCAAGTAGAGACTGGCTGAACCCCAATTTAAATTATATTTATTCATCTCGTGCCCGCGCTAAAGTTCAACACTTTTTTAAATTACTCGATAGAGATAAATATATTGCACAGGGTAAGGAGTTGTTTGAAACAGAAATCGCTAAGCATGATCTTGAAAGCATTGATATCCTTGCGGCCGCTAAGCGCTTTAATATGAAAACTATTGATGATCTTTATGCGGCAATTGGCTCTGGAAACGCTCGATTACAGCAAGTTATCAATCACTTTACTCAACTTGAGAGTAAATTAAAGCCACCGGCTGAAATTGACCCACAAAGTTTAGTAAAACAAAATGTTGCCACTAAAGATCTAGCGCAAGATGATAATGGTATTACTGTCTCCGGTGTTGGTAATTTGCTAACCCATATGGCCAAGTGTTGTCAGCCAGTGCCAGGAGATAGTATCTCAGGCTTTATTACTCAAGGTCGTGGTATCTCTGTACATAGACAAGATTGTGAGCAACTTGCTAATGCGTTAAACCAGCAACCAGAACGTTTGGTTGAAGTGCAATGGGGCAGCGAACATAAGCATAATTATCAAGCAACTGCTCAAATTGTTGGTAGTGATAGACAAGGTTTGTTAAGGGACATCTCGACAATTATTGCCAATGAACGGGTAAGTATTACGGGGATGGAAAGTAATACCGATAAAGCCAAGCAAACCATGAGTATGAATATTAAGTTGGAAGTTGCCAGTAGCGAGCTTTTATTGCGGGTGCTAGATAAAATAAGACAATTAGATGATGTTATCCAAGTTAGGCGTCTTTAACGACAGAGCTAACTTTGCCGGTAGTCTCCAGAGTATAAATAAAGCATTCAAATTAAGAAGAGTAACATGTTAGAAAAACAAGCCTCAATGGCAAAGCTTCGTTGGATCATGTCTCAACTGCGCGATCCTCAGACAGGGTGTCCATGGGATCTTAAACAAGATTTTGCCTCAATAACCAGTCATACCCTTGAAGAAGCCTATGAAGTTGTTGATGCAATTGAGCAAGGTGACTTTGACGAACTTGAAAAAGAGTTAGGCGATTTACTTTTTCAAGTAGTTTTTTATAGTCAGCTGGGGCAAGAGCAACAATACTTTGACTTTGATAGTGTTGTTGCTGCCATTTGTGAAAAGCTTATTCGTCGTCATCCGCATGTTTTTGCCCAGTCAAACTTTGACAGTGACGCTGAAATAAAGGCGAACTGGGAGAATGAAAAAGCGCTTGAAAGGCAACAGAAAAAAGATAAGCAACAAGGCAATCAAGCAGATTTAGAAACCTTAAGTATTCTTGCTGATATTCCTAAAAACCTGCCGGCACTGTCTCAAGCGGCTAAAATTCAAAAGCGTTGTGCTCATGTGGGTTTCGATTGGCATAATAAAAAAGATGTTTTTGCTAAAATAGAAGAAGAGGTTTTAGAGGTCAAGGCTGAGCTAGAGGCAGACAACCTTAATAAAGTAGCTTTAGCTGAAGAGCTAGGTGATTTAATGTTTGCCGTGGTTAATCTATGTCGCCATGCTAAAGAAGATCCTGAAACCTTACTTCGAAAAGCTAACAAAAAATTTAGCAAACGCTTTGAAGGGGTTGAGTCACATGTTAACCAATCTGGAAAAAGCTTTCTTGAACATGATTTGCAAGCACTAGAAGGTTATTGGCAAGCCGTTAAGCAAGAAGAAAAATCAAGTTAACTAGAGACGTTATGAGCACACAAGAAACTGCGCCTACAGCATATACAGGCATAGCACTAACTAATCCTAAAAGTCCCACTAATGTTGGTGCGGTTATGAGAGCCGCGGGCTGTTATCAAGCAAATCACGTTTTTTATACTGGGAAGCGATATGCACAAGCGGCTAAGTATAATAAAGATACCTTAAAAACAGATACTAAAAATATCCAACAAAAAATTCCTTTATTAGCTGTAGATGATTTTATAAAAATTAAAGAGTTAGTGGAAAATATTCCGCCTGCGACTAAGCTTATATGTGTAGATTTAGTGGAAGGAGCAACGCCATTACCTCACTTTGTACATCCAGAACAGGCTATTTATGTTTTTGGCCCTGAAGATGGCACAATTTCACAGCAAGTTATTGATAGTGCAGATGAAGTTGTTTATGTACCTACTGTGGGATGTATGAACTTAGCGGCATCTGTCAATGTGATTTTATATGATCGAATGGCAAAGCAGTTAACGAGCAAGGTATCCACTAAAGAAGCCGACAATTCGTTAATTCGTAGCAGTCGTGATACTAACAACAAAGTTAAGGTGAAAGGCTAAATTTGACGCCTGTTGTTAGGCCTAGGAACCACAAACGCTCTAAGGAGTTATCTATAAATGGATTATCAATTGGCTCAAGTTGGAAGTAAAAGCAAAGTGTTCATTTTAAAAGTTACCGGTATTTTTTTTGTAGGACTCGCCATATTAGGTGTGGTACTACCCATCTTACCCACGACGCCATTTCTTTTGGTGGCAGCAGCGTGTTTTGCCAAATCATCACCTGAGTTACAAAAAAAGTTACTCAGTAATAAAACATTCGGCCCGATGATTCATGACTGGCAAAAATATCGCAGCATCCCACGTAAGGCAAAACGCATTGCACTCTTAACAATTGTGTTGTCAGTTTGTTGGTCTGCCTTTATGTTGCAAAGTGCGATGTTAACGCTTTTAGTTGTTGCTTTAGTTACCGGACCATTTATCTTTTTATGGCGAGTACCAGAGAGTAAGTAACCCTCGCTTTAGTTAAGAGCTAAGAGCTAAGGGATAAGTTAAATTATCTTGATATTAAGTAACCTCAACTCGGGTTAAGAGATAAGCTAAGCAACTAAAATCAATAGCATTATAATTAGCACTCGGCTCTAGCTTGAAAGTTTTTCTTAATTCAAGGCAAATTCATTAGCAATAGTTATTCTATTGCTTACGAATTTAACGACGAAGTAAGGAAAAGTAGCGGCTAGAGAGCTATTTATTATCCCGAGCTGAGGTTAAGTAAGTTTATTGCAATAAAAAGCCGCAACTTGTCACCAAGTTGCGGCTTTTTTCTGTCAGTCAATTTATCCTAAGGCTTTACTCTACAGTTTAGGCTAAGGCCTTAGTGACTATGGCTGCTAAATGTGGTGGCAAAGTAAGACTTAATGCAATTTCATGTGCCTGCTCTGACATTTTCTTCCAGGTTAATTGCACAATGCGCACTATTTTCGCTTCATTATCTTGTTCTGTGTACTTAGCGGCAAAGTCATCAAAATAATGCATTAAGAAAACTAAACAGGCAACGTCTTCTAAAGTTTGACTATCGCTATTTGTTTTTAAGTTTTCTTTACGAATAATACTGCCGCATTGCTCGGCTTCTTCGCTGCTATACCCTTTTTCAAGCATAGTCTGAGCGGTTAATTGCGCGTGAAATTTCCCTTGGGCAATTCGCCATTGATAATAACCTGCCTTTCCTTCGGGAAACTCAGTACGTTTTAACTGCCAACGTTTTACATGCTGGGCTCGCACCGCAATTTGTAATAGTTCATTTGCCAGTGGCCAATATTGCATAAGACAAGACGTCATTTGCTGACCGTAAATTAATTCTTTTGGTTGAGAGGCTTTATCGATAATAACGCTATTGGGATCTTCACGGTTAATATCATCAATGGCAGTTAAGGTGCTTTGTAATTTATCTATTGTCATTATTTAAGCTAATTTAGACGAGGTTGATTGCAATAGTATACCCAACTAGCAATAAAAAACGACACAAGAGTGAGGAAAGTGTTTGCTGTAAATAGATAAAATTTTATCTTTGTTGATACTCATGCCAAGCAAGGTAAAAATATAACTAATTTTATCATTTTGCGTTGCTGTTGTGATTGTTGTTCAGTTAGATTTTACGTATAATACTTTCCCGTCCTGCTTGTTTGGCAAAACTCCTATTTCAACAACTTTGTAATTACGTTAATGCTTATTTAAAAGACCTTTTAGATTTAAGTGTTATGAGTGATTTGCAACAGACTTTTTTGAAATAAAGTTTATAAATATTAACCAATTAAGCACAAAATTCTGTTTTTCTGACATCGGTGTAAACATGACAACTAGATATATTTTTGTAACTGGCGGTGTAGTGTCGTCTCTTGGTAAAGGTATTGCAGCAGCATCATTAGCAGCAATTCTTGAAGCACGTGGTTTAAAAGTTACCATGTTAAAACTTGATCCGTATATTAACGTTGATCCTGGCACCATGAGCCCTATCCAACATGGTGAAGTTTTTGTTACCGAAGATGGCGCGGAAACTGATCTTGATTTAGGTCACTACGAACGTTTTATTCGTACCAAGATGACTAAGCGTAATAACTTTACCTCAGGTCGAATTTACCAAGATATTTTAGCGCGTGAGCGTAAAGGTGAATTTTTAGGTGCAACAATTCAGGTTATTCCTCATATTACCAACGATATTAAGCGTCGTGTAATTGAAGGTGCTGAAGGCTTTGATATAGCCATGGTTGAAGTTGGCGGTACGGTTGGTGATATGGAATCACAGCCATTCTTAGAAGCAATCCGTCAATTAGCGTTAGAAGTTGGTCGTGAGCGTGCTATGTTTATGCATTTAACGCTTGTTCCATATCTAGCAGCATCAGGTGAAATTAAAACTAAGCCAACACAGCACTCGGTAAAAGATTTACGCTCGATTGGTATCTTGCCAGACTTATTAGTTTGTCGTTCAGACAGAGCTATCCCTAACGCAGAACGCGCTAAAATTGCTTTATTCACCAATGTTGAAGAAAAAGCCGTTGTTTCAATGCGTGATGTCGATAGTATCTATAAAATTCCTGCTTTATTAAAAGCGCAAGGCACAGATGAAATTGTTGTTAAACGCTTTGGTTTAGATGTACCAGAAGCTGATTTAGCTGAATGGGAAGAAGTGCTTTATCACGAAGCTAACCCTAAAGGTGAAGTGACTATTGGCATGGTTGGTAAATATATCGAATTACCAGATGCTTATAAGTCAGTAAACGAAGCCTTAAAACATGCTGGCCTTAAAAACCAAGTAACCGTGAATATCAAATATGTTGATTCACAAGATGTAGAGGTTAAAGGTGTTGAAATTCTTCAAGACCTTGATGCGATATTAGTACCTGGTGGTTTTGGCGAACGTGGTGTTGAAGGTAAAATCCTAGCGGCACAATACGCCCGTGAAAACAAAGTACCTTATTTAGGGATTTGTTTAGGTATGCAAGTCGCCTTAATTGAGTTTGCCCGTAATGTTGCAGGTTTAGCGGACGCCCATAGCACTGAATTTAATAACGAAACACCGCATCCTGTGGTTGGTTTGATCAGTGAATGGTTAGACGAAGAAGGTCAAGTTGAGTATCGCAGTGAACAATCAGACTTAGGCGGCACCATGCGTTTAGGTTCACAATTGTGCCACCTTGTGAAAGGTACCAAGGCTTGTGACGTATACGGTAGTGAAACAATTAATGAAAGACATCGTCACCGTTTTGAGGTAAATAATAACTACCGTGAGCAATTAAGCAAAGCAGGTTTAGTGTTCTCGGGTTTATCGACTGATAAAAGTTTAGTTGAGGTGATTGAAATAGCCGATCACCCATGGTTTGTAGCGGGTCAATTCCATCCTGAGTTTAATTCAACTCCACGTGATGGTCATCCGTTATTTGAAAGCTTTGTTGCAGCGAGTTTTGAACTGCAAAAAAGCTAAGTAAACCATTAACTAAAACCGTAGCTATTGCTGCGGTTTTTGTTTTTAGTTTAGTCACAGTTTTTTGCTGCTTAGGCATATATAACTAAGTAGCGATGCAAGAATTTAAATTAACTATCCGCTCGAAAATTAGTTGAGCGTCATACATTTTAATAGGAATGATAATGTCAAAAATTAGCAAAATCTTAGCTCGTGAAATTATGGATTCACGTGGTAACCCAACCGTTGAAGCTGATGTTTATTTAGAGTCAGGTGCTTTTGGTCGTGCTGCCGCTCCTTCAGGTGCGTCAACAGGCTCACGTGAAGCATTAGAGTTACGTGATGGTGATAAAGCGCGTTACTTAGGTAAAGGTGTATTAAATGCTGTTGCTGCAATCCGTAATGATATTACGCCTGCACTAGTTGGTCAGAATGCATTAGAGCAAGCTAACATTGATAAAATCATGATTGACTTAGATGGCACTGAAAACAAAGAAAAGTTCGGTGCTAACGCTATTCTAGCGGTATCTTTAGCTGTTGCTAAAGCGGCTGCTGTTGATAAAGGCGTTGAGTTATTCGAACATATCGCTGATTTAAATGGCACTCCAGGTGTTTACAGTTTGCCAGTACCTATGATGAACATCATCAATGGTGGTGAGCATGCAGATAACAACGTAGATATTCAAGAATTCATGGTTCAACCTGTTGGCGCGAAAAACTTCTCTGAAGCTTTACGTATGGGCGCTGAAATCTTCCACGCACTTAAGAAAGTACTATCAGCTAAAGGCTTAAACACTGCTGTTGGCGATGAAGGTGGTTTTGCTCCTGATTTAGCTTCTAACGCTGATGCGCTAGCCGTAATTAAAGAAGCTGTTGCCGCTGCTGGTTACACCTTAGGTACTGATATTACTCTTGCGATGGATTGTGCTGCTTCTGAGTTCTATGATAGCGAAAAAGGTATTTACGACCTTAAAGGTGAAGGTAAGCAATTCAGCTCTAACGAATTCTCTGACTTCTTAGGCGAGCTATGTAAAGAATACCCAATTGTTTCAATTGAAGATGGCTTAGATGAGTCTGATTGGGATGGTTTCAAATACCAAACTGATTTACTTGGCGATAAAGTACAAATCGTTGGTGATGATTTATTCGTAACTAACACTAAGATCTTAAAAGAAGGTATCGATAAAAACATCGCTAACTCTATCTTAATTAAGTTCAACCAAATTGGTTCACTAACTGAAACGTTAGCTGCAATTAAAATGGCTAAAGATGCAGGTTACACCGCAGTTATCTCTCATCGCTCAGGCGAAACAGAAGATGCAACTATTGCTGATTTAGCAGTAGGTACAGCAGCAGGTCAAATCAAGACGGGTTCTTTATGTCGTTCAGACCGTGTTTCTAAGTACAACCAACTTTTACGTATTGAAGAAGCATTAGGCGAAAAAGCAGTATATAAAGGTCGTAGCGAAATCAAAGGCCAATAATGCTCACTACTTTTGCTAGTGAATAAAATAACATCGTTGCATGTACTCACTGACTAGCGTCAGCTCCGTGCAAGCGCCTTGTTCTTTTAACCACTAGCTTCAGTAGTAAACATTATTCAGTTATTTATTAATAGCTGAAAAAAAACGCGACTTAGGTCGCGTTTTTTTATGTCTGAAAATAATAAAGACTGTTTATTGTTCTGGGAAACTATTGATAATTTCGGTGATTAACTTAGCGGTTTGCTCAGGAGATTCCATTGGAAACATGTGGCCGCCAACAAATGTTTGTAGCTTTATGTGTTTATTGAGTTTTATAAAACGTTTGAATATGTGGTGAGGAAATACATCTGTTGTGGTGCCATAAACAAGTGCGGCAGGTACAGTAAGTTTATCTTTGTAACTTGATAAGTTACATGGGATATTTCTAAAAATATCAGCTTCGACTTGCGCGTTGAAAGTCAACTCTAATTGATTATCTCGTTGACTAATGCCATGAGCGATATAGTCAGCTAAACATCTCTTATCGAAACTTCTAAATAACTTTCTACGGGAAAATGCTGCGCTGATATCGCTATTCAGCGGCCACTTGCTGCGGCGGTTCTTCGCTCTGCCTGCAGGGCTGAATTTGTCTATCCACTTGGTTTTTTTGATCAGTCTTGCCGCAAGGGCATTAAAGCCACTAAGTGCAGGAGGATCAAGCATGATCAAGCCACTAAATAAATCAGGCCTTTGACAACAAGCAATAAAAGAAAGCACCGCACCAAAGGAATGACCAAGACAAATGACCTTATTACCGTCAACTTGTTGTGCTTCAACAAAGTTAATGAGTTCTTCTACTTGAGCTTGCCAGTTATGATTTACTGGCTTTTGTTTATCATGACCATATTTATCAAGGGCAATGACTTCCATATTGTCAGGTAAATAATTGAATAAGGTTTGATAACTGCCCGCTGGAAAACCGTTAGCGTGGGCAAAATTGATAATGTTTTTTTGCATTTAAGAGGAGGGTAGAGAAAGTTATAGTTAAAATTTAAACGGGTGTTTTAATTTTGTCAATGTTTTCTGCTTACAGGAGTTTTTCTGAGCAATAAAAAAGCCCTGTGAGCAGGGCTTTTGTGTATAACGCTATTTGGGTAATCGATTTATTACTAAGTTAAAACTCATCAAGCATATGCTCAAGTGAGTCCTCATACATGCGCAAGTCTTTTTCTAGCTGAAACCTATCACGAAGTGATTCTATTTCACGCCATTTTCTTCTAGTTGTTGACGCTGCACGCTTTTTAGTTACTTGGTTTTTTGACTCTAAAACTTGGTTTATCTTATCCATAAAGTGCCCCTTATTTTTTCTATCACATCGAAAAACAAATGCTCTATAGCAACTCTATTAACTAGAGTTGCTATTATTTTTATCACAGTTCTTTAGCCATGAAAATGAAAAAACGCATATTTTTTGCAAAATATGCGTTTAAAGTAATCACTGTTTGTTCGAAAAATAACGGTCTACTGTTATAAAATTTCAGCGAGTTGCTTTTCAAGTTTCACTTGGTCGATTGCAAAATTGCGAATACCTTCAGCAAGTTTCTCTGTTGCCATAGCATCTTCATTCATCGCCCAACGGAACTGGGCTTGCGATAGTGCGGTTTCGTCATTTGCAGAACTAGCGGTTGCTTTAAGTTTTTGAACTACCGTGTCTGTGCTGTTTGCTAATTCGTCCATCAATTGAGGGCTAATTGTTAAACGGTCACAACCCGCTAATTCTAAAATTTCACCAATATTTCTAAAGCTAGCGCCCATTACCACGGTGTTATAACCTTGTTGCTTATAGTAATTGTAGATACTAGTCACTGAAACCACGCCTGGATCTTCATCGCTTGGATAGTCTGTACGACCGGTATCTTTTTTATACCAATCTAAAATTCGACCAACAAATGGTGATATTAAATAAACACCGGCTTCAGCACACGCTCGCGCTTGGGCGAAACTGAATAATAAGGTGAGGTTACAGTTAATACCTTCTTTTTCTAATTGCTCTGCAGCTTTAATGCCTTCCCAAGTCGAAGCGAGTTTGATCAGTATTCTATCGTTACTGATGCCAGCTTCGTTGTACATTGCAATTAGTTTATGTGCTTTAGTAATTGATGCTTCTGTATCAAAAGAAAGACGTGCATCTACTTCTGTAGAAATACGCCCGGGAACAATTTTTAAAATCTCTAAACCGATAAGTACAGAAAGTTTATCTGCGGCATCGATTACTTGTTGTTCAGCATTATCTGATTGTGTTTTAGCCCAGCTAACAGAGTCTTTAACTAGGTTTTGATAGTTAGGTAAAGAGGCTGCTTTTAATAATAACGAAGGATTGGTGGTGGCATCTTGTGGTTGAAACTTTGCAATTGCTTCAATATCACCTGTGTCAGCCACTACTGTGGTCATTTGCTTTAATTGTTCTAGTTGTGAAGAAGACGTAGTCATGGTGTTACCTTTGTTATGTCTTGGAAATGTAATTGCTAAGTTTTCTAAATTCAAAAATGAAAATAGCTGGAGAAATATTACAACATAAAAATAAAAAAGCACCCTTTATTGCGCTTTATTTAGCAGATTGTTGTGTCTTTTGTATTTTAGTTACTTTTTCTTAGGGTTCTGTCTTGTAAGTGTCGCTGATTAACGCTGTTAACTTGATTCATGCTTATGATATATTAGTAAATACCTCGTCATTACAACTACCGGCTTAATAATAATGTTACTCGTTGTTTCTCCTGCAAAAAAATTAGATTTCGAATCTCCTCTGGCAACTGAAAAGTTCAGTCAACCGAGTTTACTCGCGCATAGTCAATTATTGATAGATGATTGTGTAAAGCTTTCACCTAGTGACATTGCCACGTTAATGAAGTTAAGCGATAAGCTAGCTGGACTAAATGCTGCTCGTTTTGGCGAATGGGCAACGCCTTTTACCACGGAAAACGCACGACAAGCAATATTGAGCTTTAATGGTGATGTATACACTGGGCTTGATGCACAAAGCTTTAGTGATGAAGATTTTGATTTTGCACAAAAGCACTTTCGCATCCTTTCAGGCTTGTACGGTTTATTAAAACCTCTTGATTTAATGCAGGCTTACCGATTAGAAATGGGCTGTAAACTGGCGAACAGTCGAGGCGATAATTTATACCAATTTTGGGGTGAAATTATTACTGATGCACTGAATAATGCTTTAGCAGAGCAGGGCGATGAAACCTTAATTAACCTAGCTTCAACAGAGTATTTTAAATCTGTAAAGAAAAAGTCACTTAATGCCACTATCATTACTCCGGCGTTCAAAGATTGGAAGAATGGTCAGTATAAAATGATCAGCTTCTTTGCTAAAAAGGCACGAGGTATGATGGCACGTTATATTATTCAAAATAAATTAACCTCTGTTGAGCAAATTAAAAACTTCGATTTAGCGGGGTATCAGTATAACGATAGCTTATCGAAAGGTAATGATTGGGTGTTTACTCGTAAAGAGCTATAAACGTTATTAATTTTATTGTTCTACAATCTTATACTTAAAACATTTTTACAGGAGGTGACATGTTAACTTTACTCGCAAAGCTTTTTCATGCCTTAAACAGTGATAGTTCGGTTAGGCAAATAGCGTTAGCAATTGCGCTAGGCTTTATTGTAGGACTATCGCCATTATTAACCCTACATAACATTGTTATACTTTTCTTTGTATTACTTATTCGTATACACCTAGGCAGCTTTATATTAGCTGTTGGTGTTTTTTCAGGTATCAGTTACCTACTTTCTCCGCTTATTGTCCAGGTAGGTGAGTCTATACTTACATCACCGGCACTTGCTGAAACATTCACCATGTTATATCAAGTTGATCTCTTTAAACTGGCGCATTGGCATCACACTTATATTTTAGGCGCCTGGGTTTTAGGCGTGGTTTTGTGTATACCCATTTACTTTATCAGTAAAGTACTTATTGAAAAGTACCGTACCCATGTCATGGCATTTTTCGAGAAATTTAGAATTGTTCAAGCATTGAAAGCGTCTAAATTCTATCGTTTATATACCAGCTTTGCTGGTGAATCTGCTTTTTCTAAGGGGGCTTTGTAATGAAACGATTTATTCGTTGGCAAGGGCTAGTGGCGTTTGTCGTTTTACTGGGCATTGTTGTTGGTGGTTTGTATTTTTTTGCCGAGAGCTTAACTAAAAAAGCGATTATTAAGTCAGCTGAAGCTACTTTTGGCGCTGAAGTGAATATTAGCGAGGTGCAATTAAGCTATTCACCTTTAAAACTGACCGTGGTGGATTTACAAGTAACAGACAGTGATAAACCTGAGCAGAATCTGTTTAGCTTTGAACAGGCTGCTGCCTCAGTTGATGTTTGGCAGTATTTATTTGGCAAAGTGATTATCGATGAACTTGAAGTGAGTCAGTTGGCTTTCTCAACAGTGAGAGCAAAGCCCGGGGAAGTGTACTTAACTAATGCAACTGATGATAGCGCTGCAGAGGACAGCCTAGCAGATCAAGCTAAGGAAATGTTACCTGAAGTAGATATGAAGTTGCCTGATGTCAAAACCCTATTAAATGACGATAATTTAATTACGGTAAAGGCCGGGAATGCGTTACAGCAAAGTTATAAAGTTGAACAAGAGAAGTTAGCGGCGTTAAAAGCTGAGCTGCCAAATAAAGCAAAGATAAAGTCATATCAAAATAAAGTAAAAGCCTTAGGAAAAATGAAGGTTAGTTCTTTAGCGGATATTGAAAAAATTAAAACTGAATTTGAAGCGATTAAAGCAGAATTCAAAGCTGATCAAGCATTGGTGAAAAAAGCCAAAAAGCAAGTGTCAGCAAGTAAGACATTATTAGCTAACCAATTAAGTGCAGTGAAGGATGGACCAGCAAAAGATTGGCAGCAAATCGAAAAGACTTATCAATTAGAAAGTATCGATACTGAAGACTTTGCTCATATTCTTTTTGGTGAGCAAGCAAGAGAGTATGTGACTAAGGCTAAGTGGGCATATGAGAAAGTCGCACCTTTTATCAGTAGTAGTGAAGACGGCAAGAATACTGCTGCTAGTAATGTGCATGCAAAAGGGCGCTTTGTTTATTTTAAAGAAGAAACCCCATTGCCATCAATACTGATTAAAAAAGCCACTTTTTCAGTGGCGATGCCAACAAGTCAGTTTGCTATTGAAGCCAGTGAGTTAACCCACCAGCATTGGATTCGCGGTAAAAATAGTATGCTTGCTATTCATTCAGCCAGTAATGGTGAGTTTAACTTTAAAACTCAATTTAATTTAGCTAAATCAGGCGACTTTAACAGTGATGGTAACTGGTCTATTTCAAATAGGACGTTATCAGACACTAAATTAACAGATAGTAAGGCATTAACATTGTCGTTAACCAAGGCACAACTTGATGCTAACGGTGATTTTAGTTTGATTAATGATGAAGTCTCAGCAACTAATCAACTGGTGTTGAATAAGGCTAGCTACCAAGGTGAAGCTAAGTCTAAGTTGACTAAATTATTAGTCGATACGGTTAAATCATTAGATAGCTTAGCTATTGATGTTGGTGTTAATGGCCTGATCACTAAGCCTGAGCTCAGTATTGGTTCATCGCTAAATGATGCGTTAACAGGCGCGTTTAAAGAGCAAGTAGCAGGTAAATTGAATGAGTTTAAGGGTAAAGTGAACAAAGGCCTTAATGATAAGCTTGCCAATACCTTGAAGTTAGGTGATAGCCAAACTGCAGAGCTGTTAGATCTTGAAGCTCTGTTAACAGATACGGATAAAGCCTTGATCGATTTAAAGAATTCAGACATTGTTAAACAGCAACAGAAAAAATTAGAAGATAAAGTTAAAAACAAAGCGAAAGATAAAGTAGAAGATAAGTTGAAAGATAAACTAGGTGATTTGTTTGGATAAATTTTTATCGCATCACTGTCGGCGTATTAGTCTCAGTTACTAATGATAGTAATGGTGCATTAGCAAGCGTTTATTAATAGATAAAGGAATAACAATGAATAAATATTTAGCAGAGTGTATTGGTACTTTTTGGTTAGTCCTTGGTGGTTGTGGTAGTGCAGTATTAGCTGCCGGATTCCCAGATGTTGGTATCGGCCTATTAGGGGTCTCATTGGCTTTTGGTTTGACGGTACTCACGATGGCGTATGCCATTGGTCATATCTCAGGTTGTCATTTAAATCCTGCCGTTTCACTAGGTTTATGGGCGGGAGGACGTTTTCCCGCTAATGAATTGGTGCCCTATATTATTGCGCAAGTGCTCGGCGCTATTCTAGGTGCAAGCGCTTTATACCTTATTGCTAGTGGTCAGTCAGGTTTTGAATTGTCAGCAGGCTTTGCATCTAATGGCTTTGGCGAGCACTCACCTGGTGGTTATTCAATGACGGCGGCACTTGTTGCTGAAGTTGTATTAACCATGATGTTTATCTTTGTCATTATGGGCGCAACGGATAAACGAGCGCCAGCGGGTTTAGCGCCGATTGCAATAGGCTTGTGTTTAACGCTTATTCACTTAATCAGTATTCCGGTAACTAACACTTCAGTGAATCCTGCTCGTAGCACAGGTGTTGCACTATTCGTTGGTGATTGGGCTGTAGCGCAATTATGGCTATTTTGGCTAGCACCGCTAGTGGGTGGTTTTGTTGGCGCGAAACTCTATAAGGCGGTAGCTAAAGAAACTGAATAGCTAGATATAGACTTTAACAGAGTTGTTAGGTGTATAAAAAAAGACCGGCTTATATAATATAAGCCGGTCTTTTTATTTATTTAGATTCAGTTGTGGTTCGTTTTTTAAATTACCAGTAACTGCGCATAGCGAGGGTAAAGCTCCAACCATCATAGGCGCCGCCATCATTAGCGTTATCATCCATTTTTGCGTATTGCAGGCCAGCTTGCAATTTTAGTTTGTGGTCGTTGAGAAACCAGTTAACGCCACCGTAAATTTCTTGGTATTTATCGCCTCGTTCACCGTCGACACTGCTTTCACCAAATTCATCAACTACTTTACTGTCATACCGACCTAAACGTACGCCATTATCTTCTGAACTACTGAGGTAAGTGTAACGAGCAACCCATTGGATTTTTTCGCTTTGTTGATAGGTAGGCATAACAACAACACCAAATACGTCGCTTTGCCCTAAATCACCTTTACCCCAAGAAATATCACTATGTAAGCCCCAGTCATTTGCACTAAATTTACTTGAGGTACTGATCACTTGCGAGAAATCTCGGGTATTACCATCTTCATGGGTATCATTGTAAACGTAATCAAAGCTGACTTGGCCTTTGTCCCAAAGACTGTTCTTCCCAAGTTTTTTGCTGGTTGAAAACATGGCGAAATAACTCGCGTCACTAATCGATATTTCATCAGAGCCATCGCTTGAGAATATTCCTGTTTTGTAGGACCAGTCATCACTGAGTTTGCTTTTCACGCTGACACCCGTGAAATACTCAGCAGTGAACCACAAGTTATTCGTCAGGTTGTTACGCTGAGGGGTAAGTAGCTTTTTCGACGAGGTTTTTCCATCCATAGTAAAACCAGTCGATTGTTTTAAAAATTTAAGTTCAGTTGATTTATCTAATGACCAACTGACATTGGCATCGGTAAGGCGGTTATACATATCTTCAGGTGAGTTGTTTAAATTGATATCGGCTTCTAATGCGTATTTAAACTCACCTTGTTTACCTTTAAAACCAAAGCGGAATCGACGCCATGCGGTGTCGGCATAATCACCTTGATCACTTTCAACCCAAGCAGCATCAAGTTGTAAGCGACCAGATAAGCTAAAGTAATCCCCTTGGTCACTTTTGTATAATTCGGCAAAATCCCAAGCATCTTCAAAATTGCTTTCTTTCGCAGAATTAGACGTCTCGGCTTCTTCTGCCGCTAGATTTCCTGAAGTGAAAAGTGCACTGGTAATCGCTATCGCAACGAGAGATTTTAGTTTTGTTGTTTTAGCTTGATTTGATTCGGTATGTTTTTTCATATTAATTACTATCATAAAGTTGAGAACCTTATTGATATCTGCTGGTTTGTTTTCAAATAAACAGATATAAATATCGGACTGACTAACTTCATCCATAAAGTGAATGCCGCGCTATTACAGCATCGCTTTATGACAGAAATATTACATGATAATGGCGTATCGCAATAAAATTGTCACCTAATTGTAACACTGCGGCGCCATTTACCGCGTTGAGTTTTACTTGGCGCGTTTCGCGTTTTTCTTGGCTTGTTTTTTAGCTTTTGCTTTCTTTTGCGAGTTAGTTAACTTCACTTTTGGTTTCTTGTTAACAACGCGAGATTCTTTGTTTTTAGGGCGTAAATCAGGAATAACACGACGTGATAAGCGCTCTTTAGTATAACGCTCTATTTTACCAATTACCGCCATATCATGAGCTTCTACTAAGGAAATTGCTGTGCCTTTATTCCCAGCTCGACCTGTTCTACCAATACGGTGAATGTAAATATCTACTTTGCGTGGCATATCAAAGTTAATGACATGAGTTATGTCATCAATATCAAGGCCGCGAGCGGCAACATCGGTAGCGACAAGTACTTTGATTTCACCGCTTTTAAAGCGCTCAATTGCTTTGTTTCGCTTATCTTGTGGCATTTTTCCTTCGAGCCAAACACAAGGTAGCTCTTCAGCATAAAGTTTGCCTGAAAGGTATTGTACGGTTTCACGCTTATTAGCAAAAACTACAGTTCGCTCAACACCTTCTTGCTTTAAAGTATTAACCAATAGTTTTAATTTATGATTGGCATCGTCTGCTAAATGCAGCCACTGATGGATTACCGCTTTTTCTTTACGCGATGGGTTTGATTCTAAAAATACCGGCTCATTAAGTACTTCTTGGGCAAAACGTAATACGCCTGCACCTTCCAGTGTCGCAGAAAATAGCATAGTTTGTTTGCGCCAGCGAGCTTCACCAACGATACGATTGATCGATTCACTAAAGCCCATATCTAACATACGATCGGCTTCATCTAAGATAAGGATCTCTATGTCACGAGCATCAAATTGTTCGCTTTCTATATACTCTAATAAACGTCCAGGTGTCGCTACCAATACATCAGTGGTGGTCGTTAAAATATCATTATGACTACCGTAATTTACGCCACCAGTGATGACACCGGTCTTTATTTTAGTTAGCTCAGTGAGTTGTTCACTATCTTCACCTATTTGAATCGCTAATTCACGCGTTGGCGTTAAAATTAACACCCGAGGAAAACCAGGTTTAGTGCGAGGGTAATCTAAAAGATGCTGAGCCACAGGCAGTAAAAAAGCGGCGGTTTTACCCGTGCCAGTTGGCGCTGATGCTAGTACATCCTTGCCTGTCATTGCTTCTGGAATAACAAGGTTTTGAATAGAAGTCGGCTTGTTATAGCCAATTTTTTTGATACTGGCGAGTAGCTCTGAGTCTAGATCAAATTGCTCAAACATAGGGGATAATTCACTAAGGGTTATAAAATATTAATATGGGGGCAATTATAGTGTTTTTAGCGCTTGCTGTAACTATTTATCGCAAGTGTCAAAATTGCCCAAGTTAACTGGTTAGCAATTCTGAGCTAAAGTAGGCTGCTGTATTCAAGCAGAATTTGCTCACACCATGTATCTAAACGTTCATCGGTGAGTTTATATTGACTGTCTTCATCCAAAGGTAAGCCGACAAACTGGCTTTCATCTTCAGTTAATGCTTTAGAAGCTTCGAACTCATAGCCTTGATTTGGCCAATAACCGATTAATGAGGCACCTTGTGCTTTGGCTTGGTCGTGCAACATACCTAAAGCATCTTGAAACCACTCGGTATAACCTATTTGATCACCCATGCCATAAATGGCAATAATCTTGTTAGATAAGTCTAATTGATTAATATCGTCCCAAATTGATTCCCAGTCTTCTTGCAGCTCACCATAATCCCATGTCGAAATACCAAAGATAATAAAATCATAATCAAGGCAAAGGCTTAAGGGCTGATCCTTGATGTTATATAGCTCAACCAGTTCAGCACCAATAATGGCTTGAATTTTTTCGGCAACAATTTCAGTGTAGCAAGTCGTTGAGCCATAAAATAAACCAATCTTCATTTCGCTTTACCTAATTTTTTGTTCAAAGGGAGATTTTCGGGGATTTTAGCAAAAACATTCACCTTTGTTTACAAGTTAATTTAGCTTAATGGTTATTTTAAGTTGCAAAAAGTGGCTCTTGGCTGTAATTTCCTAGCATAAAATTAGGTCTACTAACTGACGGGCTTGGCAATTTTGTTATCCAAAGCTGTGCCTAACTATCATTTAGCGTTATTAAAGAGTTTGCTAGGAATTATTATGTTTAAGAAGTTATTTATTTGCGTCATGCTTGCCGCACTTTCTCTACCAATGGCTAATGCTGCAACGCAAGCTAATGTGCCATCTTCAATAGCTAAGCCTTCAAGTGATGCTAATGTATTAGATGTTGATTTGTTAAAAGCAAAAATTAATACTTCCTTGGGCTTAACAGTGGTGAAAGTCGAGAAAACCCCGGTACCAGGCATTGCCCTGTTGATTACCGATCAAGGTTTATTCTACTCAAGTTATAACGGCGAATTCTTTATTCAAGGTAAAGTATATAGCTTAGGGACTAAAGTTACCGATATAGCTGAAAAAAGCTTAGCAAATATGCGCTTAGATGGCGTTGAAAGCTTCAAAGATAATGTGATTGAATATAAAGCAGACAATGAAAAATATGTGGTAACTGTTTTTACTGATATTACCTGTGGCTACTGTCGTAAAATGCATGGCGAGATGTCAGATTATAACGCGCGAGGCATCACCTTTCGTTACTTAGCTTATCCACGTTCTGGGATTAATGATAGAACAGGAAACTTAAGCAGCGGTTTTAAAGACTTACGTTCAATATGGTGTAATGAAGATCGTGCAACAGCGCTAACCAAAGCAAAAGCGGGTAGTACCGTTGCAGCAAGAATTTGTGAAGCACCGATAGAAGCACAGTTTAACTTTGGTCGTCAAATTGGCGTTACAGGAACGCCAGCAATTATTTTACCAAATGGTACTATGGTTCCAGGTTATCAACCACCTGCACAGTTAGAAGAGTTATTAAAAACAATCTAATCGCTTTTAACTCATGTTGCTAAAGTACTTGCTGATTTTCACCAAGTACTTTTTTTATGCAAAAAAAAGCTAAATGGCCTATTCAAAAGAAAAGAGAATCAATAGCAATGAGTAAAAAAATTATTCGCCGAGCGCATGTCTCAACGAGCCACTTGCCCGATGAGCTCCCTGAAGCAATAAAACAAATTTACGTGAGCCGTGGCATGCAATCTGCTCAAGATCTCGAACTCAATGTTGCCCGTTTACAAGGGATGACAGCTGATACTTCATTGATGGGCATAGACAAGGCATGCAAGCTATTACATGATGCCCTTATTAATAAAATGGCCATTGTTATTGTGGGAGATTTCGATGCTGACGGCGCTACAAGCACTGCATTAATGATGTCTGCTCTGGAATTGTTTGGCAGTAATCATCATGATTTTATTGTGCCAAATCGTTTTGAGTATGGCTATGGTCTGACCCCTGAAATTGTTGATTTAGCAGCACAGAAACAAGCGCAAATGTTAATCACCGTGGATAATGGTATTAGCTGTATAGCAGGCGTTAAGCGTGCAAAAGAGCTAGGCATGCAAGTCATAGTTACCGACCATCACTTACCAGGGCAAAACCTACCGGATGCTGATGCTATTGTTAACCCTAATCAACATGGCTGTAATTTTCCTAGCAAAGCTCTCGCGGGTGTTGGGGTTGCGTTTTATTTAATGTTGGCGTTAAGGAAATACTGTCGAGAACAAGACTATTTTACTGAAAAGGCCCTTGTGGAGCCAAATATTGCACAGCTGCTTGATTTAGTTGCCTTAGGGACAGTTGCCGATGTGGTTTCTCTTGATGCCAATAATAGAATTTTAGTCGCGCAAGGTTTAAAGCGCATTAGAGCAGGGCAAACAAGGCCGGGTATTCAGGCACTGATTGAAATTGCAAACAGAAACCAGCAACGATTAGTAGCCAGTGACTTTGGTTTTGCTTTAGGCCCAAGAATTAATGCCGCAGGGCGTTTAGATGACATGGCATATGGTATTAATTGCTTACTTGCCGCTGATATTTCAAGTGCGAGAGTGATGGCCGCAGAACTTGATGATTTAAACAAGGCCCGACGTGAAATTGAGCAGGGCATGCAACAGGAAGCAGAGCGAGTACTTACTTCGCTTAACTTTGATGAAAGCAATTTGCCAAGTGCCATTTCACTGTTTCAGCAAGACTGGCACCAAGGGGTTATTGGTATTGTTGCAGGGCGCTTGAAAGAGAAGTTTCATCGCCCATGTATTGTTTTTGCCAAAGCTAAAGAAGAAGATACCGATATTGAGGTAGCTGAAATAAAAGGCTCTGCTCGCTCTATTCCTGGTCTGCATATTCGTGACTTACTTGAACATATCGATAGTCAAAATCCAGGGCTAATTGGTAAATTTGGTGGTCATGCTATGGCGGCAGGTTTATCAATTAAACAAAAAGATTTTTCCTTATTTCAGCAACGCTTTAATGAAACGGCAGAAAAATGGTTAAAACCGGAAGATCTCGACAGTATTATCTTATCGGATGGGGAATTGAGCAGCGATATGATAACCCTCGAATTTGCCGAACAATTGCGTGAATCAGGACCTTGGGGGCAAAACTTTCCAGAGCCGTTGTTTGATGACAGTTTCACCTTAGTACAACAGCGCATTGTCGGTGAAAAGCACTTAAAGATTGTGCTAGAAAAAGAAACTGCTCAAGGCTCAATCGTGTTTGACGGTATTGCTTTTAATGTTGATGTTAGCGTCTGGCCAAATAACAATGCTAAACAAGTGCATATAGCTTATCGTCTTGATGTTAATGAGTTTCGAGGTAAGCGAACTGTGCAATTAATGATTGAAGATATTCAAGCAGTTAACTAATCAGTAGTCACTAATCACTAAACAATGCAATGAGAAGGGATAATGGAACAAGCACTTACAAGTATCTCTCTGCCCAGACTAGCCATCGCTTTCATACCTGTGATGTTAGTGTTGGTAATTTTAGCGCGTTGGTCTTTACCACAAAAGCGCACTTGGCATGCTCTTGTGCGAATGCTGATGCAGCTGATGCTTGTCGGTTATGTTCTCAGCTATATTTTTGAAAGTCATAATGCTTGGGTAATTGGTCTGTTATTGCTAGTTATGATAGTTTTTTCTAGCTGGATAGCCCTCAATAATATTGAGGCGCCACGATTGCGGCTTTTTAACAGTGCTTTTATTGCAATAGCTTTAAGCAGTTTGTTGATCTTATTGGTTATTACTCAAGGAGTGTTAAATATAACCCCTTGGTACCATGCACAAACTTTAGTCCCGCTTGCAGGCATGGTTTTTGCCAATGGCATGAATAGTGTTAGTTTATGCGGAGAACGATTTTTTGCAGAATCTGCCAGAGGTGTTAGTTATCTTGAAGCGCGAAATATTGCCTTTAAAGCGTCAATGATACCGAATGTTAACGCTTTGTTTGCTGTAGGGATTGTCTCATTACCGGGTATGATGACCGGACAAATACTGGCAGGTGTCTCGCCTTTTATTGCCGCACGATATCAAATTATGGTGATGTGTATGGTATTTGCTTCAGCGGGCATAGCATCTGCGATATTTTTAATGTTAATGAATAAAAAAAATTAACCCTTATTTAATCTAGGGTAGCTGCATTTAATTAGCGCGACATTTTCACTATCAAAGGAGAAATTGATAAATTGTCGTTAATCTTTTATCTTAGATAATTATTTATCTTTATCTTTATCTTTATCTTTATCTTTGTATTAGTTTTGAATACTACTATGCGGAAGTTAGTTCTCTGTGGGAATAGTCTTTTTCCTTAACCTTTATATATTTTTACAGAAGAAACATTTTTAGAAAATAAGTGCTACTTTTGTATTTAAGTCATCTTTAAGTCATATTTATGTTCACGAAGTCAATGCGTTAGCATTTAGTTAATTTTATGTTGTTTTAGGTAAAGGATATACCAACGAGTCTTATTGAATTTTATTATTAATCAATGGTTAGCTGAAAGGTGGAAAGTGATAAAATGAAAATATATTTATTGGTAGTGCTATTGTTAACCTTTAATAGTTCAGCTAAAGAAGCCCCTTCTAGAAGTTATGCCGTAGGTTGGGAGTTGTGGTACCCTTATCAATATCATAATAAAAGCCAGGAGCTTGTTGGTTTAGATTTTGATATTTTTAATGCAATTATTAAAGAATCTAATCTCGACGTTATATTCACAGAAATTCCTTGGAAGAGGCATTTACAATATATCAAAACAGGTGAAATGGATATGGCGATGGGCTCATCACATACATCTGAGCGAGAAGAGACCGCGTATTTTTCTTTACCTTACCGAACTGAAAAAGTTAATTTTTTTGTTAGGAAGGGAACAACCGATCAAATAAAATTAAACACGTTAAGTGACCTGTCGAACTCTGACTACATGATTGGTGTTGAAGGAGGGTATTTTTATGGCGAAGAATATAAAAAACTTATTACAACAAAAGAGTTTTATACGCGGATAAATGACGTTATCGACTTAGAGCAAAATGTATCATTATTATTAAAAGGGCATATTGATGGTTTTTTGGTAGACCCCGTAACCATGAAAGCATTCTCTGAAAAGTATTCATTACAAGGTGAATTTGAAATACATCCATTGAAAATATACCAAGATGACATTCATATTATGCTCAGTCGAAAATCTTGTTCAACCGAAACACTTAATCGTATTAATAAGGCCATTGTCAAATTAAAGCAAAGTGGTGAAATGTCTAAAATTATTAATAGTTGGACAACGATTCATCAGTAGCCTTATATTTTAATTATATAAGTTATCAAGGTAATAGCCCGTTTACACTGTAATATTTCCCTAAATTTTCAAACGCTAATGATGAGCACTATAAAGCTAATAACAAATATAAAATTAGTTAACCTTACCATCACTTGTGTACCATTATATTTTTAGCATATAACTAACGTTTTTACTTACCAATTAATTGCGTAAATAGATTGATAACTATGAGTTATTTACACTTGAGTTATTCTTCGATTAAGCGCTCTCGATTAAGTCGCATTATAAAAATGTAGACTTAAGCTATCAATCTATTGAACAGTCTCAAAGTAAAATTCAATTTAAAATATTATCTACTTCAGTGGTAATATACTCACGAATTAGTCAGACATTAAAAAAATAGTAAACTTAAGAAATACCTGCGCTTTATAGTCATTTATTTACCCCCTTATTTACGTTACAATGCGCGACTATTTGTCTGATGCCTGCGATAAGGTAAAAGACTATTTATTATTTTTACCTTTGAAGGCTTATGTTCGAAACAAATCCTATATTAAGTAAATTAAAAGAAATCCGAGAGCGCGCTAATATGCTTCGGGGGTATCTTTGACTACGATGTTAAAGCGGAACGTTTAGTTGAAGTAACACGTGAATTAGAATTACCCGAAATTTGGAATGAGCCAGAACGTGCTCAAGCCTTAGGGAAAGAGCGTAGCGCTCTGGAAGAAGTGGTCAATACCATTGTTGAGTTAGAAACTGGCTGTGAAGACATTGAAGGCTTAGTTGAACTTGCTGTAGAAGAAGAAGATCAAGAAACTTTTGATGATGCTACTGCTGAAGCCGCTGCCTTAGATGCTGTTTTAGAAAAATTAGAGTTTCGCCGTATGTTTTGTGGTGAGCAAGATGCCAATAACTGTTATTTAGATATTCAATCTGGCTCAGGTGGTACTGAAGCACAAGATTGGGCAGAGATGCTGATGCGTATGTATTTACGTTGGGGTGAAGCGCACGGTTTTAAAACTGAAGCCATTGAAGTTACCGATGGTGATGTTGCTGGTATTAAAGGCTGTACCATAAAATATACGGGTGAATTTGCTTTTGGTTGGTTGAGAACGGAAACCGGTGTACATCGTCTTGTGCGTAAGTCTCCATTTGATTCATCAGGTCGACGTCACACCTCATTTGCTTCAGCGTTTATATACCCTGAAATAGATGACAATATCGAAATTGATATTAACCCGGCTGATTTACGTACCGATACTTTCCGCGCCTCAGGTGCTGGTGGTCAGCACGTTAACAAAACCGATTCTGCAATCCGCATAACTCACGTGCCTACCGGGGCTGTGGTTGCTTGTCAGGCAGACAGATCTCAGCATAAAAACCGTGCGACAGCGATGAAGCTTTTAAAAGCTAAGCTGTATGAAATGGAAATGCAAAAGCAAAATGAAGGCAAGCAAGAATTAGAAGACGGTAAGTCAGATATTGGTTGGGGTAGTCAAATTCGCTCTTATGTTTTAGATGATAGCCGTATTAAAGATTTACGAACGGGTGTTGAGAATAGAAACACTCAGGCCGTGTTAGATGGCGATCTAGATAAGTTCCTCGAAGCGAGCTTGAAGTCCGGCCTATAGAAACGATATAAACGGGTGTTGAGAATAGAAACACTCAAGCCATACCATCATTTAGTAATACGGCGACTTAGATAAATTCTTAGAAGCCATTTTGAAATCTGGTTTGTAGCGTTTACGTCATTCCCGAGGTGTCCTGTCGGGAATCTATGTTTTTAACGATTCGAACAACTGCCTAAAACCAATGGATTCCGGCCAAGAGAACGCCGGAATGACTTTGGCGGGGCTAGTTGTAAGTAAATAACGGAATGACGTGGCGAGTTTTGTTACTAGAAAATGCCTATTCGCATGTTCTACGTCTAACGGTTATCACGGAATTTTTCCGCCTTAAATATGCCAAATGTTAATAGGTTGTTTATTTGTGTTGCAATTTGTTAATGTAGTGTTACAGTTTGATTGGTTTTTAATCATGCGTTGGGTTAAGAGGTACCAATGTAAACTCAAAAAAGTATAAGGAAGTTAAATGAAAACGTTAATTACCACACTTGGGTTATGTCTTTTTGCTAGCAACGCTATTGCAGAAAATGAAGTACCACTTAATAACAATACACCAGTAATAATTGCTGATCATAAATCAGCAGATGTTAGCTTTAACCCTAATCAGTCTACTCAACTGTTAATGAGTGCTGAAAATGGCGCTGCTAAAGTGCAAGAATTTACTCTTGAAACCGCAGGTGCCAGTTTTATTAAAGTGCATTTTAAAGCTTTTAATATCCCTGAAGGTGCTTATGTTTTGGTCTCTAGTCAGGATGGCAGTGAAAGCTATCGTTATGACAACGTGACAAACACCCCAAGAACCTTCAATACCTTAAAAGGTGAGAATGGCGTTCAGCAGTTTTCTGCCATGTCGGTATTTGGAGAAAAAGCCATTGTTAAGCTTGTATTACCAGCCAATGTGCAGTGGTTACCGTCGCATAAATTAGTGATTGATAGCTACAAGGCTGGTACTGAAAATGACTTACCAACAAATGACTCTGACTTAATAAATGAACTGCAAGTCCAGGGAAATGTTGATATGTCATCTAATGTTGGCATTCAATCAACGTGTGGTGTTAATGAGCGTAAAGATGTGCAATGTTGGGCATCAAGTAATCCTATAGAGTATGAACGAACTCGTCCCGTAGCACGTTTATTAATGGCTGGTAGCGGTTTATGTACTGGTTGGCGTGTTGGCTCGGGTAATCATTTGTTTACTAACAACCACTGTTTAGATAATGAAGCACGATTACAAGACACTGAAGTCTGGTTTAACTACCAACATACAGCTTGTGACGGAAGCACGTTAGACTCTGTTGTTAAAGTAACGGGGCAATCGCTGTTAAAAACAGACTACAACCTTGATTACTCATTATTTACCGTAAATAACTTTGCCAGTATTGCGGGCTTTGGTTATTTTGGTTTAGATGTAAGAAGCCCATCACAAGGCGAGCTTATTTATATCCCTCAACATGGCTCGGGTAACCCAAAAGAGTTGTCTATCCAAAGTGATCAAAACAATGGTGGCTTATGTCAAATTGATACAGCATCAGCGAATGGACGAGGAACCGGTACAGACACAGGGTACTTCTGTGACACCATTGGCGGATCTTCTGGGTCGCCAGTACTAGCGAGTAGTTCAAATAATGTTATTGCTCTTCATCACTTTGGTGGGTGTGAAAACCAAGGGGTAAGAATAGACAAAATTTGGCCACAAGTTGCCAGTATCTTTGGTAATACGGTACCTGTTGGAGACAACGGAAGTGTTGGTACTAACCAACCGCCTGTTGCTATTGTTTCGCAAAGCTGTAACGAATTAACCTGTAACTTTGACGGCAGAGGCTCTTCTGATACTGATGGTTCAATTACCGATTACCAATGGAACTTTGGCGATGGCAGCTCAGCTTTTGGTGCACAAGTACAGCATAGCTTTAATCAAAGTGGCAGCTACGATGTTTCATTAATGGTTACTGATAATGGTGGTAAAACAAATACCAAGACGGTGGCTGTTTCGGTTAGTGGCAGTGATGGTGGCGGTTTAACCTCTGGCGTAGCAGTATCAAACTTGTCGGGTGCAAAAGATAACGAACAAGTTTTTTATATTGATACCACACAAGCTAACACGCGTGTTGATGTGCAGTTAAGTGGTGGTAGTGGTGATGCTGATCTTTATGTTAAGAAAGGCACTATTCCTACCAAAAGTGATTATGATTGCCGTCCTTATGTTGGCGGTAACAATGAAAACTGTGATGTAGAATTAGCAAGCGCAGGCAGAGTGTATATTAAATTAATTGGTTACAGTGCATACAGTGGCGCTACACTTGTGGCGACCAATACAGTGTCAACACCAAATGGTTTTCCAAAAAGTGATTTAGCCGCAACCTCAGGTAACTGGTTACAATACAGCTATACCGCACAAGTAGCTGAAACGATAACCGTAACTATTGCCAATGGCAGCGGCGATGCTGATTTGTATACAAGAAAAGCAGGCCAACCCACAACAAGTAGTTATGATTGCCGTCCATATAAAAGTGGCAATAATGAAAGTTGTTCTGCACAACTAAATGCTGGTGAAACTGTGTATATTGGCTTGAGAGCTTATAGTAGTTTTTCTGGTGTCACCTTAAATGCACAGCCATAGTCATATTATTGGGAATAAATATTATTCTTAATAAATAATAAGATGAATAGGGGAGGCGCTGAGCCTGCTCTATTCGTCACCTCAAAATACTTAAAAATACTTCAAGTTCATTTTACTAAAATATTTAAGATAAAGGCACATTGCTGGTGTGTAGCAAATAGAAGGGTCGCACAATAAATTTGGATTCCGGCCAAGAAAACGCCGTAATGGCGTTGGCGGGGCTAGTCGAAAGTAAACACCTGAATGACGTTGCGAGGCTTGATCGTAAGTAAACATCGGCGTGACTTTGGTGGGGTTACTTTGCTTATTCGTTATTACTAAGGTGTTTTACACCTCATTTCCAAGCTTTTACACTGTAATGTTCAAGGTGCTCTAAACCGTCATTCCCGAATTTTTTTGTCGGGAATCCATTTCACTTTCCTAACCCTGCCCATTAACAAACCCGTTAACATAATTTATTAGCACAACTATCAGCACCTAATCAGGTGCTTTGCCTTTGTTTGTATTAGAGACCTCTTATAAATAAAGCTGTGTAGCCAAACGGCGACAGTGACTACTATTCTTCA
>CAJXPG010000006.1 GCA_913057925.1 uncultured Colwellia sp. | reverse complement strand
TCAGATGTGTATAAGAGACAGGGGATAGAACATCCGGTTGCTAAAGCGCAAGTTTATTATGCATTAGCCAAAGAGTTCGAAGACTTAAAACAATATGAGCAAAGCTTTGAGTATTTAACAAAGGGAGCGCAGAGCAGGCGCAGCAATATTCGTTATGATGTTGAGCACGATATTGCCACGTTAAATACAATTATTGAGGCTTTTAATCCGCAATTCTTCGAACAACAAGCAAAACAAAATGAACTGTTTTGTAACAATGGAGAAGCCATCTTTGTTTTAGGGTTGCCGCGAACGGGCTCTACTTTAGTTGACCGAATTATCAGTAATCATACTGATGTTGACAGTGCTGGCGAGTTAAATGATTTTGCTCTGCAAATGATGGAGCAAGTAAAAGCTTATTGCTATCAACAAAATAAAAGCGGCCCTAAAAACAAATTAGAGTTGGTATCGTTAACAACAAAAATTAATTTTACCCAACTAGGGAAAAGCTATATTGAAAGTACTCGTAACAGTACAGGTAAAAGCAAACATTTCATTGATAAATCTCCGTTAAACTCTTTGTATGTAGGGCTGATCTCTTTAGCTTTACCTAGAGCTAAAATCATTCATGTCATCCGTCATCCCATGGATACTTGTTATGCAATTTATAAGCAATTGTTTACTCAAGGTTATCCATTTTCTTATGACTTAAAAGAACTAGGTCAATATTATATTGCTCACCATAAATTGATGCAGCATTGGCAAGACGTAATACCAGGAGCTATTCATCAAATAGCCTATGAAGATGTTATTGATAATATCGAAGATCAAGCCAAAGCATTAATTCTACAATGTGATTTAACTTGGCAAAGTCAATGCATTGATTTCCAAAATAATAAGTCTGCATCAACAACAGCGAGCGCCACGCAAGTTCGTCAAGGGATTTATAAAAGTTCGCAAGGAAAATGGAGGGAATTTGCACAACAACTTGCGCCATTAAAAGCACAATTAGAACAAGCCGGGATCTACTGTGATTAATAATGAGGTTAAAGAATAAAATATTTAGCTTCACTTCACGGTGTCAGTAGTAACCACTTAGACGAGAAATATAATGACAGAAACCATAACAAAAAGTGAATTTAATACACTTAACAAAGTCGATCCTAACGGGATTATTGCCCGAGTTATGTTAGCTTTTTTAACAACCGCAGGAATATTTTATATCAACATCATGCCCGCCGTGGTGAGCGGATTAAAAGAGGGCTTAGCCTTTACTAATCAACAAGCTGGTTTCGTAAGTTCAGCAAATTTATATGGTGCAGCACTTGGTGCGTTAACCGCTGTGTTTTTAATTAAACGCATTAATTGGCGTACTTGGTCTTATGCGTTGTTATTAACCTTAATCGTGATAGATAGTGCTTGTATTTTCATTAACAACCCTAGCCTGATGATCGGTATTCGTTTTCTCCATGGTTTAACAGGTGGATTATTAGTAGGCATTGGCTTTGGTATTATTTCAAGAACCAGTGAAGCAGATAAAACCTTTGGTTATTTACTTTTTATCCAATGGGGATTAGGTGGTTTAGGCTTAATGTACTTACCTGAGCTTGTGCCAGTTTATGGCACAACCGCGCTATTTCTTTCTTTAATTACTTTTACTGTCGTCAGCTTAATTATGATGCCTTTTATTCCACAATACAGCATCGAAAAAAGCCCATCACACAAGGAACAATCCCAGAGAATACAAAAAAAACCTTTATACTTTAATCTTGCCGCCATTTTTTTATTCCAAGCCGCTAATATGGGACTGTTTGCTTATGTAATTGGACTAGGCAAGGCAAGAGGTTTAACGATTGACTTTATGGGTCCTGCATTAGCTTACGCAAGCTGGATTGCTTTAGTAGGGGCTTTTTTAGTTATGTTAATAGGTACTAAATATGGACGAACCATTCCTTTAGTCACCTCTATATTGATTACAGCATTATGCAGTTGGTTATTACATTTTAGTGACAGTGAACAAGTTTATTTGGTGGCTAATGTCATTATTGGCGTGACATGGGCATTTGCCCTACCTTATATGTTTGGTATTTGTTCAGAGCTAGATAAAGCAGGGCAATTGGCCGCTTTAGGTGGTTTTGCTTCTAAGCTGGGATTGGCTTCTGGCCCAATGGTTGGCGCACTTATTCTGACCAATGAACAATATAATACCGTGATCAACGTTGCCGTATTTGGTTTAGTTCTATCTGCTATTTGTATACTGAAACCAGCGAAGCTATTAGATAAGGTAAGCGCTTAAAGTCTTAATATCTATAGCGATGAAACTGAAAGCATCACAATAAATTTTATCTTTATTATGTCAATTTAATGTAGAAAAAGTATATTGTGATGTTATTAATTGAACGTAACTGCTGCGGTAGCCGTAAATTTATGACGGATTAACTGGTCCAGTGCGTTTGAGCGCTATCCGTCTATCTCACTTTGGGGGCGATAGCGAGTTATAGATAATTTTCTTATTCGCTTGAATTTTTTAATAATCTCTATGGCAGCTTAGTTGTCTGTCAGCCTGAATGAGAAAATTTCATCAACAAAATATATGTGTAAATCTAAGTAGAACGTCTGCTATCAGTAGATTATTAACTCAATATGATGGTTCAGCCTTTTCTACTTTAAAATAGAATTAATTTAATTTTTTGAACGATATTTTACTACCTAAACGTAATAATTTCAGTTTATGACTTTACTTAACGGTTTTTAACTTTATTTAGAACCTTCAGTATGTTGGGGGGAGAGAGGTTGGTGTAATAAGCTTGTGAGAGTATCAAGCCTAAAACACCTAATTGGTGATGGCATGAATGCCATATAAGTTATGGTTGCTCGGTTAGTTTAAATATTTCTTCCATCGGTAACCATTTTTCACCGTCTTTTGCCCATGGTAATGCTTGTTGAAACTGCCACATTAATGTTTCCCATTTTTGTACTTCTGGGCAGAGTGCGTCAGCTTTAGCTTTTGCTGCAGCATCGAAGCTGTCATCAACTTCCATGATCATAAATAGACGGTTTTCAATCAGGTAGATTTCCATTTCAACAATGCCAGCATCACGAATGCTCTTAGCAACCGCTGGAAAGCCATTACCTGGCTTGTGGTACTCTTTGTATTGTTCAATGAGCTCAGGATTATTTTTTAAATCGGTTGCTAAACAATGTCGGGTAGTTTTCATTTTATTTCCTTGGTGAAATATAAATCACTGTACAATAGTTTCATTGCGATCTTCGAGCGTTAAATTCGTCATCTTCGAAGTGTCTTATCGAAGAGCCATGTTGTTTTTATTCATTTAACACTTTAGATTCCCGACAAGTTAACTCGGGAATGACGAAGTAAGTGGACTCAAATCAAGTTATCTCGGGAATGACCAAGTAATTGGACTCAAATCAAGTTAACTCGTCAATGATTACGTATCTGTTACATTGGGTAATCAAGCAGGTGTTGTGCAAAAGCAGCTTCATCAACAATTGCTCCTTTGTGTTGAATAACACAAGCTGAAGCCTTTGCAGCAAATTTTGCTGCTTGTTCAGCGCTTCTACCTAATAAGCGCGCACTCAAATAAGCGCCGTTAAATGCATCGCCTGCAGAGGTGGTATCAACGACGTTTTCAACTGGGTCAACATCAACATAACTGCGCTTGCCGTCAACACTTAATAACATACCTTGTGAGCCATTTTTAATGATGATTTCATCAATAGCAAATTGCTCTAAAAAGGTGGCAACATCTTCAGCACTTTTAGCATTATATAGCACCATATGATCATCAACACCCGGTAGTGCAATATCGGCAAGTTCAAACGCGGCCGCATAAGCAGCGCGAGTTTCGTTAAGTGAACTCCAAAGTGTCGGGCGATAGTTTGGATCAAAAATAATTGTAGTGCCAGCTGCTTTTAACTCAAAAATAAAGCGCCACAATTTTTGTCTATCACCCTCAGATAATATGGCAATGGAAATACCTGAAAAGAAGAAGCTATCGACATTTTTTAGGGCAGGATTGTCTAAATCATCATTTAAAAATCTAACAACCTGTTTTGCAGCTGACGTTTCTCGCCAGTAGCTAAAACTACGTTCGCCTTCGTTATCAACATTGATTAAATACAAGCCCATTTGCGCCGAATTTGATTGATAAACCAAGTTCGTGGCAAGGGATTCACCTTCCATCATGGCAAGCATTTCATTGCTATTTTCGTCTTTGCCAATCGCGGTTAAAAAGTTAACATTTGCGTGCTCTTTAACACAGCGCTTTATGTAAATACCGGTGTTAAAAACATCACCAGCAAAACTTTTTTTGTAAAGGTTATCGTTTGCAGTGCAACCTGCAGCACGGCCAAATTCGACCATGCACTCACCCATAACGATGATGTTACTTGTATTTTTATCTATGTTGGTATTCATGCGCACTGGTCCAAATCATCAATGGCGGCAATTGCTTGTTGGCTTAATAAGGTAATGGCATCCCAATCTTTATTTTTGATCAGATCTTTAGGTACCATCCAAGAACCACCTACGGCAAAAATACTGTCGTTGGCAAAGTATTCGCCCATATTATCAAGACTAACACCACCGGTAGGACAGAATTTAACCTGACTAAATACACTGGCTAATGCTTTAATGGTTTTAACACCGCCGTATTGCGCAGCAGGGAAAAACTTTACTTCTTTGATACCAAGCTCTAGTGCTTGCGTGATTTCAGATGGAGATACCACACCCGGTAGCATAGGTAGGCCAGTTTCTATCATCGCTGTCGCTAAGGTTTTGGTAAAAGATGGGCTGACTAAAAATTCAGCACCCGCTGCAACTGAGTCTTTAACTTGTTGAGGGGTTGTTAAGGTACCAACACCCACTGTCATTTCAGGTACATGCTCACTCACGGCTTTGATGCAATCAAGGGCAACAGGAGAGCGTAAAACGATTTCTGCACAGGTAATACCGCCTTTATACAAAGCGCGACTGACATTAACAGCATCTTCAACGCTTTCCATGTGTAAAACAGGTAAAATAGGACTGTTTTTAACTAATGCTGCAAAACTTGGGTTTAACATAATTTCTCCACAACGGAATTGATTTGAGTGATATTGCCTATACGAAGAGCAGACAAGCTATTAACTAATTCAACTTTTAGTTCAATATCTGCTGCTAATGCTTTACCAAAAACAGACTCGATAGATAAAAATGCTGCTACCACTTCGGTGCTATCATCGCTAAGTAATGCAGGCATGTTGGCAAAGTCATTGGCAAGTGGGTCAACAATTTCTCTGCCTTCTTTTAGAGCACGACAGATAAATTCAAACCAGCAAGCAAGTGATAGTGATAACAACTTGGTTGAACGGCCTAGGGCTATGTTATCTTCAATGATTGGCAGTACGCGCATTTGTAATTTTTGTGAGCCATCCCAAGCAATCTGAGCTAATAAGTGGCGAATTTCAGGGTTTAAAAAACGCTCGATTATCTCTTCGCTATAGCTTTGTACGTCAAGTTCTTTAGGTGGTTCAAATGAGCCAAGCACTTCTTTATTGGCTAGCTGACAAATGAACTGATAGAAGGCATCGTCGTTGGTAACGTCAAAAACTGTTTCAAAACCGGCAAGTGAGCCAGCATAGGCAAGTGTTGAGTGTAAGCAGTTTAATAAACGCAATTTTGCTTTTTCAAAGCCATCAACATCAGAGGTAAATACCACGCCGACTTTATCCCAGGCAGGGCGTTCGCCATTCCAGTTATCTTCAATGACCCATTGAGTAAATTGCTCACGTTGAATTGGCCACTCATCACGAGTGCCAATAGCATTTGACACGCTATCAACAGTGTAATCTTCAGTTTTAGGGGTGATGCTATCAACCATGGCATTTGGAAAAGCAACGTTTACTTCAATCCAGCTAGCTAAGTCAGCATCAAGTTGTGCGGCATAATCAATGACAGCGCGGCGTAGTTTGTCACCATTGCCAGAAACGTTATCACAGCTAAGTACATTAAACGGGGCAATACTATTAATTTTACGTTGACCTAAGGCTTGTACAATATAACCAATAGCGCTGATAGGTTGGCAACGGTTTGATAAATCGTGCGCGATATCGCTGTGTGATAAATCAAGGCGACCATCAGAGCCAAGGCAATAACCTTTTTCTGTTATGGTCAACGTCACAAGTTTGGTATGAGGGGAAGCTAAACGGTCCATGACTTGCTGTGATTGCTCGCTAGCTACTAATACTTCCTTGATCGCGCCAATAATTTGATAATTAATTTCTTTATCTAAAATAGCTAAGGTATATAGATTATCTTGCTTGGCTAAGACATCACGTGCTGTTGCGCTACGTAATGAAACACCACAAATGCCCCAGTTGCCACCGGCTAAGTTCATGGCATTTTCGGTATAAACGGCTTGGTGGGCACGGTGAAAGGCGCCAGGGCCTAGATGTACAATACCGATTTCAGTATTTTCTCTGTCGTATTGCGGGGTAACTATTTTAGAACCATTGGCTGCAGATTTTTGTGCAACCTTGTCTAGTGTTTGTTGTGATAATAATTGCATAATTATTTCGGTTTTGCCCTACAGGGTTACGCCGCCTTTCCAAATTGATATTTCTTTAAATTGATTAAGTTCATTCTTTGTCGCTTTACCTGAGGCGATTTCAAGCAATAGCTGAAAAAACTCATCAGTACATTGCTCTTGGGTTTTATCAAGGCGCAACAATTGGCCAGCATCATAGTCAATCCAATGTTTTTTACGTGTGGCTAAGCTGCTATTTGACGCTATTTTCACTGTAGGTACAGGGACACCTAATGGCGTTCCGCGTCCCGTGGTAAATAACACCATGTTGGCGCCACTTGCAGCAAGGGCAGTACAAGATACAGCGTCATTACCTGGGCCTTGTAATAAGGTGATACCGTTTTTAGCACGGGCTTTTTCGCCGTATTGAATAACCCCTTGCACTAAAGCGTTACCGCCTTTTTGAATCGCGCCAAGTGATTTATCTTCAAGGGTGGTTAAGCCACCCGCCTTATTCCCCGGCGACGGGTTTTCATAAACAGGCTGGTTGTTGTCGATAAAATATTGTTTGAAGCTATCAACAAGGGAGACAATGTCGTTATAAACCCCTTCATTGGCAGCGTTGTTCATTAATACTTGTTCCGCGCCGAACATTTCTGGCGTTTCCGTTAAAATAACGGTTGCGCCAAACTGAGCCATTTTTTCACTGATGCGACCTAGTAATGGGTTGGCAGTTAAACCACTTAACCCGTCTGAGCCACCGCACTTCATCGCAAGTGTGAGTTTGGATACGGGGCATTCAACACGTTTATCATTGGCCATAGTGGCTAATAACTTTTCAATGTGTGCCATTCCGACCGCTTCTTCATCATCCACTTCTTGGGCGTTGAAATATGCGATACGTTCGTTCATTTCAGCAGGTAGTTCGGCAATCATTGCCGCAAGCTGGTTATTTTCACAACCTAAACCTAAAAACAATACCGCACCGGCATTTGGGTTTGACGCAAGTGAGGCAAGAAGTTGTTTAGTTTGCGCTAAATCATCGCCTAATTGTGAGCAACCAAATGGGTGAGTTACCGCTAAAAAGTCATCAGCCAAATCGCTAAATTGCGCCTTACATTGACGTACAAGAGATTGGGCTAGGTGATTAACACAACCCACACTGTTGATTATCCATAGTTCATTACGAATACCTACCAGACCGTTGTTACGTGGGTAGCCCATAAAGGTTGGCATATCATGCGTGGTATCATCTAAAGCAGATTTTACCTGTTCACTTGGCTGATAAGTGAATTGGTCGTCATCACTTAATAGGGTTTTTAAATTATGGCTATGAACCCAATCGCCAGCATTGATATCGGCAGTTAAATAACCAATAGAGTAACCATATTTAATGACTTGCTCGTTTGCTTTTTGATTGCTCAAAGCAATTTTATGACCACGTCCAATATCATCATTTAAGGTGATACGGGTGTTGTTGATTGAAATAACCGACCCTTTGTTAAGATCTTGCAATGCTACAGCGACACTGTCCTTGCTATGTACTTGAATAGTGCTTCTTACTTCTGGCTGTTCACTCATGATTTAACTCTCATTACAAATTTTTGCTTGTGCAAGCGACTTGGCAATAGCTAGCTAAAACGTAAGTAAATTACGCTTTAGTTAGCTTTCATTAACAGGTTTGATTGGTTAACTCTCTAGTGAAATGAGTGAAAGTTGACCTTAGGGTGTTTTGTTATAACTGATAAAAGCGTTTGGCATTGTCACCCATGACCAAAGGCAAATCTTCTGGACTTCGTGCATTGATAAAATCGATCACGGTTTGTTTAACACGTTCGTATTGTGCTGCGACTAAGCACACGGGCCAATCAGAGCCAAACATAATTCGTTCTGCGCCAAATAAGTTCCAAACCGTTATCATATAGGGTTGCAGGTCCATGTCAGTCCAGTTTATCCAGTCAGCTTCGGTAACCATACCTGATAGCTTGCAGAAGCAAGCTTTATTGTGCGCTAATACAGCCATGCCTTGTTGCCAAGTATCAAAGTCTGTTCTCGACTTAATGTTTGGCTTAGCAATATGATCAATCACAACGTTTAAGTTAGGTACTTTAGCCAACATTTCGGCTGCCGCAGGTAACTGGTGAGCAAAGATGAGTAAGTCGTATCGGTAGCCTCTTTCGGCTAGCATCTTCAAACCGCGAATAAAGTTAGGGTTTTCCATAAAGGCAGGATCTGTTTCTCCCTGAATAACATGACGAAAGCCAACGAGTTTTGCATATTCGCTTAGTTCATCTAATTGTTGAGCCAAGTTGTCACTACGTAAGTCTATCCAGCCAACGACACCCTTTATGAGTTGTGTTTGTTCAGCTAGCTCTAACAACCAAAGCGTTTCTTCCATAGATTGGCGAGCTTGTACGGCGATGCTGCTAGAAAATCCGTTTTGAGCAAGTGTTTTCTCAAGCTCTTGAATTAGAAAATCTTGTTTTAATACTGCCATGGAATCATCGATCCAGTCATATTCGCTGGCATCATAGTTCCATAAATGGTGGTGAGCATCGATATACATATTAACCTCTACACTGTACTTTATTTATCATCTTAGCCATAAGTACGCATTCATTATGGCTATTTTTGACTAGTCTCTATTCACTTCAATCACCGCTTTTACAACACCTGTTTCTGGTTTTACCCATTCAGGGAAGATCGCAGGAAAGTCATCAAAACTGGTTTTGTGGGTAACCATAGCGGTTGATTTTGCGCTGCCATTTGCTAAACAAGCAACAACGTGTTCAAAATCTTCTTTAGTCGCATTACGACTGCCTTTTAAAGTGGTTTCACGCTTATGGAATTCAGGGTCATTAAAGCTGATATCTGCTTTTACTACACTGACAAATACCAAGGTGCCACCATGTGCTAACCAACCAAAAGTTGCCTGCATTGCGCCAGGGTTACCAGTACAGTCAATAATGACTGTTGGATAGTCTCCATCGGTTAGGCTTTCAAGTTGAGCTTTTACATCAGCTTTACAGTCAACTGTAGCATCAATATTTAATTCTCGGTCAGCGAATGCTAAACGGTCACTATTGACATCAGCAACAAAAGTTTTAGCACCTGCTACTTTAGCAAATTGCGCTGCGCCTAAACCAATTGGACCTGCACCTAGCACCATGACGGTATCTTTTTCAGAAACCTCGCCACGACGAACTGAGTGAGCACCAATGGCTAAACACTCTACAACCGCTAGTTGATCAAAAGGCACACCTTCAGTAATAACTACATGAGATGCAGGTAAACATAAATATTCACACATACCACCATCACGATGCACGCCAATGACTTCAATGTTCGTACAGCAATTCGTTTTACCCGCACGACAAGCGACACATTCGCCACATTCTAAATAGGGAATAACATAAGCGGACTTACCAAGTGGTAAATCAACGCCTTCACCTAAGGCTTCAATTTGACCTGAAAGTTCATGGCCTAATACACGAGGGTAAGTAAAGAAAGGCTGATTACCACCGTAAGCATGAATATCTGTACCACAAACACCAATGGCACGAATCTTAAGGAGTACCTCACCCGCTTTAGGTTGTGGCTTTTCTGTTTCTAAAAAATTAAGTTCGCCAGGTTGTTGGCAAACAATCGACTTCATCATATGTTCTTCCTCTTGGTAGCATTCAGTACATAAGACTGATTACTAATATAAGCCTCGGTGTGTTCTTTAAATATAATATACACCTCAAGACTGTTCAATGGAAGAGAAATTTGTCAATTACTAATAATAGTAAGGTAAGTTAATCGTCAGTTCACCAAGGTAGTATTACCACTTGTTATCTAAGTTGCTGTTTTTTTTGTTGTTTTTAGTGTTGGTGTTTGACCGTTGATTAATGATGTTTTTTATGTTTTTTATGTGTTTTATAAGTAAGTGACAGTATTAGGGCTGTTTAAACTAAAGTATGATGATTTAGGACTGATTGGGCTTAACTATTAAGGCAGGTACTTTGTTTGTGAATCTATTCTTTTAAGTCTGTTCCAGTAAAGTACTCGATTAGTTCACCCTGTCTATATTTTCGTCAGTGTGGATGGAATTGCATTCCCTATGGCTATAAGCGCACTATCAAATCATTACTAACAGAGTTATCCACAGCAATTGTGGGGAAGATGTTGTTTACTGATTATTCTGCCAGTTAATATCAGCTGTTTAATAAAAGAACGAACAAAAGGTTGGGGATAGTTAACTAATTTATCCTTGATAAACAATAAAGTGAACAGTTTTTGTTCATTGATACTTTGAGTTAAATATTTTGAAATACTTTTCCACAACTGAAGCATTTTCTGCTTTAAGAAGACAATATAATGAAAAAAATCATTTTGATCGGACCCTGTTAGCAGGTGCTATTTACACCGGTGTTAAAGGGCTTAAAGTAAGGTTCTTTTTATTCTTTAGCACTTGCTCATGGGAATGATGATGGTTTTACCCATGTCACTAGCACTAAGCCTGAAAATAACCACACAAACAGGATTTATGTCATGTAGTTGCTTAAAGTCCTGTGTCAGCCAAGCTTCCTTATAGCTACCTTCAGATTTTATTCATTTTTTTGTTTTGAAATTACAGTGAGCCAGTATGAAAGTAAGCACGAAAGTTTAGGTATAGTGCTTACTTGATTGATATTTAGTAAAACTTGAATAATTTATTACAGCTTTGGTGAAACTCTGTGTAGGGTCGCTTGCTCATAGCCATAAGCTGTCTCGATGAGTTTCCCTTCTTGCAGTTTTCCTGAAAACATTGAAATACCAACAGGTAACCCATCAACATAACCCATAGGCACTGTAATGTGAGGGTAACCTGCAACAGCTGCTGGCGATGATGCAGATCCTAAGTGTTTATCACCTTTTGCCCAGTCAATTTTCCAACCTGGGCTGGTTGTTGGAGCGATAATTAAATCAAGTTGATATTTTGTTAATAAGGCGTCAATCCCTAACTCTTGAGTTAATTTTTTTGAATGTACAAGTGCTTCTATATAATTCTTGTCTGTGAGCTCTCCTTTACTCTGGGCCATTTCAAATAGCTCTTGGGCAAAGAAAGGCATTTCTACGTCAGCATGCTTCTTGTTGTACTCAATCAACAGAGCAAGTGATTTAGGGATACCCTCACTGGTATTGGCAAGGTAGTGGTTTAAACCTGCTTTAAATTCATAAAGCAGTACTTCAAATTCATGGCGACCCAATTCTTGAAAGTGAGCAACATTTGTATTATCGACAATGATGGCACCTTGTGTTTTAAGTGTCTGTACAGCTTCATTAAATACATTGTCTAAGCCTTGATGGTAACCCATTAAATTTCTGGCAATACCAATACGCTTTCCTTTCACACCATCAGCTTTTAAATGTGATACATAGTTGATAGCAGAGTCGACCATTGCTGAATCATTGTGATCTGCTTTCACTATGGCAGAGAGTAATATAACGGCATCCGTCACATTTTTAGCTAAAGGACCTGCAGTATCTTGGCTGTGAGAGATAGGAATAATACCATCTCGACTTACGGTACCTAACGTTGGCTTAATACCAACCACACCATTAACAGATGCTGGACAAGTGATAGAGCCATCAGTTTCGGTGCCTATGGTGACTGTGGCAAAATTAGCCGCGGCGGCAATGGCTGAACCTGAACTTGAACCACAAGGGGTTATGTGCCTATTGTAAGGGTTTTTGCTTTGACCATATAAGGCACTCCAACCACTAGATGCATGAGGAGAGCGAAAGTTAGCCCATTCACTTAAGTTTGTTTTTCCTAAAATAATTGCACCAGCCTCTGTGAGCTGCTTGACCAAAAACGCTTCATCTTTAGGGAAGTTCTTTGCCAATGCAGTTGAGCCAGCGGTATTCGCCATGCCATCAAGGGTATCTATATTATCTTTTAGTAAAACTGGAATGCCATGAAGCTTGCCTTTAAAGCCGTGCTCAACAAAATACTGATCTAATGCCTTAGCTTGGCTTATTGCTTGTTTGTTTAGTTGCACGACAGCGTTGAGCTGCACGCCATTGTGGTCATATTTCTCGATACGATCTAAATACAACTTAACTAATTGTTCACTGGTTAATAGTTTATTCTTCATTTGTTGATGAATGTCGTTAATGTTCATGCTGTCATCAATCGCAGCCATAGATGACAAAGAAAGGACTACTAGTGTGAGAGTAACTAAGGTTTTATATATATGTTTCATATGTTCCAACGTTATGTGGTTGTAGGGCAATATCTTTCAAGTAACTGGCAATATTGTGTCTAGCAATATTTCTGAATTTACCCAGGAATAGTCTAAGCCGGTGTTAATAATGTGATACTGCTATTTTGTTAAAATTAGGGTGTTACCTCATGCGCTTGTCTACTTGTTTTGTACTAGTGAGTCGTACTAGATTTTGAAAAGTAAACAATGAAATGAGATAACTCTCGTTAATTTGAAGCATTTTTTACTGTTATAAAATATGAAAAATCACCTGTTCCCTTCTGCAGATTAATACAACTTCCCCCTCATAACTCTGGGCATTGAATAAGATGTAAACCAAGTAATACATGTACTTCTAGCTTTACATTCAGTGCTTGTAATTTTTTTGTGTGAAAAATGCTCTTTACAATGCTACCACATTTTGCAATCTTAGATCGTATCTCAGATTTATCTTATTTCGAGATGAACATTAAAAATGCGATTAATATAATAATAAATAAGGAAACAAGATGCGTTTTAAACTTTCAAAAATAACTACAGCATTATTTGCTGTCGCTTTTGCAACACCAGCATTGGCTGAAGAAGCTGTGACAGAAGAGAAGATAGAGAAAATCTCTGTAACAGGCTCTCGTATTAAACATGAGTCTGCTCAAATGGCGACACCAACCACCATCATCAATTCAGATGCCATTGCGCAATTTGGTGTTAAAAATATTGGTGATTTAATGAATAAACTACCAGCGCTTATGGATGGTGTCGGTGGTGGTAATACTAATTTTCAAAACGGTGGGAATACCAATAATGCTGGTTTAGAGCTTGCTAACTTAAGGGGGTTAGGGGTTAACCGTACATTAGTACTTATAAATGGTCGTCGACATGTGTCTGGTGGTGCCGATACTGCTGCGGTTGATATGAGTATGATTCCCGTTGCTTTAATAGAGCGTATGGAGATTATCACTGGTGGCGCGTCGGCTATTTATGGTGCAGATGCGGTAACGGGTGTGGTTAACTTTATCATGAAAAAAGACTTTGAAGGTTTTGAACTTGATGCCTCATATGGTCAAACGGCTCAAAGTGATGGTGAAAAAAGTGATTTGTCTTTAAGTTGGGGGAGTAATTTTGATGGTGATAAAGGTAATTTTACCCTAAGTGGTGCTTATTCAAATCAAGATGAAATCATGATCAAAGATCGTGACTATGCCAATAAAACCCATGCTTTTGCAACGTTTGAAGGTCAAGGGATTTTCAGAGACGATGAGCGTTATCAAGCATTAAGTGAAGAAGGATTATTTTACGTACCTAATGCTGACTACCTTTTTGATGGCAATCATGCTGCACCTTGGGGCGGTAATTTTCCACAAATGCCAATTACACAAGTCAGTGGCGCGTTTTACCCTATCTTCGCTGATGATCCAATACAGCCGTTTGGCCCTAATGGTTATGATACTTTTACCGTAGATAGGGACTCAGGGGAGACTCGAGATTTTATTGCCGGTATGAATTGTACAACAGTTCCTTGTGATGGTGGTGATGGCTTTAGAACGTCTGAATCGAGTAGTTTATTAACACCGAGCGAAAGAGTGCTATTTAATGCAAGAGCCCGTTATGATCTAAGTGATTCTCATCGCATTTTTGCAGAAGCAAAATATGGCAAGGTTGAATCAGGTGCTTCAGGTCAAGCAAGTGTCTTTCATGACGATAACTTTGGTCCATTAATTCCAATCAGAGCAGATAACCCGTTTGCACCAGAAATTGTTGTTAATGCCCTTAATGCTGCGGGTCATGATGAAGCAGCGCTTGCTGTGGTAGGTATGGGCGTTCGCTCGACTACATCACGTGAAACCACACAGTTTACCTTTGGTGGTGAAGGTGATTTGGGTGATTACAGTTATGATTTCTATCTACAGTACGGTCAAACAGAAGGTAGTATTAAAAACCAGGACTTATTGCTTTCAAGCTATTATCAGGCGTTAGATGCTGTCTCTGACGGTAGTGGCAATGCGGTGTGTCGTGATCAAAGTAATGGTTGTATCGCTTTTAACCCGATTAATAATCTTGCTTCTCAAGAGGCGTTAGGTTTTGTTGGTGTTGATTTACTTACCAAAGAAAAAATGCAGCAGTTTGTTGCTAACTTTGCCATAACTGGTGAGTTATTCGAAATGGATTCAGGCGCTGTTGATTTTGTTGTTGGTATGGAATATCGCGATGAAAGTGTTAATAGTACGCCTGATGCATTGACGCAAACCACACAAACACTGCCTGATGGCACGGTAGTAGGTACTGGACAGGTTGGCTCAACCTCTGGTGTTAACGTCGAAAGTTACTCTTATCTTGGTATTACTGATGGAAGCTTTACTGTTGCAGAAGTTTTTGGTGAAACCTTAATTCCACTGGTACAAGGCGTCACCGGGATTGAATCATTAGAGCTTGAACTTGCTGCTCGATATAGTGAGCATAGTGTTACCGGTGGTGATCTTACATGGAAATCAGGGCTGAACTGGACCTTGATGGATGAGATACGTGTGCGCTCAACTTACTCTCATGCGGTTCGTGCACCAAATATTAATGAGTTATATGCACCCGAAGAGGTTGGGGCAGCAAACATGGTAGACCCTTGTCATGAAGATAACCTACCTAACGGACCAAACCCTGAGAATCGTGCGACTAACTGTGCAGCATTAGGCATGGCGCCAGATTTTCAATCAAGTGCTGATTTTGGTACTCGTGGTGTTAAAACCAGTGGTAATGAAAACCTATCCGCTGAAACTGCTGATACCCTAACTGTTGGTATAGTTGTTCAACCGGTGGAAGGCTTGAGCCTTGCTGTTGATTATTGGGATATGAGTATTGATGATGCCATAACCACCTACTCAGCGACTGATGTATTATCTAACTGTGTTGATGGTTCAAATTTAAATCAAAAGTATTGTGAGTTAATCACGCGTGATGCCAATAACCAGATCATTAATGTGGCAACTAAATCAATCAATGTTGCAAACTTTACAGCGTCAGGTGTTGATGTAGATGCGAACTACTTTTTGGGGTTGTCAGAGTACGGAGACTTAAATTTTAATATTAAAGCAACCTACTTAAATGAACGACAATTTCAAACTAACATCGAATTTCCAGATGAAATAGACGAGCAAGCAGGTGAGGTGGGCACACCAAATTTACGCGGTTTGTTTACCACGGTATACCACCTTAATAATTTAACCCTAAGTTGGACGATGAATTATGTTGGTGAAAGCGACTTTGATAATGATGCTGTTGAAGGGCAGTACCCTGAGTGGTTTGATAATAAAGTAGATTCATACACTTACCATAATTTAAATGTGAATTTTGTCGCCTCAGAGAATTTCGCTCTGTATGCTGGTATAGATAATATTGCCGATAAAACGCCACCAGCATTACCAAACCTAAATGCTGGTAGTTTGTTATATGATGCCGTTGGTCGTAAATATTATGCAGGGGTTAAAATTACCTTTTAATTAAGTAAGCGATTGATAAAGTAATTTTATTAACCGAGCTAAAGTACCTTAGGCAACTAAGGTACTTTTTTTATGCCGGTAAAATGTCAAGGGCTGAGCATGCTCAGATAGTAGGAGAGTATTGTTTGAATAACTTGTTACTAATGAGCAATGAAAACCGTTGGCTATTTAACGCTAAAAGGTCGTAATATAGCGGCATAATTATGGTTCGGAAAATGCTTGTTGAAGAAGGAAAGTCAATTTGTACTCATTTTATCGAGCCAATATCAATCGAAGGTGAAAGATGACAGTAACAACGTATTATTTAGAGATGAAAAGCCCAGAACAGTTAAATGAAAAAACTCAAGCAAATGGGCTAGATATCGTTGAAGCAAAAATTGATGAATTTAGGTTCAATAAATTTCTTTATCAACTTGTCGGTGAGCAATGGCAATGGACTGATAAATTATCTCTGTCAGATCAAACATGGAAAACTTATGTTGAAAACCCTAATTTGCGTACCTGGGTTGCTTATTATGACGGTGCTATTGCAGGTTACTTTGAATTAAAAACAACTGAGTCAGGTGACACTGAAATTGCTTATTTTGGTTTGGCAGCTAATTTTATTGGTAAAGGATTTGGTGGTTATTTATTATCTCAGGCTATTTTAAATGCATGGAAAATAGAGGGAACTGAGCGAGTTTGTGTCAATACTTGTTCGTTAGATCATCACTCAGCCTTGGCGAACTATAAAGCAAGAGGATTAACGCTTTATAAAGAAACCGTATCTTAATACGGTAAAAATAACGAGAGAATAAGGAGAGCTTTGCTAACTGTTAGAAAGTTTAACTCAGGTGATGCATCAAGGGAAAGGCATTGGTAAAATGTTAATAAAGAGACTGTTTCGTCAAAGCAAAACTAATAATATTAACCGTTTTTATTCTCATGTTAGCATTATAGCTAAACCACTTTTTGCACACTTTACTTTTAATGAAGTTAAGCAGCAGCAAGTCAGCATTCGCGGTCAAGTCTTAACGAATTATGTTATGAAAAAATTGTCGACTAAGAGAATATAAAACGCGTTAGCCAATAAAATCCGTTGGCTAACGAGTGTTATTCATGTTATTGATTAAACATAACAAGAGGCGAAATATTAGCACTATAACTTGCCTTAAATAAAAATAAATCATGATGATTCAATTAAATAGCTAAAAATGACAATATTATTAGAAAAAGAAGAGTTAATTGCATTAAACCGCACCGGTGAAAACTTAAAAAGTGTATTACGTCACTTAGTCCAAGGCTTTCCTCACTCAGCTCAAACTATCGCAGGTATGTCAAAGTGGCTTAAGTTTAATCGCTCTAACTGCCAACGCATACTCAATGGTATTAATAAAAGTAAAGACGGTAAAGAAGTGCTTTGTATGTTACCGGGGATCTCTGGTTTAAAAGAGTTTTTAATACAAGTCACTCATCAGACATTAGAGCCGCAACTTATTTTAGAAGCACAAAGCGCAGTGGATGCTTTTGATATGCAAATAAAAAAGTACGCTCGCAGTCATGCGGAATTAAAGCGTTTATTAAGCAACAAACCAGCGAGTAAAACCGCCGATACAAACTTATTAACGGCACAAGAAAAACGAGAGCAACATTACTTAGCGTCTAAACAATTAATTGGCTCTTCGATGGAAACCTTATTTAGTTGCTACATATTAAAAGAGAGTGACCAAAATAAACAATATCTACAAGAGGTTGCGATGATCTCAAAGCAAAATATTGTTCGCTCAAAAGCATCACCTCCCTTTGTACAGTTTTATACTCGTCCAAACCCTGAAGGTTTTACTGCGCCTGAAAATATCACGGTGAACTCCCGTATTGCGCCAAATCATTTTCACATTGGTGTGGTTGATGAATACTCAAGTAAAGGGTTACTTTCTGCTTATGCGAGTTATTCAGCGAGTAACTCAGGTATTGTTTTTAATGATTTATCTGAAACCAATAAATTTGATGCCACTTTTTTATTTTCAAACCCCGATGAATTGGCTAATCCGTTAGAGCACGAGAGTAAATGTAGCTCAACCAGTATCTCTATAAAAAGCCCCACTAAAAAGTTAGTGATGCTGGTGTTTTTAGAAAAAAAATTAGACATGCGCAGTAGTGTTAATGTTGGCTGTTATTCAGGGAATCAAAAGGTAGAGGAGGGTAAGCTACGCTCTGATGATATGTGGACAGAACGCTTACCTGAGTTTCCTGAGCTTAAAGTTTTACACCCAGATTCACCCGGTGCTCAAGTTAATGGTGCGATAAAAATAGGTGAAATGAGTGATTATTTATTTAACTTTGCGCATTTAGAAAAGAAAGACTTTGCGTGTTATTTATTGGAAGTTGAATACCCCATCTGGTCTTCTACTTATCGCGTTTACTTTGAACATAGCCTTTAATTAAAGGCTTTTGGCTCACAATAAGTGTACGTTTAACGATGAGATAAACCGTGGGATTAGCTGATGAATGGTTGAACGATTGTAAATCATGATATAAAAATGGCGTCTATAAGACGCCATTTTTCATTAAACATATTAGGATGGTAAGTATTTACTCACTATTGACAGTTTCCTGTTTTACTCCATACATTGCTAAATACATCGGGTGAAGCACCCGTTGACCACCAAATTGCATCATATTTATAGCCATTGTGAGACACTTTATCACCTACGGCATAAGATTGAGAAACTGACCATGGCGCTAAACCACCACAACCTTGATTATTACTATCATCACTAACAACAACCGTTTGGTTTGAAGTGTGGCTAAGACCTTCGGCATCATAAACGGTTAAGCTAACTTGGTAGTTACCAGCAGTATTATAGTTATAGCTTGGGTTAACACTTGAAGAAGTACCACCATCACCAAAGCTCCAGTTATAGCTTGTTACGGCTTTATCATCTGTTGAAGTGTTATTAAAGTTAACGGCTAGTGCTGTTTTATTGTAAGTAAAACTAGAAACAGGTGCTTCGTTTTCATCAGGAACTGTGCTTCCATCACAGTCGCCTAATTTCTTCCAAACATTACTATAAATAGCCGGAGAGGCGCCAGTTGACCACCACGTTGATTCATATTCAAAACCATCATAACTTACCTTATCTCCAGCTTGATAACTTGTTGTTGCTGACCATGCTGGTGCACAATCACCGACAACAACCCCATCAGATACAGTTACGGTAGAAGTAATACTGTCGGTTAAGCCTTGTGCATCAGCAACGGTTAGACTTACCTGATAACTACCATCAGTAGTGTAGGTATGACTCGGGTTAGTTGCTGTAGATGTTGAACCATCACCAAAGGCCCAGTTACGACTTACTACACCGCTATCATCGGTAGACTTATCAGTAAAGCTGATACGTAATCCACTAATAGCGGTAGAGAAATTAGCATCTGGCGCGTAATTAGGTGGCGGTGAACCACAAACATTTTTTAAGTGAGTATCGGCATCTTTTGCCTTAACAATACCGTAACCATAGTAGCTATCGCGACCGCTACTGCCTTTATCTTGTGCGCTAGCATTTAAACCATCTCGTATTTGTTGCACAGTACAGTTTGGATTGTTTCCCCATACCAACGCTGCAACCCCTGATACATGAGGGGTTGCCATTGAAGTACCACTTAATGATTTATAGCTGCCATCGTTATAGGTTGAGTTTATACCAACACCTGGCGCTGCAATTTCAACTTGTGAGTTGTATTGTGAAAAATTGGCGACATTGCCAGAGCTATCTACAGCAGCAACAGACATTACTGAGCCATAAGATGCTGGGTATGACATGTTTGAGTTGCCATCATTACCTGCCGCAGCAACATTTAAAATACCTGAAGCATACGCTGAATCAAAAGCCGCTCTTTCAGCTGTAGAGGAAGCGCCGCCACCTAAACTCATACTGATAACTGTAGCACCAGCATTTTTACATTGGTTAACCGCTTCAATAAGATCTGAGCCATACGCCCAACTACCAGAATCATTAAATACCTTCACGATATGTAAACCAAGTCTGCCTGATGGGTTAACACCAACAACGCCCTGGTTATTACTTCCAATCGCAGCAATAGTACCGGCTACGTGTGTACCATGACCATTGCCATCGTTATACCAGTTACCAGTATTATTACTGCCGTAACCATCATCACCAGTTACACCCGAGCTAGGTAAATCAGCATGATTTAAGGTGTAGCCAGTGTCCATAATACAGACTTTTTGATTCACTGAGCCGGCATCAGATAATTGTAATGCTTGCACCATAGTGATGCCATAAGGCGTACTTTCTGATAATAAATAGCGTTTAGGATCGACCTCAATAGATTGGACAGAGGTGTCTTTTGCTAAGGCTTTCTGTTGGCTTGGTGTTAACACAACCGCCATTGCATTTGAGTTAGGTAAACGCTTAACTACTTTCGCATCGACATTTGCAGCAGCTCGGTCAAATAATGCATTTACTTGAATTCCTTGTGCTCTTGTTAGTGTGTCTGACTTTTGGATTGAAGCACTATTTTTAAATGTGACAATAAAACGTTGCTCTTCTTGTATGGTAGGTTGAGCATTGAGGGTCAAACTCACTAAAGGTAAGGCGATAGCCGTCGATAGCAGTGATAACTTAAATCTCTGATTTTTCATACTATTCTCTCTGGGTTAATAATTATTTTTTTTATTCGTTAACGTTTGATGTTCAGTACAATAAACCGCATTGTTAATACGGTGTTAATTAATATTCATCAAAAATGTACATAATTCAAGCTATTATTTTATCAATCTCAGATTTTATTTTTAATTGGCTCAGATTGTTCTGAGTGTAGTTACACGTATATTTTTTTGCGGAGGACGAAGGATATCGCCACTTTACTTAATGAAAAATAATGATTTTCACTTTTTTTGCGCTAGGTAATTTTTGAGGTGTATTGGCTATTTTATTACCCATAAATAACTGCTAATTGTGACTATATCTTATCTCTTTTTGGTATATGTAAGTGTGAGGCAATATTGTTCATGCTTATTTTATTATATTGTTTTTTTTACCTTGTCCTTTGATATTAATGGTTTAGGTCTTTTTGTTGGGCGGGGCTGCGTTTTAGCCTACAAAGCTAGATATGTCCACAAATCAAAAAAAAATCGTTTACTAAAAGTTCGCTTTGGTTTTTTGGTTATTCAACTTCGGTATAATTCCTTACTCAAAAACGTCAAAAGTAAATAAAACGTTAACACTCGTAAAGTTTTTGTTACGCATGCAATCCTTTGTGTGATTGGTTTTTCCCTACCGATGAGTATAAAAAAAACTGGAATGACCTGTTGTTAATTTGACATCCCTGGTTGAAAAACGATCAATCTCAGATAGTATTTGAGATTGCTGTTGCTTTTGGTTTGTTTTGAAAGTAACAGTTTATTAACAATAATTATAAAGAGATAGTTAACTATGAAAAAATTATTCAAAGGTAATAAGCAAACCAGCGCTATTTTATCGTTTAGCGCGATCGCGGTCGTTGGTGCATTAAGTGCAACGACAGTACAAGCTGTTGATGTAACACCACAAATTGTCGGTGGTACTGAATCAACACCTTATTCGCGTCCGTATCAAGTTGCGTTGTTAATGAATGGTCGCCAAGGTTGTGGCGGTACATTGATCAGCAAAGATTGGGTCTTAACGGCAGGGCATTGTTTAGACAGTGCGTCAACCAGTAACTTAACCGTTAAAATTGGTGCTCATAGCATGAGCGCAGGTGATGGTACGACGCACCGAGTAAGCCAAATCATTTCTCATGAATACTGGCGTGGCGCAAACAATATTACTTCAGGTTATGATATTGCCGTATTACGTTTAGCAACACCTGCAAGTAGCTCAATTACACCGGCATCTTTACCAACACAAGCTATTGCCGATCAAATTGCGGGTGTCGGTCAATATGCTACTGTTTCGGGTTGGGGTTTAACTTATGGTGGCAGTAGAACTCCAAGTGATAAGTTACGAGAAGTTGCTTTACCGGTGATTTCAAATTCAAGTTGTTCAAGCCAATTAGGCGCTAATGTCGGCAATGGTGTTATTTGTGGTGGTGGACCAAATGGTACTTCAGCCTGTAATGGCGACAGTGGTGGTCCATACGCTGTACAATCTGGCGGTAAATACTACAGTATTGGTACGGTAAGTTGGGGCAAAAACTGTGTGGGTGCAACAGCATTTACGCGTACCACAGCTTACTTAGATTGGATTGAAAGTAAAACGGGTGTTACACCAGGCGGCGGCGGGGACGTTGATGAAGCTCCTGAAGCACGTTTTAGCTCTTCAGTAAGTGGTTATTCGGTATCATTTACCAACAACTCAACAGATGATAAGGGTATTGCTAGTTCAAGCTGGAGCTTTGGTGATGGAAATACTAGCTACGCAACAAGCCCTTCACATACCTATGCCAATGCGGGTAGCTATACTGTTACGCTTACGGTAACAGATACTAAGGGTCAAAGAGATTCATCCGCTGTAAGTATAACTATTGCTGGTGATACTTGTCCGCAAGCTTTAACCAGTGCTGAGTCTTACCCAGCTTGGAGTGCATCGGCTAGTTATACCATTGGTGATAAAGTATCTCATCAAGGTGTTAACTATGAAGCAACGTGGTGGTCTACAGGTGCAGTTCCAACTGTTTATACCAATGTTTGGAAAGTGATTGGCACAGGTAACGGCGATGGTGATAACCAATGTCCTGATGAAAACGAAGCACCTGTTGCAAGTTTCTCAGTATCAACCAATGAGTTAACTGCTTCATTTACAAACAGCTCGTCAGACGATAATGCTGTAGTTTCAAATCGCTGGAACTTCGGTGACGGTGTAACATCTTCATCAGTAAATCCTAATCATACTTATGCATCGGATGGTACTTACACAGTGACACTCACAGTAACTGATGCTGAAGGCTTATCAAGCACAACCAGCAAGTCTGTGTCAGTAAGTGGAGGCGTTATTGTTGATCCAGGGTGTGACGGTGTTGCCCCATGGTCAGCAACAACGTCGTATGCCGTTGGTGATGTTGTTGCCTATAATGGCATAAAGTACGATGCTATTTGGTGGTCTACTGGCGCACAGCCAGACGTATTTAGCAACGTATGGTCAGTAGCTGGTTCATGTCAGTAAAAGACTGGTTATATTAATTGATTCGCTCAATGAATGATAAAAAATGGCGCTCTATTGGCGCCATTTTTTTTAACTATTATTTAACCATGATAGATTGAGCGCTATGCTTTTCGCTGTTGTACTTAAGGTAAAGTGTGGGGTAGCATTATCTGCTCACTCCTTTACTTTTTCTGCGTTAAACGTGCAACGCCTGAGTCAATTGCAGCTTGTGCTACTGCATTTGCAACTCGGTCACATAATCTTGGGTCCATTGGCTTGGGAATAATGTAACCTTTACCAAAAGTTAATGACTGCACGCCACTTGCCTTTAATACTTCATCGGGCACCGGCTCTTTCGCTATTTCGCTGATGGCATAAACTGCAGCAATTTTCATTTCATCGTTAATGGTGCGTGCTCTTACATCTAATGCGCCACGGAAAATGAACGGAAAACATAATACATTGTTAACCTGATTAGGGTAATCAGAGCGACCGGTAGCCATAATTAAATCATCACGTACGTCGTGAGCAAGCTCTGGTTTTATTTCAGGATCTGGATTTGAACAGGCAAAAACAATAGGGTTTTCAGCCATAGTTTTTAAGAGTTCAGGGCTAAGCAAATTAGGACCCGATACACCAATAAAAATATCTGCGCCATCAATTACATCAGCTAAAGTGCGTAAGTCGGTATTATTGGCAAACAGCTTCTTATATTCATTTAAGTCATCACGGCGAGTATGAATAACGCCTTTGGTGTCTAGCATGTAAATTTTTTCACGTTGTGCACCACATTTTATTAAAAGCTCCATACAAGCAATTGCTGCAGCACCAGCACCTAAACAAGCAATTTTTGCCTCTTTAATATCTTTACCTTGGACTTCTAGGGCGTTAATAATACCTGCTGCGGTAACAATGGCGGTACCGTGCTGATCATCATGAAACACAGGGATTTTACAGCGTTCAATTAAGGCTTTTTCAATAGCAAAACACTCTGGTGCTTTAATATCTTCTAGGTTAATACCGCCAAAGCTGTCGGCAATGTTGGCAACGGTACTAACAAATTCTTCTACGGTTTTATGTTTTACTTCAATGTCGAAAGAATCGATATTAGCAAAACGTTTGAATAATAAAGCCTTACCTTCCATCACTGGTTTTGATGCCATAGGACCAAGGTTGCCTAAACCTAAAATTGCCGTACCGTTACTGATCACCGCAACGGTATTACCTTTACCTGTGTACTTGTAAACGGCGTCTGGATCTTTAGCTATTTCGCGACATGGCTCTGCAACACCTGGGCTGTAAGCAAGTGATAAATCATGGCTTGTTTCGGCAGGGGTTGTGATGGCAATGCCTATTTTTCCAGGCGTTGGATTGGCGTGGTAATCAAGCGCCTGTTGACGAATATCTTTCATGTTAATGTCCAAAAGTTGATTTAATTGAGTGTTCAGTTTTTAAAAGTTAAATGTTTGAATATCAAAAACAGTTTTACCGGTAATCTTTCGTATAAAAACACGCAGATATTTTTATATAAAAGAACACCGCCATTCAGGGTTAGCAGTCGGATGGTGTTAACCGTCATCAGTAATAAAATAGGGAAGCTAACCTTGTTAAAATTTTACGAATACAAGGCAGATTGAAATAAAAAGTGCTTACCCAATAAAGGTTGGGATTTACGGGCAAGCACAGGTAAATGATTAGCGAGATTTACCGAAATTAATGTTCAGTAAATACGGTTTGTTTAACGCCAATCATGTTCTTTTGAAAGCCAGGTCGAACCTTACCGGTAAAAGGTTGGTAGCTATTAGCCGGGTCGTCATTGGTTAATGGATCACCTACCTCAACTTTCAGCTCTTCTAACTTAGCAGTTAGTTCTTTAATAATTTTATCACTGCCTTCTTCTTTCGAGATATCATGCATTTCCCAAGGGTCATTTTTTAGATCAAATAACACGTTACGTTTGAGTAATGGGTAGTAAACTAACTTGTATCTGTGGCTGCGAGCCATACGTTGAAAGTGACGGTAGCTACCGTAGATATAATCATTCATCACTGTTTTTTCGCCACGTACTATTGGCATAATACTTGGACCTTGAAGTGACTCAGGAGCGTCAATACCGGCAAGCTCTGCGGTAGTGGCAAAAATACTGTTTAAGTAAAACATGCCTTTAGCACGTGTATTGGCAGGAATTCCGTTACCAACCATAATAAACGGTGCACGAATACTGTGATCATAAACACTTTGTTTACCCGCTAAACCATGTTTACCAACCGCTAAACCGTGATCAGAGGTAAAAATTATGTAAGTGTTCTTTGCATAAGGCGATTTTTCTAAGCTATCTAAGATACGGCCAATTTGTGTGTCCATGTGTTCAACCATGGCGTAGTACTCACCAATAAATTCTTTGGTTTGTTTTTCTGTACGTGGGAATGTCATTAATGCTTCATCACGAATGTTATAATCACCGGCATCTATTTCTGGCATTGGAACAAAACTTGGTGGCAAAACCATGCTCTCGGCAGGATATTTGTCCACATAAGACTGTGGTGATTGACGCGGATCATGCGGTGCAGTAAAAGCTACATACATCATGAACGGGTTGTCATTTCTTTGTTCTTTGGTTTCTATATAGCTGATGGCTGCATCGGCAAAAGCTTCACTGGTATGCTGATTTTTTTGCTTTTTAGCCCACTTGATATTTTCACCAAAATCCGTTAACCAAGGCTTCCATTGACCCCCTTTACTGATAGGAGCCATACCGCCTTCATGTACGGCACGACCAATGTTAAAAGAGCGCTTTAGTGCGTCATCACCTACATGCCATTTACCTGTAATAAATGTCTCGTAGCCAGCTTTTTGAAATGTCTCACCCATTAATGGGTGTTTGGTTTTATTCGACTTTGGTGAGAAGCCTGTCATATGCAGGTTACGGCCAGTATTAATCATTTGACGACTTGGCGCGCAAACAGCGCCAGACCATGAGCCTTGGTTGAAAACATGAGTAAATGCCATACCACTGTGCGCTAATCTATCTATATTCGGTGTATTGATAGCATCATTGCCTAGTGCATTAATGGTATCGATGGATTGATCATCAGTAATAATGAGAAGAATATTAGGGCGCTCTGCCTCTGTAGCCTGAGCTGATGCAATGGCTACCGTGCTGACAGTGATACCGGTCCAGAAGAGACGTTTTAGCAATGTGAGTGATGAGTGAATGATTGAGTATATTTTCATAGTATATCTTTTTTATAGTAACGATTGGTTTATTATAAATAAAAACCATTGTATAGCAATAGCTAAAAGTGATTTATTGATAAGTTAACTATTGGTTAGTATTTTCCTCTTACTTAACAGCTTCATATAAAGCTAATGCTATATTTTGATGAAAAAAAACGAGCCTGTTAGGCTCGTTTTATTGTCATCATATACCTTTAGCACTCACGAGAAGTGCGTTAAGTTACCGTGATTATGTATTGTGAATTTTATGCGCTCTGTAGCCAAAAATAGCGATAACAACAAAACAAATAAGCGGTAACACAAAAGAAGTTTGTACCGAAGGGATCCCAGCAATAAGGGCTTCACCATCTATCATGCTTCCTTGTAAAGGTGGCATTAGCGCACCGCCAACAATTGCCATCACTAAGCCTGCAGATGCTAAGCTAGCATCATTACCAGTATCTTTAAGCGCAATACCATAAATAGTTGGGAACATTAATGACATACAAGCTGAGGTTGCAACCAAGCAATATAAACCTGTCATTCCGCCAATAAAGATAGTACCAAACGAAAGTAAAATACCCCCAGCAGCTAATAATAATAACAACTGACCTGGACGAATAAGGCCTAACATTAAGGTACAAATAAAGCGGCTGGCAAGGAATATACCCATAGCAAACATATTATATTGTTGTGCTTCTGCCGCGGTTAAGCCAACAGAGGTCATACCGTAATGAATAATGAAGGTCCAAGACATTATTTGAGCACCCACATAAAAGGCCTGTGCAATAACACCTTCACGGTAGCGAGCATTTGAAATTAAACGTATAAATGTTTCTTTTAACACTTTCAGCGTAAGTGGTTCATCATGGCTAATGGTGTCAGGCAATTTACGGAATAAGAAAAAGACAAATAATAGTGCAACCACAGAAGCTATCGCAATATATGGACCACGAACGGTGATTAAGTCAGCAGCTTGCATCGCTTGGTGTGCGGCGGGTTCGGCAATTGAAAAGTCAGTTAACGCTTGTGTTAACTTACCGTCAACGACTGAAGGTAACATATCCGTGTACTCTGGATGAGCAGCACGTTCAGTTGCACGGAACTCTTCAACTTTAAGCTCACTTAAAATGTAATTCGAGGCAACAAACATGCCGGCTAGTGAGCCTATTGGGTTAAATGCTTGTGCTAAATTTAAGCGCTGTGTTGATGTTTCAGGAGATCCCATTGAAAGCACATAAGGGTTGGCGGTAGTTTCCAGAAGTGCAAGGCCACAGGTGATAACACATAAGGCTAATAAAAAGTAGTTGAACTCTGCTGTCATACTGGCAGGTAAAAATAATAGTGCCCCAATAGCATAAAGCGCTAAGCCCAATAGAATTCCTGATTTATAAGAGAAACGTCGAATAAATATTGCAGCAGGAATTGCCATGATTCCATAACCAAGATAAAAAGCAAATTGCACCATAGAGCTTTGTGCATTAGAAATTAAAAAGATATCTTTAAATGCTTTAACCAAAGGGTTGGTGATATCGTTGGCAAAACCCCATAACGGAAACAATGCGGCAACCATAATAAAAGGGATAATATATTCTTTTGCTAATATCGGGGTTTTTGTCTTATTTGTTTCTTTACTTGGTTGATTTGTTATCTCAACACTTTCTTCTACAGCTGTTGTCATGTCGACCTCTATCTGTGCTATTTCATTTTAATCAGTATTTAACACTGCATGAATATTATATTTAAAGTGCACGTTACTTGTTGTCGATGTTTGTGTCAATGATAGTTTGTGTCGAATTGAAGATAAAGTTTACCGTGCTCTTCATGGGCTAATACATTTTCATGGTGCTATTTATTTAGTGACTTGATACAGCACCACGATGTCTTTCTTATGATGATGTAACGATTACTCGCCTGAAAGCTTAGCTGATAAGGTGATTGTGGAAAATTATTGCCCCTTTACCTCGCTCAGAGGAAACTAATTTAACATCAACCGCCTACACTAGGTATGCAACAGCGTTTTTAGAATTTTGCCTATCATTCTCGTTGTAAAATAAACTGACACATGACATTCATTTAGATAATCAAACTGATAATCCATTCGGCTAAATACCATGTATATGTCAGCAGTTTTATACTGTAAAACTTTAGTGGTTGTTTTTATTGCTTTTATTTTTAAACGCTATATTAAGCGCAATGAACAATGTGATTATTATCGTTAATGTTCATATTCTTTACAGTTTTAAAGTGGATATTCCTAATGTTTTAAATAAGTTCCTAAGATCTTGTTTGTAAACCTCTTTACAAATGGGCTTGGTTATTGCTTATAAAGTACAGTTGTGTGTTTGCGCAATTAAACAGAAACAAGGGAAAAAAAATGCAGTATAAATTTATAAAAACAACCGTGATTGCTTCAGCTTTATCATTTGCTAGCTTGTTAAATGTTGCTCATGCAGGTTTGATCAGTGGTAATTATATCCATAATGATAATAGTGTTGGCGTCGCTGTTGTTTATGATACCGATAGTCAATTAACTTGGTTACAAAACGCACTTTCTTATGATGTAGATGGTAAAGGGGGAAAAGATAGATGGGGTGTTATCTCATCATGGACGCAAGCGTTAGATCTTGATGACACCGTTGGTGCTGATGGTTGGCGTTTACCCGTGATGCTATCAGACAACAACTCATCAGAGTTTAGTCAACTGTTTAGTCGTTCAGATTTTAGTAATGCTGGTTTTACAAATATTCAAGAAGGTGACTACTGGACAGGGACAAGCTTTACCGAGGATGGAATTGATAAAGCATATATTTATCAGAAAGATAATGGTGAGAGTACCTTAAAGCAATCGAGTAAAAGGTACGCCTGGGTTGTGTATGACGGTAATTTTGCTAATTTGAAGTCAGCAAGTATTCCAGAGCCTTCAAGTTTAGCTATTCTAGGCTTAGTTGTTGTTGGATTATTTAGACGTAAAGTTCGTTAATTACTTAGTTATAAAATTTGTTAAGCTGCCTTACTCAGCGTATTAAAAAGTCTCTTTTTTAAGTTTGTTACTTTTATTCTCTGGTAAGGCAATTAATCTAAGTAAAGCAATATTTACCTTTACACAGTTTTACATTCAAAGCATTGAAAGATGAACGCTTACAAGGTTACTATATATAAAAGACGAGTTGCTCTCGTTTTATATTGGTTCCCACCGACTATTTTCCAGGCCTTAGGGTCTGGCTTTTTTTTGCCATAAAATAGGTATTAGCCCTGTGGCAAGGGAGAAGATGTTAGGGAAAACTAGCACGGTAATAACTGGCTTACTTGTATGCTTTAGTATCTTTCAGCTTGTCTAACTATGAATCTGTTGCTTAGTTGCTTAACAGGGTAACTTTATACTTGTTAACCTCAACTCGGGCTAAACGGGCTAAGCGGATTAAGCGGATTAAGAGATAAGCTAAGTATCTAAAATTTTAAGTGATACAATTCTAGAACCGAGGTCTGTTAAATAGTTTAGGCTGTTTTTACAAACAGCCCATCGTATCAGTGGCCCCTAATTTTTCAGACGACTTAACTGTCGAAAAGTCAATATTAGTAGTAACCAGAGACCTATTGAACCGCCACTTGGCTCTGGATCTGTTGATTCAGCGGGCTCAGTTGGCTCAGCCGGATCAGCAGGGTCTGCCGGCTCAGCAGGATCTGCCGGTTCAGTCGGCTCAGCAGGCTCTGTCGGTTCAGTCGGCTCAGCAGGATCTGTTGGTTCAGTCGGTTCAGCAGGATCTGCCGGTTCAGTCGGCTTAGCAGGGTCTGTTGGTTCAGTCGGTTCAGTGGGGTCTGTTGGTTCAGTCGGCTCAGCAGGGTCTGCTGGTTCAGCGGGATCAGCCGGCTCTATGATGCCGGTGGCAAGGCCATCAACAATGAGTGAATCAAATGATTTTTTACCATTTACATCGATTGCTTTAACAACATATTGGTGAGTAACGTTAGCTGATACAGTACTGTCCTCAAATGACGCTGTGGTTAGCTGACCTTCATTAAGTGGGGTTACAAAAAAATCTTCGATATTTTCACGTCGATAAACGTTATAACCAACCACTTTTTCACCCAATTCATTATCCCAAGAGATAGTGACCGTTCCACCACCTTTTGTTGCCGTTACCCCTGTTGGTGGTTTCGGTGGAGCATTTGGATCTTCTTGTTCAATTTCAATGACCAAGTACGGAGTAAAGCCAGCTTCAGAGCTCGCAATATCACGGAAAGAACTGTGCTCTTGACGAAGCAGTGCAAAAGCAACCAGGCCATCACTTATATGCGAGGTAACATTAAAGGCGCCCCAACTGACGGGGTTGACATTATCACTGACTAGCAAATCACCATCTATTTGTGGTCGATTATTATAAGTTAGCGTATCTGCAGACCATTGAGTGTTACTAACAGGGTAAACTTCTATGCCATTTATAGAAGAGTTGGCGTTATTACGGTATAGCCAAAGTGTTGCTTTAATAATGTTACCTTCTGAAGGCGTAACATTAAACTTCAAGTAAGCTATCTGCTCATCTTGTTTTTCGTGATCAAGGGGGGGAGTTCTGAGTTTCAACCCAGATGAGCCCTCAAATTCCTTATCTGGCTCACTTGAGTCAACATAGACATCAACTAGGGCTTCGAAGTTTTCAGTAATAACTTCCAAGGGGGCTTTTACGGTAAAATTCCATATATCACTTGCAACAAACTCACCACTTGCTAATTCCGTATCAATACGCCAAAAGTATTGCTGGTTGGGGGTTAACTCTCCTGGGTTATAGATATTTAATTGTGGATCGGTTCGGTATTCTTTTTCTTCAAGAGCTGTTGGCGTTGTACCAAAATAAATTTTATGACCAATAGCATCTCTTGCAGGTAACCACATTAACTCGGCATCAGGACGCGCTGAAGCTGTTGCTAACCGAGGCACAGGGCTAAGGGCGGTATCTTTCGATTGATAACCCGGAATCCAATAATGATCATTGCCATATTCATAAGCGCCGATATCAGGCTTTTCGCCAATAAACCCGTCGGTAATATCAACACTTCGTGATAGTGAAATATCTTGTTTATCTTTTATTGTACTATCAGATAGTACCTGACCTGCATCAATGAGATCAGAGCCTTCGCGCGGTCTAAAATCAAAATTGAATGGGTCCCTTAACTGTGCTGCCGCTGTATCGCCGTAGTCACTATGTTTATAGCCATTCCAATTATTTTCATCCGTTCCTGTCAATGCTAGATAACCATGCCTGTCCCCAGAGATTGAATCAGAGATATTATTAATAGTTCGGGTACCAGCATTACGCTCTGCTAAATCATCTCCTTTGGCTTCATTGTCTGCCAAAATTTTAAACATGGTATTATTCGGATCTTGCCCTAAAACGGCGGTATTATTGTAGACTTGGTGTTTATCACCTTTAATCATGCCGTGACCAGGGGTATTCATACTCACTTCGTGATGGTCTATGCCGTAAAAACCGTCATGCCCGTCCCATCGCACTGCAGGCTTAAAAGCATCATGCACCCATAGGTGGTGGCGTTCTACACCCCAGCTGCCACCGAGATCTTTTGTACCGGCCTCCATTTCAGCCCCCAAACTACCGGCACTTTGCCAAGCAACACCATCTTGTTGAAAGTAACCAAAGTGATATGCTCTTGACCAATTAACATCAACGCCAGTTACCTTCGACATAACTTTTGAGCCATTGGTATGAAAGGTATTACGGCTTTGATATGAGTCACCTGAGTTTGCGTTCATCATCAACACCATTTGTGCCATGCCCGTGAAACTCCAATGATGAAATAGATTATTGATAACTCGGTTATTGGCTGGTGGAGCTGAATTACTGGTGCCTTGTGCTTTAAGCATGTCTATATAGCCATCACTATAAGCCCATTCATTGTTTTCAATACGGTAGTTACTTCCTTTTAAAATGGTAGCGCCTACTTCAGTGCCAGCGCCAGCTGAGCCTTCAGAGATATAATGTTCACCTAACATACGGCGAAACCAAGAAGGGTATAAGAATTGATTGTCTTCTAAAACGATATTGTCACATTCAAAACCTTTGACACATTTCACAGTGGTACCAAAAAACTGTAAACCTTTGATGGTGATAAAAGCACTGCCCGATAAATCAATCGCATAAGACTGTGTTTTGCCCCGGATGTTTTTACCGGTAGGGTTTTGGTTATCTTCGGGCCACAGCCATACTTCTCCCGTGTCTTTATCGTAGTACCATTCGCCAGGCATATCTAAAGCACCTTTGGCTTCAACTAAGAAGTGACCTTTACTTTTATCATGGGGGTCATTTACGCCTTCGTGGGTAATAAAATTACTGCCTATATCATGGTGAGTGATTTTGCGAGAAAATTGCGTTTCAGAATGGTAATTCAAGATAATTGAACCACCAGCAAAACTCTTAGGGTAGTTTTCAAGGTCGTGGTAATAAGTATTATTTTCTACCGTGCCTTCATTTTTTTCATTGTCATAATTCCACGCATTGACCATATGACCCCAAGTACCATTTATATCCCACCAGGTATTGGCTATTGGTGTTACTGCATCGGCTTGTAATTGTATTTTATCAGTTGGATGACCAATGGTTACGTTTGGCCATCGGGCAACAATTGCCATTCTATTGTTTACCCACAATTGCCAAACGTCTTTTGAAATTGTTGTTTTATAGATGTTACTGTTGTCAGTAAGTGCTTGCCAACTTGTTCCTCCGAGTTCCTCGATGGATTGAGAACCGTCGATTATTACCTTTTCGTTTTCAAAGTTTGTTAGCGTTATTGGTGCACCAAAGCTACCGCTTTTTCCTGAGGTAACAATAGTTGGTTCATGATAACGCCCGGCACGTAAGAAAATAGTATCACCAGCACTTGCGCTATCAAATGCTGTTTGAATACTACCGAAAGGCTCGGCTTGACTACCAATGTTGCCACTCCCCGTTGGTGCTACAAACCACTGTGCGGCAACCCCTGTTTCTGCAAACAACATATTGCATGAAATGGCCAGAGAGAAGATGAAACTGTTTGTTTTTATTGTTTTTAAGTACTGCTTCATTGTAGTTAAACCTTATTGGAAAAGCTTTTGGCTCTTTTCATTAAGTGGATTGTAAATAAATAAGGGTAATTTATTTACGTTACTTTATCGGTTTTTGTAAATAAAGGTCAAGCTGTTTGTTGTAGTAGTTAGCTGTTAGTCACAAAGGCACTATCAGACTTTAGTGGTTTTGCTATACCTTCAGTACTTTGTCTATGGCATTGTTATCAAGGTTTGGTTTGTAAGTAATAACGTATGCTGTTGTTTGTGTGATACTTTTACTAGGTGGTAACTTTGTTTCTAGTTATTTTTGTCATGTTTATTCGTTTATTTATTTACTTTATCTTTAATAACCGTCACATTAATGTTTATGTATAGTAATTATAATAATCATATTGGTGGATGTGTTTTGAAAATAAATGTAAAGATAAAGTTAGCGCCTATAAGTTTAGCGCTTATGACGGCCTTAAGTTTAGCTGCCTGTAGTGAGGTAGTACTAAAAGGTGATGTTGCGCAAAAAAGTGACAAATCACTTGTTGAGCAAAGTAAAAAGAAATATGACCCTACTTGGGAGTCGTTAAGTACGGCGCCAGTACCTGAGTGGTTAAAAGACGCTAAGTTTGGCGTTTATACCCATTGGGGCTTATATTCAGTCCCTGCGCATCTGACGAATGTTTATGGTGATTTTATGTACCGTAAAGATAATGATCGCGGTGTACGTGCTCACCATGAGAAAACTTACGGACCAATAGAAGAGTTTGGTTATAAAGATTTTCTTCCTATGTTCACAGCACCGAAATTTAATGCTGATGAATGGGTTGCCGTGATGGAAGATGCCGGGGCAAAATATGCAGGGATACACGTGGTACATCATGATGGATACTGTTTATGGGATAGTGAATATACAAAGTTTGATAGTATGGACACAGGACCTAAAAAGGATATTTTTGGTGAAATCACCAAATCTGTTCGTAAAAGTGATATGAAATTAGTCGCGACTTTTCACCATGCTCGTACTTATGGTTTGGGCTTTAAAGATGCTGATAAATATACCGAAGAAGAAAAGGCAAAGTTAGATATCTTCGATCCAAAGTACGATTATATTTACCGTAACCCTGAAACGGTTAGTGTTGAAGAGTTTAGCAATGAGTGGCATAACAAAATTGATGAAGTGATCGAGAAATATCAGCCGGATTTATTATGGTTTGATGGTTTAGCGAAGGGCAAAGCCAATGGTATTGTTAATGATGAACGGTTATTAAAAACTTTCTCAGACTTTTTAAATAATGGTAATGATTACACCGACGAAACTTATTTATTTAATAAGTTACCGGCGTCTATGCGTTGGAATTTCCCTATGGGTTTTGGTTATCGTACCTATGAAAATGGTCGTGATATGGAAGTTGATGTTCGAGGTGATTGGAACATTGATCGATCTATTGGTTACCCATGGACATGGGTGAAAGATAAAGAGTATCAACATAGTCATGATTATCATATTCGCAGCCTTGTTGATATTGTTGCCCGTGGTGGAAGTTTCTTACTTTCTCTAACTCCTAAAGGGGACGGTTCAATCCCTGAACGTGAAAAAGAAATCATGGCGGGCATTGGTCGTTGGATGCGTATTAATGGCGATGCTATCTATAATACTCGACCTTGGAAGTCTGTAGGCGAGGGAATGGATGCTGATGTCTTGCGTGTTGATGCATTTCGCATGAATGGTGAGCCGAAAACCAACTGGGATTACACCATCTTAGATAAAGCAAAAGGTGATGTAGTTCGATTTACTAAAAATGGCAATGACTTATACGCGATTGTCATGGGAGAGCCAGAATCAGGTGAAATAAAGGTTCCTACACTCGCTTTGGGCAATGTTGAAAAGTCAGGTAAAGGTATTGCATCCGTCAGCTTATTAGGCAGTGATGCTAAAATTGACTGGCAGCAAAACTCTGATGGTTTAATTGTTAAGTTCCCTAAGCAGTTACCTGGAGAGATCGCTTATAGCTTCAAAATCACCGTTAAAGGTGAACTTGACCAAAGTGTCAGACCGACCTTTGATGATGGCATTGGACGAAAAGGCAATTGGCCAATCTACAAAACTAAAGTATAGCTACAACTAGTCACAACTAAAGCGGCTTCACAATGGCGAGTAAATAGCTATTGTGAAGTCACTTCCTCTCTCTTAACCTTTTGTGGATCTTCATAAACAATGAGAATTCTCGTTTAGGATTTTCTGAGCTGTAGCTAGACTAGTGTAAATTGACATAAATTTTTATGTCAAAAGTCGTGGGCAGACTATAAAAAACGTCACAAAAAATAAGAAAATTTAAAACTCCTAAGTCATATACTCAATGGTTACTTATAGCCAATTGCTGACCTTAGCTTTTGCGAAACCATGATGATATTCAGAATAAGCTTAACTAAAATTTACTGCTTTTTGTGGGGCTGCTTCAAGCTCAATATGCCCTTGTTTTTTTAACATCTAAACGACTACATTGCTTAAAACTGTGCTAATTGAATCTGAATTCAAGATGATTTTTTGCACACATTGGAGACTTCAATAGCTGCTAGCAGGAAAGGTCCACTTTAAGGTAAAACCGTTGACATAATGTATTAATTTTATCGTTCACTATGCCTAATTTAGGGGGAGGTGAACAAATAATTGGTTGTTTGCCAGCCATTGTGAACACCATCTGGGCACAAGTGTTTTATATTGTCTATACTTCTAACTCAGCCTTTCAATGAGTCTAGTTAATGTCTAGAATATTCATCAGATGCCAAAGGTTCAGTGTCCTTTCTTTTACTATTACTACATTAGTATTCCTGTTGAATGCCACTCTTTTAATACCCGCTGCGGGGCAAGACCTCTATAATGGAACTGTGTCTTATATTCAGTTTAACGATGACGGATCATTTGTATTTCAGTTGTCCCAAAAAGGTAGGCCAGTTGTCGTTAAAAGTCCCCAATGTGATATTAACAATATGTTTTTGGTAAAGAAGCTTCATGGGAAAGTGAAATATGAGAAACTTGTTAGAATGCGTAACGATATTCGCTCTGTATTTTTAAATAGTTCTGCTAAATTAAAAATATCAGTTTCAATTTCTTTTTGTGATAAAACGACAGGCTATCCGTTGGTTGATAACGTTATGCTAGGGCAACATACAGAATAAGTTAGCTCATACTCATCTAGTTTATAAGGGCTGTGATATAGGAGAAAAGAAATGATGAATCATACAAACCAATGAAGACGATGTTGAGCATTTTAGATGGTTATTCTACTTCATCCGTCATTTTTATTTGTTATTTTATCGCGTTTTTTATCGCATTTACCGGATTTTACTTTAATAATTTTGAATTATTTGAACCACTATTTCTAATACCTTTAGTGATCCTTAGTTGGTATGCTCGACGAGCAAAACCGCTTCTATTTGCCGCTTTTGTTGTTTCAATAACCTTGTTCATCAATGCGATGTTAACAGACTCATTCGCCTTTTCCTTAGAGTCTATTTTTTATATTTTTATACGACTAATTACCTATACTTTAGCCGCAGTATTAATCATTACCTTTAGAAGTGCCCATAATGCAGAGTTCGTTATGGCTAGTACAGATAACCTTACCGGCCTTTCAAATTCCAGAAGTTTTTATCTTGATTTAGCTAACGAGATTCTCCGCTCAATTAGGTATAAGCATGTTTTTTCACTGTCCTATATTGATGTAGACAATTTCAAAAGTATTAATGACTCCATCGGTCACTTGAAAGGTGATGAACTACTTATTTCAGTGGCAAGATGTTTAACCTCTAGCTTACGAAAAACAGACATCATCGCGAGGTTGGGTGGTGATGAATTTGCCATTATATTTCCAGAAACTAGTCAAGCAGAAGTTAAAAGTGCTTTTGCTAAAGCCAGTGAAGAACTAGAAGATAAAATGCGAAAAAAAGGCTGGAATGTAAGTTTTAGTGTTGGCATTGTCACGTTTGAAACGTTACCCATGGATATAAAAGAAGCGATGAAAATTGCTGACGAACTCATGTATACAGTCAAGAATAATAGAAAAAATGATATTGCGTATAAAGTGTGGACGGGAAAAGTTTAATGGCATTGATAGGGCTAATATTATCCGAAATAGACTTTAACTTACATAACTACAGTTTAGCAAGACTCACAAGTATTTACGCTTTAACTGCTTTGGTTAAGTGGTGCTGGATAATTTAAAAAATATACCCTGGACATTCAAGGTGACTATAAAAATAAGCGATAGTGACAAATCGATAATAAGTGTCCAGAGCTAGCTATACAAATTGACAGTGTCTATCTTGATGATAAAGAAAATATAGATGCGTTGATTTTTTAGTAAGGAGGATTTTATGACTAGGTATCGAATTGAAAATGATTCATTTGGTCAATTGGAAGTTCCAGTAGAAAGTTACTATGGCGCTCAGACAGCACGTTCATTAATAAACTTTCCTATTGGAGAGGAAAAACTACCTAAACCATTAATTAGAGCATTAGGGATAGTTAAACAATCCGCAGCACAAGTAAATGTCAATTTGGGACAGCTGAACAAAAACATTGGTCAGGCTATCATATTGGCAGCCGCCGAGGTGATGAATGGCTCTCTTGATAAACATTTTCCGTTAGTGGTATGGCAAACAGGGTCGGGTACTCAAAGCAATATGAATTGCAATGAAGTGATTTCCAATCGTGCCATTGAAATACTCAATGGTACGATTGGCAGTAAAGATCCGATTCACCCAAACGATCATTGCAATATGAGTCAGTCATCGAATGATACTTTTCCAACGGCAATGCATATTGCTGCTGCTGAAGAAATAACACACAGTTTATTACCTGCCTTAGAGAATCTGCGAAATGAATTACAAACAAAATCGATATCATTTAATCACTTAATTAAAATTGGTAGAACGCATTTACAGGACGCAACCCCTTTGACACTTGGACAGGAGTTTTCTGGATACAGCACTCAACTGGATAATGCTATTCGCAGAGCTAAAGCAACATTGCCTGCACTATATCAATTAGCACAGGGAGGCACGGCTGTAGGAACAGGACTTAACACGGTTAAAGACTTTGATATTAAATTTGCCCAACAAGTAGCAAAAGTGACAAAACTACCTTTTATTACAGCTTCTAACAAATTTGAAGCACTCGCGGCTCATGATGCCATAGTTGAGGCTAGTGGCGCATTAAATACTATCGCTGTCAGCTTAATGAAAGTTGCTAACGATATTCGTATGCTTGGCTCAGGACCACGTTGTGGCATCGGGGAAATTAATTTACCTGAAAATGAACCTGGTTCCTCAATTATGCCAGGTAAAGTTAATCCGACACAATGTGAAGCTTTGACCATGATTGCTGCCCAAGTGATGGGAAATAACTTAACCATTTCGATTGCTGGCTCAAATGGGCATTTTCAGCTTAATGTATTTAAACCTGTTATGATTTATAACCTATTACAGTCGATCCGATTGCTTGCCGACGGTTGCCAGAGTTTTGCTGCGAGATGTGTCACAGGCATCACAGCTAATGAAGAGCGTATAACCAAGCTAAGAGACGAATCATTAATGTTAGTTACAGCATTGAATCCTCACATAGGTTATGACAATGCAGCCAAAATTGCTAAAAAGGCCCATAAAGAAGGTTTGACCCTACTCGATGCGGCACTAGATCTTAAGCTATTAACTGTTGAACAATTTAAGGAATGGATTGTGCCTGAGAATATGATTAAGCCAAGTGACGAACAGCCATAGATAAATAATATTGATATCCGCAAACACTTAAAATAGTAAGCACACTATTTAACCATACACACTTCGATTTTTAGATCACCATTTGGGCAGGCATCATTTTTTGCCTTCAGTCCAAGATGAACTGTTCTCAAATTGACTCATATAATCTTTTTCTAGCGTTTAAATGATCGTATTGGACGTTAATGCCTTCAGTAGTTGTCTATTTATAAATATATAGAAGTAAATGAGATTGGCTAGCGCTATTGTGTTATATTAACTCCAAGATATTATCTATTAGCAACAAACGCTCATCCGAGCAAGTTACTTGATGTTATAAATACTACCCGTTAGAAAATTTACAGCATTAAGCGTACTAATACTGATAACAATACCGACAAATTGTTCTCTCTTTAGATTAAATTCCCGTAATTATACAATCAATTTCAATGAGAATAATTCATGCGATCAGAAAAAACACAAAGCAATCCGTCTATTGATCCCCCTTCGATATTGTCACTCGCCAGTGATTTACCTAATATTTGTTCGTTAGTCGGTCTATTTTCAGCATTATTAGCGTTATTTTTTGCCTTAACCGGAAATTATCCTGCCGCAATGATTGGGTTGGTTTGGGCTGTCTTTTTTGATTGGAATGATGGAAAAATAGCAAGAAAAATCAAAGGTAGAACAGCAATTCAAGGACAAATTGGCGGGCAAGTAGACTCTCTCATAGATATTGTCAGCTTCGGTATTTGTCCCGCTGTCATATTATTAAGTTATGGCAATTATAATCCTCTTTTATTCCCTGGTGCTTTTCTCATTGTTGCCGCAGGCGTTCTGCGTTTAAGTTATTTTAACGTATACGGTTTGGCGGGGAAATCTACTTACCAAGGTCTTGCCTATGACAACAATGTCATCATTCTTGTTTTTGTATTTTTATTAGAAAGCTTTATGACAACTTCTGCTTTCACTATCGTCCTTTATATCACCCTTATAGTCTTGTCAGCGTTAAATGTGGCTCCAATAAGAACACCAAAGCTCAATGGTGGTGTTTGGTACTATGCTCTCGCTTTATACACGCTAGCTATAACGTTTGTTTATAGCTGGTTGTTGTTTTCGAACGTTTGAATTTATTAACGTTACTTACACAACATCTCCACTCTAGAAAAATGACGAATGTAGGTTGGCTCTAAACAACCTACTCCATGCCAATGTTCATAGTCATAAGATACAGCCTTACATAATAGGCAACTGTTTTAGCGAGTAAATACGATTTATTGGCTGATATGTTTTTTTAAAAGAAAACATTTGCTATCAACTAAAAAGCAAAACAAAGCAGGTTTGTGACGAAAAGATTTGATGGAGCGAGTAACGAAAATCTTTTCGCTATTCGCTCCGTGATAGGAGCAATAAAATGAAAAAAGTATATACCAGTGGTGTATTTGATTTATTTCATGTGGGCCATGTATCAGTTCTTAAAAAAGCTAAACAATTTGGTGATTATCTGATTGTTGGCGTGCATTCCGATGAAGACGTTAAATCTTATAAACGTACACCCGTTATTTCTTGTGAACAACGATGCGAGATTATAAGAAATATCAAGTGTGTTGATGAGGTCATCGTTGCACCACTTACCCGAAATACAGACGCTAGTTTTTACGAGTTAAATGGAATTGATATTCATGTTGCAGGCGATAACATGCAACATATGTATGAGTTACCTCATAAAATGGGCATCATGCGATACGTTCCAAGAAGTACTGAAACAGACTCAACAGCCATTATAAAGAAGCTTAATAGCGTCAAAAAGTATAGTGCTCCGCGTCAATTTAATTGGTGGTCCAAGAATAAGTAATAAAATATGTATGAATTGGGTTGCTAGTACCAACAATAGTTTAAGGTTGTTAACGCAGACGTTTACCAGAACTTAGACGTTGTTCTATGAGATTTATACCACCTATTTATTATGGTTTCGTTAGCTCTTAAACAACCAATTTTCTTTTAGCCTTAATTTCTACAATTTTGAATTTTCACATATCGAAATCTCCACATTTATAAATATCCATCGTTTGAACATGCAAGGGGAAGGTTTTCCCCTTGATTCTTTTCCCTAATTATTGAGAGAAAAATGAGAATCACCATCATAGGAGCCGGCAATGCTGGTTCTGCTTGTGCGTTTATGGCTGCTGAGGCAGGACATAAAGTTAGATTATTGAAAACTTCAAATCAGATTACTCATGATGAACACTTTGAAAGAATGGTCGAAAACAAAGGCATCTATTGTATCGACAATACAAAAACAGGTCATTTTACCGACAGTAGCGACAATGTCGAAAAAACGTTTCAACCACTAGAAATGATTACTAGAGACCCTAAAGAAGCTATTGAAGGGGCAGATGTTGTTATGGTTTTTATTCAAACAACATATCACCCAGCTTTAGCTGAAAGAATCGCAAAGTATTTTCAGGATGATCAGCTAGTCATCTTAATTCCTGGATATGCAGGAAGCATTTATTACAGTAAGTTTTGCGATAACAACCCAATCTTTGCAGAAGGAGAATCAACACCTAATGATGCAAGGGTGGTTGAACCTGGCACAGTGAAAGTATTATTTAAAAACGCTAGAAATGCCCTTTCTTTTTTCCCTGCTTCAAAAACAGCTCGTGGCATGGCAATTGCCGCCAACCTATTTCCTGCCTATAACATTGAAAGAAAAAGTGTTCGTAAACATATTTTCGAATCTGCACTCCATAATCCTAATATTATTGTTCATACTGTTGGTTTATATGTCATGTATCCAATGCTTGCCTATTGTGCAAAACACCATCCTAACGAAGTGCCATATATGTACAGAGATGCACTTTCAACGGATATGGCATGGCTAATGATAGAAAAACTTGATGCAGAAAAAATGGCAGTGTTATCTGCACTTGGATGTGAACCAAAGCCCTACTTAGAAGCCTGCCTATTTAGGAATGAAGAAGATTTAACACAAAACCCTAAAGAGGTTTTTGAAAGCTATAAAGTTTCATCTCCTCCAGGGCCATATAGTTTTGACAACCGATACGTAACGGAAGATGTCCCTATGGGGCTGGTTTTATTATCTTCGCTAGGTGAAAAGTTAGGTATTAACACCCCTGAATGTAATCGTTTAATCGAGATGTGCGGTGGACTTTTAGTACGAGATTTTTTTAAAGAAGGAAGAACACTCACTTCGCTAGGATTAAGTGAATTATCAAAAGAAGAGTTATTGAGTTTTGTAGAAGAAGAAAGTATCACTGTATACCAGAACCCTGTTGAATTTACCTGATATGGCGTCTTCAAATAACAACGCATCACTGTTTGAATCAATCACAAAAGACATAGTTGATAAGGGCTACAGTATTAGCCATTATGCTTTACCCAAAGAATTAACCACCTTGTTATTAAAACATATCGCTGTACTGCCAAAGGATGATTTTCAACGAGCAGGGATTGGCAGAGCCGAAGACCATGCAATTAATGAACTTATTCGCACAGATGAAATATCTTGGATAATAAGTAACAGTAAAGCGACTTGTGAGTGGTTAAAATGGACAATGTCACTGCAAGTTTTTTTGAACAGGCGTTTATTTCTTGGTTTATTTTCTTTTGAAAGCCACTTTTCTCATTACACTAAAGGCGATTTTTATAAGAAGCACAAAGATGCTTTTAAAGGTGAAGATAATCGTGTGCTATCTGTTGTGGTTTATCTTAATAAAAATTGGTCTGTTGCTGATGGTGGAGAATTAGTGATTTATGATAATCAATTATCAACTGCTTTTGTTGCTGATAATAGTTTAGCTACAGTAACGCCTAGTTTGGGCACTATAGTCGTGTTTTTAAGTGAAGAATTTCCACATGAAGTATTACCTGCGAAAAGTGACCGCTACGCTATCGCAGGCTGGTTTCGATTAAACAACAGTATTGCAAATAAAATTGCCCCACCAAGTTAATGTTAAACCATGCTGCATTGATATTTATTTTTGGGAGAAATTAGTCATTGTCTAAATTGAATGACAAACTTCATGTGCTCAGTGAATTAACTGATGTCAATAATGAACTTATTCCGTTAAAAGAAATGGCCGACAGAGAATTCACTGCGAGTTATGGGCTAACAGGAATGGTTTACAGACCACATTTAGATACCTACATGCAGGTATGTGTAAATAAAGCTGAGGTTTTAGCCTGTTTAAAAAGGCAAGGTATTTTACCTTTGTCGAAGGTCGAGATCATTAGTGAAACTTTAGACAGCTTGCATAAGAGAGCGAGAAGTCACGCCATTGTTGAATATGAAGGAGATCATTATCAACGTATATTTCTGCCATTAAAGCTAAGTAAGTCAGGTAAAACTGTACAAAAATGGGCTAAAATTTGGCTTTTACAACAAGCAAATAGAAAAATAGACTTGCTATGGGAAAGTCAAGTGAGAGAGATTTGGCCAACCTATTTTTTGATTAGAGCGATCGATTTATAATTGCTTTAACATACTTTGGAGCAGAAACGAGTTAACGCGAATGATGGCTTTGTTGTCTATCAATATGAAGTAAGTCAACGTATCCTGAGCACTAAAACAACTTAAAAATTATCGATATTAACGGCTATATTGTCGGAACAGCCGCCTTTTTGATTCAAAGTATCAATGATCGCTTTGGTGCTTGAGTTTAATCTGTCGATGCAACACATTGAAGAATCTAAATAGCTTAAATGTCAATTGTTGCTAATGTCGGCTTTCGTATCTTTGCTGACCTTATTGGATCATTCACGAGTTACAAAAATAATCTCAGGTGTCACTTAAATGTTAAATTTTCTCATCGTATGACGCATTTCTCATTATTTGTGACGATCCACACTTTGACGTTATACCAACCGAACTCATCTAGCTAAAGCTGGTTAATCTATTAATCTGTTTGGTATTAATCTTATCAACGGCTCCTAAGCTAAAGTGAACAAAAGATAAAATAAATAAAAACAAAGAAAGTAAAAAAGCTTATCGAGTGTAAATAAGTGTAAAGAATCTCTTTGTGTGTTTATTATTTAATATGTACATAGTATGTTGTGTGTTATCAATGACTGACGACAAACCACAAGTAGGCATATAATGAAAAAATCACGTTTAAGCTCTTATTTAAGTCTAGCCCTTGCGGCAGGTGCTTTTAGTTTATCAGCGCAAGCTGTAGAACAGCATAAGTATCAAGCCGACTGGGATTCAATTGCCAAGAAAGACATTCCTGAATGGTTAATAGATGCCAAGTTTGGTGTATATACCCATTGGGGGATTTATTCTGTACCTGCACATGGTGGTCCTGATTACCTTCGTCAGATGTACTCGCCAAAAAATAAAAAAGGCGTATATGAGTATCACACTAAAAAATATGGCTCTTTAGAAGAGTTTGGTTACGCAGACTTTATTCCAAAGTTCACCGCACCAAAGTTTAATGCGAGTGAATGGGTTGGCTTAATGAATGAAGCTGGCGCGAAATTTGGTGGTATCGCCTTAGTTCATCACGATGGTTTTCTATTATGGGACTCAAAATATAGCCGATGGAATGCTAAAAACATGGGCCCTAAAAAAGATATTTATGGCGAAATCGCTGCTGAAGTTGCTAAGTATCCAGATATGAAATTAGCAGCCACATTCCATCACGGTAGAACCTTTAACTATGCCTATGGTGAATTACCCAATAAAGGTAAAGACGCATCAAAGATTAATAAAAACTGGGAGCTATCTGATCCTGAGTTAGGTGATTTTTTCTGGAAATATGGCCGTGATTCTACCGAGCAATTTAATGCCGACTGGTATGGAAAAATTACCGAAGTTGTTGATAACTACAAGCCAGACTTTATTTGGTTTGATGGATTAACGACTTCAATGAAAGGTGGTCACCCGACCGAAGATAATGTAACCAAAGCGATTTCGTATTTCTACAACGAATCAGCTGAACGTAAACAAGATGTTGTTGTCGCCAACAAGTTAGCCGCCAATTTTAACTTTCCAGATCATGTTGGGTTAAAAAGTTATGAGAATGGCCGTGATATGCCTGAACATCAAAAAGGTTATTGGTTAGCAGATAGAGCCATTGGTTACCCATGGAGTTATGTCAACAATAAAACATACCGTGACGGACCTGATTATCAAGTCGACAGTATTATTGATTTTACTAGTCGTGGCGGCATTATGTTTTTATCCCTTACGCCAAAAGGTGATGGCTCGATTGCCGATGAAGAAATTGCCATCATGAAAGGCATTGGCCGTTGGATGAAGGTAAATGGCGAATCCATTTATGGTACAAGACGCTTTAGTGTTTATGGCGAAGGGCCAACTAAAGTAACCAAACAAGTAAAAATTAAGGGTAAAGAGAAGATAAAGTGGGACCATCGTAAACTGGGTGCTAAAGATATCCGCTTTACCCAAAAAGACAATGCACTGTATGCCATTGCGTTAGATTGGCCAAAAGATGGCAAACTAACCATTAATACCTTAAACAGTGATTATGCTATTTCCACTAAAGGCAAGATTAGTAAGGTGTCTTTATTAGGTACTGATGAAAGTATTACCTGGACTCGCGATAACAAGGGCTTGCATTTACAATTTCCAAAAGAAAAGTTTGGTGAATTTGCTTATGCCTTCAAAATTGATGTTGCTGGTGATTTAATCGTAACAGAGCCTGATGCTGCCAATTTATAAGAATAAATACTGAGATCTTAGCGAATGTTTTATTTACCTTTATGATGAGTAAAACATTTAGCGACTCCTGCTGATTACAAAGCTGTTATTGATTTTTCAATAACAGCTTTTTTTATTGTCACTCGTGACACTCCAATGCATTTCCTTCCAAGAACAGTAAAAAAATTGAAAACGGGCGTCAAAAACGGATGTTTTTATATAAAAAACACTTTTATTGTAAATAAAACTAGATAATCTCTTTAAAAAGTGTACATTACTTATAGGGTTCACTATGTCGGTTTGTTTAAATTAAAAGCAAAAAGCATTTTAATTGTACGATAATAGATGTCTTCCTGTTTATTATTTATAAAATGAAAAGCAGTGCAGGGAACCATGACAGATTAGTAACATATAAAAATATAACTATAAAAAGAAAGTGTGACATTATACTTATCGGGAGAATTAGCGAATGAAAATGTTCAAAATGGCAAAGCTATCATTAGCATGTAAAGTTGCGATAATGAGTACCGCATCATTATTAATGGTGAACCCTACGGTACACGCAGCTGAAGAAGAACAACAAAAAAACGATGCAGCTAAAGAGAAATCTGTTGAAGTTATTGAAGTTGTTGGCTTTCGTGCATCAGAACAAAAATCTCGTGATATGAAAAAGGAAGCGGTTGGTGTTGTAGATGCCATTATCGCTGAAGATATCGGTAAAATGCCTGATGCAAACATTGCCGAGGCTTTACAGCGTATTACCGGGGTTTCAATCACTCGAGAAGATGGTGAAGGCTCTCAAGTCAGTATTCGTGGTATGGGGCCAGCGTTAAACCGAATTTCTGTAAACGGAAAAACACTGACTTCAAGTGGTGATGATCAAGGCGTTAATTTAGAAGCATTCGATTCTGGTTTATTAGAAAAGGTAGAAGTATTTAAAACACCAAGTGCATCTATGGTAGAAGGCTCTTTAGGTGGTAGCATTAACTTAAAAACCCGTAGAGCTCTTGATGCTAAAAGCATGAAGTTGGTAGTAAATGGTGGAGCTGAATACGCTGAGCTAGTTGATAAAGCTAGTCCTAAATTTTCAATCAACTACGTTGATCAGTTCGCTGATAGAACCTTTGGTTTTTCAGGTGGTATTAACTATGAAAAACGTTATTTACGCCAAGATGCTTTTGCGGTTGATGGTTATTTTATGCCAGCCTCGGTAACGGGTGAGAAAAATGGTGCCAAAGGTGGCATTGATGATAGCTCTGAAGGAAAACTTTATACCCTACCTGAGGGCCATCCCGATAGATACCTTAATGGTGTTGACTTAGGTCAATACGGAGCAGCTAGACCAAAAAGCTTAAAATACGGTACAAAAAATAAAGAACGTGAACGCCTTGGTGCAGCAGTTACTTTTGAAATGAGACCAACAGATAGTATGGAAGTTATTTTTGATACTACTTACTCAGCTTCTGAAGAAAGTGAAGAATCTCAGGTGTTTTCTGCGGGTATGGGGTATGTTGAGCCAAGCTCTATGATCCTTAATGGTAATAATTCAGTGCTGGCGGGTAATGGCTATTTATCTGATGAAAATGGCGTACCTATGGCAAATCGTTTAGGTTCAAACAACAGCACAGCCTATTGGAAAACTAAAGAAAAAGAAAACGTCGTTGTTGGACTTGAAATCAATCAAAACTTTGATTCTATGCGTGTTTCAGGTGCTGTTGGTTATTCAATGACAGAGTTAACAACGCCGGAGGCTATTCGTCTTAAATATGATCTTCAAACTAAAGTGCCTTATGCTTTTGATACGCGCTTAGGTGATATCCCTTCACTGATCCAGCATGGTGATATTAATCAATCGATGTTTGATGCTGATGAATATAAAATCAGTGCGGTAACCTCATCGACTGACTTAACCAAAGATAATGAATTAGCGGCTATGCTTGATTTTGATTATGATTTTGATTTTGCTTATGTCAGTTTAATTGAATTTGGTGTTAGATATACCGATAGAACAAAAGATAGAGATGCGGATGAACCTCGCTTTACTAAAAATGCTGAAGGCGTCGATGGTTATAACTGGGATTCTAGAATTGGTAACGAAGGCGTGCAAGCTGAGTTCCCTGTAGATAATTTCTTCGACGATGTTACCGGAAATACAGTTTATAGTTGGCCGGTACCAGACCTTGATGGTGGTCTTGCCGATTTTGGCTTAACAAGAGATGAATTAAAAAATCTTGAAAATTCAGTGCCTGACCCATTAAAAGCAACAATCATTAATCAAAATACCCTTGCTGGTTATGTACAACTGAACTTTGCTAATGATGATGATTCATTGGTGGGTAACTTTGGTGTCAGGGTTGTGCGCACTGATACTGAGAGTAATGGTGCCAGTAAAGTTAAAACTATTGATGAAGATGGTAACCCTGTAGAAGTGGTTGAAGCGAGAAGCTTTGAGCACGACTTCACTGAAGCCTTACCTTCATTAAATTTACGTTATTCTTTTACTGAAGACAGCTTAATGCGCTTTGCTGTTGGGCGTGTAATGGCGAGACCAACGTTTGGTGAAGTGGGACCAAAATTAACGGTAAGTTATGGTGCGGGTAACCCAAAAGTTAAAAGTGGTAACCCATATTTAAACCCGTTTATCTCAGATCAAGTTGATGTTTCTTTCGAACATTACATGGGGAAAACCGGTATGATCTCGTTAGGTCTTTTTTATAAAGACATGCAAGATTATATTCAAAAAGTAACGACAGTTGACCCATTCCCAACACCAGATAACTGTATTCCTGCAAGTAACCCTGATCAAGATGCCGATGAAAATGGTTGTTTATTGTTTGAAATTAGCCGTCCGATGAATGGCCCGGCATCAATTGTTAAAGGGGCAGAAGTTAACGTCTATAAAGATTTAGATTTCTTACCAAGTTACTTAGCTAACTTATCTGTTAAATTTAACTACACCTATAGTGAAAGTGAAGCACAACTTGTTGATCCGGATACAGGTAAAGAGGTTGAAGGGGCTACGTTCCCACTTGAAGGTTTATCAAAAAACACCTTCAATACAACACTCGCTTACGAAGGGGATAGCTTCTTTGTTAGGTTATCGCACAACTATCGCTCAGAATATTTGATGCAAGCATTTGGTCCACAAGAAAATGCACAGTATCGTGATGCCTATGGTCAATTTGATTTATCTGCATCGGTTAATATCACTAAAGGTATTAAATTAGTATTACAAGGTGTGAATATTACCGATGAAGTAAGTACCTCTTACTTAGATCAGCTACCATACTGGGAGCAAATTGGTTCAACAGAACGTTTAAATGCTTACAATGCCAGTGGTCGTAGATATCGTATAAGTGTTACCGGTAAATTTTAATTAAATTAGCCAAGTGGTAACACTGATAGCATTTAGCTAAAGTGTTGCAAAAATTAAAGCCCAGCATGTCTGGGCTTTTTACTCTAAAGAGATCGGTTATGAAAAAAGTTATATTACTTGCTTTGCTAAGTTTACTGTCATCGATAAGTGTTGCTAAGCAACCTAACTTTGTTGTTATCTTATCGGATGATGCAGGTTTTGAAGAATTTGGCCTATATAAAGTAAAAAAGGGCGTTCCCAGTAATACGCCCAATATTGATGCTTTAGCTCAGCGTGGCGTCGCTTTTAAACACGCTTGGACACAAGCGATTTGTGGTCCATCTCGCTCAATGATATTAAGTGGCAATTATGCGACAAATAATGGCGCTTATGACAATAAAATTTATTATTTAGAAAACCAAGATGATTATAAAAATAAAGGGCGCTTACCTTCCTTTACCAAGCTTGTTAAAGATGCAGGCTATGCGGTAGCCGTATCTGGAAAGTGGCACAACCCATCAGGTTATGATCTACTGAGTGACTCAGAAGCCCTAGGCGTTGATACCTATACCGCTTGGAATGCGAGCCCGAAAGCATTTGAAAAAATCTTAGGTAAAAAGCTTATTCCAGATGATACATGGGAAGCCTCAGCCATCACAGGTGCACCGAAAATTTCACGCTATTGGAAACCTGGCATTATTCAAAATGGTAAAGTTTTAGCCACCACCATGAAAGATTATGGCCCTGACATTTTTTCAGATGCTATTGTTGATTTTATTGACCAACAAGCAAAACAAGATAAGCCGTTTTTGGCTTATTACACTATGGTGCTGCCTCATGGCGCACATACGCCCACCCCTGATGATGTTGCTAAAGGCGCGATTGCTTCGAATAAAATTGTGAACAAAAGCAGTGTTCAAGGGACGAAAAACTTTTTATCACAAATTAATTATGCCGATAAGCTAGTTGGCAAAATAGTTAAAAAGATTGAAAATCTGGGTATAGAGGACAATACCTACATTATCTATGCCTCAGATAATGGCACAGCAACCTCGGCAAAAGGGAAGGGCGTTGAATACGGCGTGCATGTTCCATTTGTTGTGGCAGGAGCAGATGTTAAACAACGAGAAATGACTGATGAGTTAATGGACTTTACTGACGTACTACCAACCATAGCAGAGTTAGCTGGGGCCAAAATACCTGCTCACTTTAATGTGGACGGCACCAGTATGGCGGCTTTTCTAAAAGGGGGCTCAGAGCACACTAAACCCGTTATTTATTCATTTCCAGGGCCTGCAACGCTTGTTAGAACTAAAGACTACCTGCTAGAAGCCGTTGCGCCTGTTTATGGTAAAGAGCAAGGACGTTTATATAAAACTAACGGTAGTTTTGATGGCCGAGGTTATGAAAATATTACCCATAACCCTGAATATGCCAGTATAAAAAAGCAATTTGCCGCGCATCTTAAAGCCATGCCTAACCCATTGCCAACCAGTTTTGACCACCCTGACTGGAACACAAAACGAATGAAAAAAGGCAAAAAGTTTTTTGATAATAAAAAGCGAGAAAAAAAGCTTTTAGAACTGCCTATTGATTACAAATTTTATGATGAAAGCTTTTAGTTTGTTCTAGGAGCTAGTTTTATACGACCCCGAATTAGTTTTCTCGGGGTTAGTATTCTTGATAACTAGAGCGTTCTCAAGTTCATGGCTAGAAAGCTACGCTGCTAGACCCTTTAACGTCAAAAGAAAGAGTAAAAGGCTCTGCTCTCTTTTACTTTAAAACGGCTAAGTCACTTCCCCCCCCAGACAACACTTCGTTGGTATTCGATTGTGTAAAACTCATTAATTTGTCGTTTCAGTCGTTTCACACGCTCGATTAGCTGTCGATAACATTGATTGGCAAGGTTATACGCTTTTATCCAATACAAATAAGTTTGTTTTGTTCTTTTTGCGCGACGTTTTAGTCTCAATTGATCAGCGGTATACGGTAAAAATAATAAAGGCAAAATAAAAAATAAAGTAACTGTATTTAAGTACAGTACAGCATAAATCCGGCTTTCTACAAGAAAGCGGGAATAATTCCGCCTTTCACACATCAACCAGTTGAAGTGGTTTTTATAACTTATTGATATAGTGTAATGAATGCAGTAATCTTAGTTTTATTAAAAATCATGGAAGATAAATCCCTGCTTGTGGAAAGCCGGAATTTTTCCTCCTAATAAACTGTTATAGCTCAGGGGTAGTATGCGATACATCATCACTTTATTAATATTGTTATCTTTTGCCGCTAGTAGCAGTGAATCAAAAAAAATTATATTCACTGAATCTTCTGTCGGTAACATGAAAATCACAAAAGGAATGGAGATATCCTTATATAAAGTGAGCAATAATTTCCCTTTTCATAAAGTGACTCAGTCTATTGGACAAGGCGACTCTCCTGATTTTCACATATTCACAGTATCAACTCATGAAAATGAAGAGCTGATAAGTTTCATCTCATACATAAATGAAGATCAACAATATGAAAAAGGGATCGTAAAACTTGATGAAGTGGTAACTTGTAGTAATCAAATCATAGATGAGTTTGGTATTTCTCCTAAAATGCATATTAGCCGAGCAATTACTGCAAGAGATAGTTTGGATTTTGGCGCTGGACACATGGACAATTATTTGGGCAAAGGTAACCTTTGGTACTTATTCTCTGTAGATAAAATGCATGGAACTGTAGTATCTAAAAGTATGGCGTTAAAATCTAACCCCAGAATAGATTGTATCAGTTGGCCTCATGTTAGGTGGCGTTGAGCTATAACAAGGCGCTAAAGAGCGGACAAAAAACAGTTGGCTTTTGTTCGTTCCTCACTTATTTTAGCCAACAACTTTTTGCCGCTTAGCGCGGCGTTAAGTTGCTCTGAGGATACATGTGAAATTTCTACCCGTAATAATATTATTTATTTCCAGTGTAACTT
>CAJXPG010000005.1 GCA_913057925.1 uncultured Colwellia sp. | reverse complement strand
GATAACTGCGGGTTTGATTGAGTAAACTTCCTAGAATTAATACCAACCAATATGCCATTACTATTAATTAATGCGCCGCCAGAGTTACCTTCGTTAATAGCAGCATCCATTTGCAAAAACTCTAAATAGCTAGTATTGCTTAAGCCATTTCGGCCCGTGGCACTGATAATTCCTTGGGTTACGGTTTGCCCTAAATTCAAAGGGTTGCCAATAGCTAAGACGATATCGCCAGCCAGTGATGTTTGTTGCTCTTTTTGTGGTATTACAGGTAAATTGCTGGCGTTAACCTTTAATACCGCTAAATCAGTGTAGTGATCAAAGCCGATAAGTTCAGCCGGGTAAAGTTGTCCACTTTGCAGTAACACTTGAATAAGATCTGCTTGCCTTATGACATGCAAATTGGTCAATATGTAGCCTTGGCTATCCATAATGACACCAGAGCCTAAGCGAGTACTTTTACGAGCTTTTCGGCCATATTGTGGGTTAACCTCTATTTGCTCGGAGTAAATATTAACAACAGCGGGGCTTGCTAAACTTACTGCTTTGGCAAATGAAAGCGGCGCTTGTTGTGCTTGAGTTCCTCTAAATAGGCTGCTGGCAAAACTAGAGTCATTTAACCCTGGAATTAGCCCAGGTACCAGTAACAGAAGAATGACGGCGATGAAAACACCATAACTGATGGCTGTGATGGTGTATTTTAGGGAGGATAATAATTTCAAGATATAGCTTATGGTGTGTCGTATATTATTTTCAGTGTAACATAAAAAAAGCTGATTACACTGGCTTCAGCTAGACAATAGCTTAACTCAGGGTAACCAGCTTTTAGGTTAAGTCGTTAGACCGTTAGTAGCCTAATAAGCTAATGATTTAACGTATCATTATATATTGCGCTTGATTGTCTCTAACAATGTTAAGCGCTAATACGCCTGTTTTATCTTTTAAGTAATCACGAAGCTGTGCAATATCTTTGATACGGCTGCGATTAACCCCAGTGATAATATCGCCAGCTTGTAACCCCGCAATTTGTGCCGGAGAGCTATCTGCCACATCCTCTATAATAATAACTTGTTTCTTTGCATCATTTTCAAGCTTTGCACCATCAAGCATCCTATGAATACTTACTGCGGCAATATCAGCACTTTGATCTTGTTTTAACTTAACGGTAAAGACTTCTTCATCACCGTCTCTAATAACGGTTAACTTAACTTTTTTGTTAGCGCCAATGGAGCCAATTTTGGCACGTAACTCAAAGAAGCTTTTGATTTTTTTGCCATTTACCGCAACAATAACATCACCTGCTTTTATGCCTGCTTCGTCCGCAGCAGAGTTTTGCATAACTTGTTCGATAAAGCCGCCTTGGTTGGTTTCTAGCTCCATTGCTTTGGCAATTTCACTGTTGACGCTGCGACCTGAAACACCAAGAATACCGCGGTGTACTTCGCCAAACTCAATGATCTGTTTAACTAGGTTGTGCATCATATTGCTTGGAATGGCAAAGCCAATACCAACATTACCACCGCCAGGGCCTAAAATAGCGGTATTAATACCAATGAGTTCGCCACGTAAGTTAACGAGAGCACCGCCAGAGTTACCGCTATTGATTGCCGCATCGGTTTGAATGAAATCTTCATAGTGTTCAATATTTAAGTTACTGCGACCTAGCGCACTAACAATGCCTGATGTGACAGTTTGACCTAAACCAAATGGACTACCTATGGCTACGGTAAAGTCGCCAACACGTAAGTTGTCTGAGTCTGCCAATTTAATTTCACTTAAGTTATCGGCTTTAATCTGTAATAGTGCGATATCACTTTTTGCATCACTACCCAGTTTTTTAGCTTCTAACTGACGACCATCTTTTAAGGTAATAAGTATCTCGTCAGCATTTTCAATAACATGGTTGTTAGTGACGATATAACCTTCATCACCATCAATAATGACACCAGAGCCTAAACCGCGAAAAGGTCTTTGCTGTGGTTGATTTTGGCCTTTATTACCAAAGAAAAATTTAAAGGCATCAGGTACGTTCTGTTGTGAAACCTTATGAGTTCCTTTGACAGAGATGCTAACAACAGCAGGAGTTACACCTTCAAGCATTGGCGCTAAGCTAGGCATCTTCTGACCTTCAACCTGAACAGGCCAATTTGCATGAGCAGGTGCAACAGTTAGTGCTAAAGTAGAGGAGATTAAAGCAGCACTGATAACCATGGATAATTTAGACATTTTAGATGACTTTTTCATATTTAAGAGTTCTCCGAAATTTTCAAAAAAAAAGTTAACTGAGTCAGTTAACTTTTATAAATACTCCAAAATAGACTGAACTAAAAGCTTTTAGTTCAGAAAATCGTGTATCAAATTACTCTGCAGTTGTAACTTTTTGTTTCTGATCGACAAATAAACCACTCGGATCATTTGAATAATCAAGTGGTGGCTCTGTCATCGCTTCAACATTTTCACTGTCACGCTTTTGATGACGCAATGTCGCCGTTTGTGCAAGTTGTTGCTGGGTTTCAGCTGAGAAAAATGGCATGCCTTCAGCTTCTACTGTCGTTGCTTTTTGGAGTAGCTGTGTACTTTCTTGCATTTGCTTCATGGCTGTTTGGCAAGTGCTATTCATTTGGTCGAGTAATTTTGCCGAGCTTGACAAGTGCTCAGCAACGTCAAGCTTGTATTGATCTAAAGCAGCTTCACTTTTATTAACTTGTTCGGCTAACTTACGTTGTTCTTGGCTTGTGCTGGAAAGAAGACGAGTTGCGAAAAAACCACCTATTGCGCCGGCGATGAAAACAATTAGAGCTATTACAACATTCATAGGCTTTACCTTACTTTGTATTTAGAAATTAAATGGCTGGATATAAAAAAACACTGCCAAGTTAGATTATACTACCATCAACACAAATTACTAAGTTAAAATATTAGCGAGTGTTGAGCTTTCAGGGTTAAAATTTATACTTGGTTAACGTATGTTTAAGTAGTTAGTTGCACATTACATATTCTACCTTGTCTAAACACCAAACAAGTTGCTGTAAAAAAGTGATTTAACAAGCCGACAACTCCTAGCGTAAATGTTTCTTTTTCAGGTGTTTCGACACGCATTAGGTATTTGCTAAAACCAACATAGGCTCTCAATGATTAAGCTCTCTCCTATCGATAAGTATAAACAAGATTTAACCCGAGATGATTTTCTTTTTGATGCGGCGCAAGAAAATGCCGTTAAACATCTACAGCGTTTATACGATGATTTACAAAGTCGTCCCGTTGCGGTTTCAGGTTTTAAAAAAGTATTAAACCGCTGGAAAAAGGTCTATAAGAAGCAGGCAGCAACGCCGGTAAAAGGCTTGTACTTTTGGGGTGGTGTCGGTCGAGGAAAAACCTATTTGGTGGATACCTTTTATGATAGTTTGCCTTTTGAAAACAAAATGCGAGTGCACTTTCATCGCTTTATGCACCGAGTTCATCAAGAACTAAAGGCCTTATCTGGGCAATCGGATCCACTTAAGGTGATTGCGAAAAAGTTTGCTAAAGAAACACAAATAATCTGTTTTGATGAGTTTTTTGTTTCTGACATTACCGATGCCATGATTTTAGGAACGCTTTTTGAAGAGTTGTTCGCGCATAATGTCACGCTGGTGGCAACGTCAAACATTATTCCCGATGAGTTGTATCGAAACGGCTTACAACGTGAGCGCTTTTTACCTGCGATTAAGTTGATTAACGAACACACCCTTATAGTTAATGTTGATAGTGGTGTCGATTATCGCTTAAGAACCTTAGAGCAAGCTGAGATATTCCATTATCCTCTTGATAAGGCGGCTAGTGAAAACCTTGAGCATTATTTTAAACAGCTATCGACAGATGAAGGAAAAACCGGGCAGACGATTGAAATTAATAACCGTCAGCTAGACACTGTGATGGTCAGTGATGGCGTGGTGTATTTTGACTTTAGTGTACTTTGTGAAAGTGCGCGAAGCCAAGGCGATTACATGGAAATTAGTCAGTTATATCACACGGTATTAATGGGTAATGTTAAAGAAATGGGACCGGATAGTGATGACTCTACTCGACGGTTTATTGCTTTAGTGGATGAGTTTTATGAACGAAATGTAAAACTTATTATGTCTGCTGAGCTTGCTTTAGAAGATTTATATAGCGGTGGTAGACTCGCTTTTGAATTTAAGCGCTGCTTAAGTCGACTGCAAGAAATGCAATCTCACGATTACCTGGCGAGTGAGCACCTGCCATAACAATCGTTAGTTAAATGGTTAATAAAAAGCCCGACTCATCTGTATGAGTTGGGCTTTTTTGTTGTGCTACTTGTTAACCTTAACCTTAACCTTAACCTTAAACTTAACTGTTAAATCAATGTACTCACTTCATGCGCTAGTACATTAAAGTGTATAGTTTTCGGCGAAATTTAAGCGCAAGTGGATCGCCATCAGGCAAAGCTTTTAATATATCTATAAACAGCTCTTTGCTTTTGCCCTTAGTCGTCTCATCACCAGCTTGTACTAGACGAAACAACAAGGTTAACGCATCCTTATGGCGGTTAACTTGGCTATATTGTGCGGCAAGTTGATGGCTGAGGTTAATATCATCAGGAGTTGACTTTAATTGCGCTTCTAGTGCTTGAATCTCAGGAGAATTCTCCGCCTTTTCAGCCAACTCTACTTTCGCGACTAACGCTTGGTAGTCGCTATCTTGATCAACCATCATAATCGTTGCTAATAGTGCTTTAGCATCTTCAGTTTTGCCCGTTTGCAGTAATACATCGATCATGACCAATTTAATATCAGCACGAGCATTATCAATTTGGTAAGCCTGCGTTATCGCATTGTTAGCTTCAGTTAATTGATTATCTTCTAACGCGACTTTGGCTTGAGCAAGTAAAATATCTTCAGGCTTAGGTAAGTGTTTATCAAGAAATACAGCAATGCTGGCTTCATCTTGTGGGCCTGAGATACCATCAAGGGGTTGGGCATCTTTCAGTAATATAGCTGTTGGCAAGCCTTGGATACCAAATTGTTGCGCAATTTGCCCTTGGCTTTGACAGTCTACCGTCGCTAGAGAAATATGTTCAGTCAAGCTTGCTAGTTTCGCTGATAATTTATCACGCAAATCTACACTTTCTGGTACTTGGTCTGCCCAGAAGCACACGAGTACTAACTTGCTTTTTGATTGTTCAACAACCGCTTGTTGAAAGTTATCTAAGGTAATGGCAATCATATATTGTCCTGAATGTGCTATTTAATGCATTTAATATGCGGCTTACTGGTATCGCTTTCAAGGTTTAGCCTAGAACAAACCAAAGCAAACCAACACCTAAGATTAATCGATAGATAACAAATGGCATCATACCGAGCTTTTCTAATAAAATAAGAAAGTAGTGAATACACGCATAGGCACTAACAAAGGCAAGTATGCTACCAAGCCCCATGGCATACCAGTCAACGGCTTCTGTTGATAACACAAGTTTAAGGGTTAAATAACTGCCTGCCATTGCAATCGCGGGAATAGACAGTAAAAAAGAAAAGCGAGCGGCGTTATCTCGACTCAAGCCCAACATTAAACCAATTGTCATGGTAATACCTGAACGTGAGGTACCTGGGATAAGTGCCACAGCTTGAGCTAAACCAATTAACATTGCGCCCTTTATGCCAAGCTTTTCCATCGGTTTGTGAGTTTTGCGATTACCTGCTTTGATATCGGCAAAACCTAAAAGAAAGCCAAAGAGTAAAGTGGTTGCAGCAATAACCAGTGCCGAACGTAAATGCTCTTCGATATAATCTTTACCAAATAAACCAAATAGGCCTGCAGGGATGGTGGCAAATAAAATCCACCAAGCAAGTTTGCCATCAAAACTTTGAGTGCCTTTTTCCGGGCCAACACCAACAGTGCCGAACCATGCAACCGCCATAGCGCCAACTTCTTTACGAAAATACATCATTACGGCCAAGAGTGTGCCAACGTGTACAGCGACATCAAATGCTAACCCTTGATCTTGCCAGCCTAAAATTTGCGAAGGTAATATTAGGTGGGCTGAGCTTGAAATAGGTAAAAATTCGGTTAAACCTTGCATTAACGCAAGAATGATAATTTCTAGGGTACTCATGTGGTGTTAGTTATCCTTTAACTGACAGAAATATTATTTTCTAGATAAGTGCTACCAGCAATTATCTACAATACTTAATTGTTGGCTAGCGTGATCATAGTTTTGCCATAAATCAGCATAGCTTTGCTTTAATATTGGGTGAATAAGCTCCGGTGCTATCTGGCTTAAAGGCCAAAGCACAAAGGCATTTTTTGTTATTTCATCGCGAGGCAATTGTGCCGGCTGTTCGATAATTAAATCATCATATAATAACAAGTCGAGATCTAAGGTTCGCGGGCTAAACTTTTTCGCGCTGTGATCCCGGCCGTGAGTAAACTCGATTTCGCGTAACATACTGGCTACCTGCACAACACTTTGCTGGCACTCTATTCCTATAACCATGTTATAAAAAAGCGGACCATTAAAGCCAATGGCTTCACATTCAAATAATGATGATAAGGTTAATTGTGCAAAGTCAAGATCAAAGGCATGCGCTAAAGCGATGAGCCCTTGCTTAACATTGTGCTCACGTTCGATATTACTACCAAGTGATATATAAATTTGTGCCATTAACCAGCGCTCTTGGCGTTTTGTTGGCCACGTTCAATCTCTACGCCGACAGTTTGGGCATTGTGCACCGCACCCGGTTTACCTATTGCAAGCTTTAACCAGGGAATACTGTATGCTTCCATTAAGAAACTCGCCATGCGCTCTGCAAGTGTTTCAATTAAATCTACTGTGTTGTCGTTAGCAAATTTTTCAATGGCTACCGAAATATCAGCATAATCTAAGGTTTTTGCCAGTTCATCATTTTCTGCTGCCTTGGCAGTGTTCCAACCCATTGCTAGATCAATCACTAAGGTTTGCTTAATCTGCTTTTCCCAGTCAAAAAAACCAATGGTTGTTTGAATACTCAAACCTTTAATAAATACCTTATCCATGACTAACCTGTTACCTTGGTGACGAACTATTGCACAAGCAATACAAATGTTACAAAATAAAAGGCGATTTTACCTGCGAAGTTATAGAAAAACTAGCAGATATGGAGATAGAATAATATTTAGCTTTTTATCGCTAACTTTTTTGTTCTTAATAGGAAATTATTCAGTAAATGCTATTACTAACCATCGCTATGATTATTGCAGCCTATTTAATTGGTTCAATCTCTAGTGCTATTTTAGTGTGTAAATTTTTAGGGTTGCCCGATCCTAGAACTACCGGCTCTAAAAACCCGGGAGCGACTAATGTGCTCAGAATGAGTAACAAGCTCACCGCAGCGACTGTGTTATTTTTGGATATTCTTAAAGGGACTATTCCTGTTTGGGGAGCATACTTCTTAAAGATTGAACCTTTATATCTTGGATTTATTGGTGTTGCTGCCTGTTTGGGGCATATGTACCCAATATTTTTTAATTTCAAAGGTGGAAAAGCAGTAGCAACCGCGTTAGGTACTTTGCTGCCTATCGGATTGACTTTGGGTGGCTTGTTAATTTTGACTTGGGTATTAGTGGTTAAGTTTAGTAAATATTCAAGTTTAGCAGCGATTATTACTGTCTCTATCGCCCCTTTATATGTCTACTTCTTAAAACCTTTATATGTTTATCCAACGTTGATGCTGAGTGCATTGATTGTTTTTCGTCACAGAGAAAATATCAAACGCTTAATTAAAGGTACAGAAAGTAAGATAACCCATAAAATCTAATAAAGTTATGGGTTGTTAACGGAAAGACTTTTCTAATGTGGCTTGCGGTACTAGCTTTTTACCGACGGTAAAGAGTCTAAAGGCCATCTTGGATTAGCTTTAAACGTTAAGTCGGCATCAGTGCCAGCTTTAAGTCTTTGTAAACCAGCATAAGCAATCATAGCGCCATTGTCAGTACAGAATTCAGGGCGAGGGTAAAAAACACTACCGCCAAGCTTCTTTGTTGTTACTGCAAGTTTTTCACGCAATGCACTGTTTGCACTAACACCACCAGCAATCACTAAACGATTTAAATTTTCTTGCTGCAGGGCACGTTTACACTTAATTGCTAAAGTATCGACAACCGCTTGTTGAAAAGCATGAGCAATATCAGCGTGGGTTTGTTTTAACGCATCACTTGATAAGTTTTCACACTCTTTTCGAACCAAGGTGCCAGCTGCCGTCTTTAAACCACTGAAGCTAAAATCAAGTCCAGGTCTATCTGTCATTGGGCGTGGTAATTTAAAGCGACCTGCTTGACCGCTTTCTGCCATTTTAGAAAGTACCGGGCCACCTGGGTAGTCTAAGCCAAGTAGTTTGGCTGTTTTATCAAAAGCTTCACCAGCGGCATCATCAACCGACTCGCCCAACAACTTATATTCACCAATTTCATCAACCCGCACTAACATGGTATGTCCGCCAGAAACCAACAATGCGACAAAAGGAAATTCTGGCACATCATCCTCTAGCATGGGAGCGAGTAAATGACCTTCCATGTGATGAACAGGCACTGCAGGTAATTTCCAGCCGTAAGCTAAACTTCGGCCAATTGAACAACCAACTAATAACGCGCCCACCAAACCGGGCCCTGCAGTATAGGCAACACCATCAAGATCCTGTGGGGTAAGGTTAGCATCAGCTAATACTTCTTTAATCAGAGGAATGGTTTTACGGACATGATCTCTTGATGCTAGCTCTGGTACTACACCGCCGTAATCGGCATGCACCGCAATTTGGCTATATAAACGATGCGCGAGTATCCCTTGTGGACGGTCGCCCTGACCATCATCATAAATGGCAATACCCGTTTCATCACAAGAAGTTTCAATACCCAAAATACGCATAGTTATAGTCTCAAAGAAAAAGAAATATTAGCTAATTATTACTTCTGTTAAATACAGTAAAAATAAGCGAAGCGATTTTACTGCGTTTATAGGCGAGACACCAGTGTAATTCGATAAATGTTATGAAATTAACCTTTACATTGTTACATGCTTAGCAGTAGAATACGTCACCCATTTTTGATAGAGCGGGTGCAGATGAGGAAAGCATTACAAATAATTGTAATGGCCGAACCGAAATCAGTCACCGATTTATATAGATTTTAAACTAAGGTAATAAAGTACATGCCAGTAATTAAAGTAAGAGAAAACGAACCATTTGACGTTGCATTACGTCGTTTTAAACGTTCATGTGAAAAAGCAGGTATCCTTTCAGAAGTTCGTCGTCGCGAATGTTACGAAAAGCCAACTTGGGAACGTAAGCGTAAGAAAGCAGCTGCTGTTAAACGTGCTGCGAAGAAAGTTTCTCGTGAGAACGCTCGTCGCGTTCGCATGTACTAAGATTCTTTTTTAAGAACCCTTAGTAGTCTTTCCCTTAAGAAAGAGTGAGCTGATTTAGATGTCTCTTCTAATACAACTCAAAGATGAAATGAAAATTGCTATGCGTGCTAAAGACAAATTACGTCTTGGTGTTATTCGCATGGCACTTTCTGCTGTTAAGCAAGCAGAAATTGATCATGATACTGAAGCAACAGATGACAATATTACAGCGGTATTAACCAAAATGGTTAAGCAGCGTAAAGAGTCTATTAAAATGTTTAGCGAAGGTGGTCGTGATGAGTTAGCAGAAAAAGAAGCAGCAGAAGTGTCTGCTTTAGAGTTTTTCTTGCCAAAGCCGCTTAGCGCAGATGAAATTAATGAATTAATTGCTAATGCAATTACCGAGTCTGGAGCAGCTTCTATGGCTGATATGGGCAAAGTAATGGCAGTGTTAAAACCATTAATGCAAGGTAAAGCCGATATGGGCGCTGTTAGCGGTCAAGTAAGAGCTGCACTTAATGCATCATAGTTAACACAGCAAGTAAGGCATTAAATTAAACCGCAATGACGAAAGTCCTTGCGGTTTTTTATTGCCTTTTTTTTACTGAAACTTGAAAATTAGCGAGCACATTTACGCTGCTATTGTGTAGAATAGTCTTGTTTTATTTTCCCTTTGATAAAGATACTTTTCGCTATGGCTGGACGCATTTCTCGACAATTTATTGATGATTTACTTAGCAGGGCAGACATTGTCGAGCTAGTAGATAGTCGAGTACCATTAAAAAAAGCAGGTAAAAATTACCAAGCTTGCTGTCCATTTCATAATGAAAAATCACCTTCTTTTACTGTTAGTCAAGATAAGCAGTTTTATCATTGCTTTGGTTGTGGTGAACACGGTAATGCCATCTCTTTTTTGATGGAATTTGATCGTCTTGATTTTCCTGATGCGGTAGAAGAGCTTGCCTCACATTGCGGTATGGACGTTGTTCGTGAAGAAAATACTGCTAGCCCAGCTGAACAGCGCAGACAACAACAAATTCATCAGCAAAAACAAGATGATTATGAGTTGATGCTACAAATTAGTCGTTTCTTTCAACAGCAATTGAAAGTAGCGAAAGATAAAGTCACAGCAATAGATTATTTGAAAGGTCGAGGTTTAAGTGGTGAAGTGGTAAAACGCTTTGGCATTGGTTACATCAGCGATGCTTGGGATGGCATGATGAACTCCTTCTCGCGAAATGGACAAGCTAATCAGCAATTGGTTGATCTAGGTATGGCTATTTCGGGTGAGAAAAACCGTCCTTATGACCGTTTTCGTGGACGCATTATGTTTCCAATTCGTGATAAGCGTGGTCGAGTGATTGGTTTTGGTGGACGTGTCTTAGGTGATGAAAAACCAAAATATTTGAACTCACCAGAAACTCGTATTTACCACAAAGGTCAGGAGCTTTACGGTTTACATGAAGCCAAACAAGCTAATAAACAACTGAAACGCTTAGTTGTGGTCGAGGGCTATATGGATGTAGTAGCACTTGCTCAACATGGTGTTGATTATGCCGTGGCATCACTCGGAACCGCAACCACGTTTGAACAACTGCAAACCCTATTTAGAACTGTACCCGATGTGATTTGTTGCTACGATGGCGATCGCGCGGGACGAGATGCTGCATGGCGTGCAATGGAAAATGCTTTACCCCTTATTCGAGATGGTTTTTCATTAAAATTCGTTTTTGTCCCTGATGGTGAAGATCCAGATTCTTTAATTAGAAAACAGGGACAGGCAGCTTTTGAAGAGTTTCTTGATAGCGCTATGCCGTTATCAAAATTTTTATTTGAACAGCTCATGTTGAAAATAGATATGAGTGGTCATGAAGGCAGAGCGGCTTTAGTGGAGTCATTTCAGCCTTATTTAGATAAGCTCCCTGATAGTCATTTAAAAGATGCAATACTGACAGAGTTGGCCAATAGCTTTGGCATGGGAACGGAGCAATTTTTAGCGAAATATAGCAAAAAAACGCAAGGCAACGAACCAAAAAAAGCCGTACGAAAGAGTACTAAAGTGACGCCCGTAAGATTAGCGCTTGCTTTATTGGTAGAGCATCCCCATATAGCTACTAACTTAGATGATATTAATGTCTTACAGCCACTAACGGCGCCTGGAATTGACTTGTTAAGCCAAGTACTCGCGGTCTGTAAGCAAAACCCTGAAATAAAAACGCCACAATTACTCGAATACTTTCGCGGTACAGAGCAGGGGGCGCAATTGGCTAAGTTGATGTGTTGGCAGCATCATGTTGAAGCCGATGCTGCAACGGATGTTTTTCTCGATAGTATTGAAAAACTATTAAATAATTTCGTTGAACAGCGCGCTGAAGTTTTATTACAGAAAGCACGTGCCGGGCAAATGACAGCCCAAGAAAAACAAGAGTTACAAGCGATATTAAATGCTTAACTTATAGTATTAGCTATACTTAGCTGCACTAATGAAGTTTAGCCGATAATGCTTTGGCTTTTTAAAGGGCGATTAAGACAAGATATTAGCTGGTAACTGTCTGAAAAATTCGCTATAATTTCCGGCTTTATTGCGCCATTTATTAGCCTTTACTAATATTTCAAGCACAAATTTTACATCCCATATTTATAATATACAGGTGGACACTCGTCAATGGAACAAGCTCCTCAATCTAGACTTAAAGACTTGATAACCAAAGGTAAAGAACAAGGTTATTTAACGTTTGCGCAAGTTAATGATCATCTTCCACAAGACATTATCGACTCTGATCAAGTTGAAGATATCGTTAGTATGATTAATGATATGGGTATTCAAGTATTTGAAAACGCACCAGATCAAGACACTTTGATGATGAGCGAAGCAAATACTGATGAAGATGCTGCTGAAGCTGCAGCTCAAGCACTTGCAACAGTAGAAAGCGAAATTGGTAGAACAACAGATCCTGTTCGTATGTATATGCGTGAAATGGGTACTGTAGAACTTCTTACTCGTAAAGGCGAAATTGTTATCGCCAAGCGTATTGAAGAAGGTATCAAAGAAGTACAGCGTAGTGTTTCTGAATACCCACCTGCAATAAACTATTTATTAGAAATGTGGGATAACTTCGAAGCAGAAGAAATTCGCCTAACCGATATCATTACTGGGTTCTTAGACCCAGATGCTGAAGATGATGATGTAGCCGCTGCAGCAACGCATGTTGGTAGTGAATTATCAAAAGAAGAGTTAGAAGACGAAGATAAAGAAGGCTCTGACGATGATGACGAGGACGAAGAAGAAGAAGATACGGGTCCTGATCCTGAGCTAGCGCGCGAGAAGTTTACTGCTTTACGTGAAGCTCATGAAAATGCAAACAAAATAATCGATGCTAAAGGTCGTGGTCATAAAGATGCTCAAGAAGCTATCGATGCCGTAGCTGAAGTCTTTAAAGAATTCCGTTTAATCCCTAAATTATTTGATAAATTAGTTAAAAACATGCGTAGCATGATGGACAGATTACGTGTGCAAGAGCGTTTGATCATGAAACATTGTGTTGTTGGTGCAGGCATGCCTAAAACAACTTTTATCAAAATATTTCCAGGTAATGAAACTTCAAAGGAATGGTTTGAAGAGGAAAAATCAGCAGGTAATCCATATTCAACTCGCTTAAGTGATGTTGAACTTGACGTTGAACGTTGTATTTACAAGTTAAACCAAATTGAAGACGAAACTCACTTAAACATTCACGGTATTAAAGATATTAACCGTCGTATGTCAATTGGTGAAGCGAAAGCGCGTCGTGCTAAAAAAGAAATGGTTGAAGCCAACTTACGTCTTGTAATTTCAATTGCTAAGAAATATACCAACCGTGGTTTACAGTTCCTTGATTTAATTCAAGAAGGTAACATCGGCTTGATGAAAGCGGTAGATAAGTTTGAATACCGTCGTGGTTATAAATTCTCAACTTATGCAACATGGTGGATTCGCCAAGCAATTACCCGTTCAATTGCTGACCAAGCGCGTACTATCCGTATTCCAGTGCATATGATTGAAACCATTAACAAGTTAAATCGTGTTTCTCGTCAAATGTTACAAGAAATGGGCCGTGAACCAACGCCAGAAGAATTAGCTGAGCGTATGGTAATGCCAGAAGATAAAATCCGTAAAGTATTGAAAATCGCTAAAGAGCCAATTTCAATGGAAACGCCTATTGGTGATGATGAAGATTCACACTTAGGTGACTTTATTGAAGATGGTAGTGGTGAGCTTCCTGTTGATTCTGCAACCTCTGAAAACCTTAAAGGTGCTACTCATGAAGTACTCGCTGGTTTAACAGCTCGTGAAGCGAAAGTCTTGAGAATGCGCTTTGGTATCGATATGAATACTGATCATACTTTGGAAGAAGTGGGTAAGCAGTTTGATGTAACACGTGAGCGTATTCGTCAAATTGAAGCAAAAGCATTACGTAAATTACGTCATCCTTCACGTTCAGAGCAGCTGAAAAGCTTCTTAGACGGTGAGTAAAACGTAAAGTTATAAATTCTATTTAAAATACTGTTTTAAATACCGATAAAAAAGAGTAAGTTAGTAATACCTGTAGGTATTGTTGCTTACTCTTTTTATTTGTCCGAGATAAGGAATTTTTATGCGCGCTGTTATCGCTTTAGCCTGTGCTCTTACTGTTGTTGCTATGCCAATTAAAGCAAAGCAAGCATTAAACTTTGAAATTACACCGCTAATTGGTTATCGCTTTGGCGGGGACTTTGATACCAGTAGGAATGAAGTTCACAATAGGATAGAGCTCAGTGAAGAAACCAGTTATGGCCTATTAACTGCGTGGTCATTTGATAGAAAGCGTCAAGGCGAGTTTTTAGTTAGCCATTACAACACTAGCTTTTCAAATTCGGATGATTTTTCTGCGGGAAATACCGACCTTAGCATCACTTATGCTCATATTGGCGGCAATGTACCTATTTCAGATGGGCCGCTACCTATCTTGGTTACCGGAGGCTTTGGTTTATCGCATCTAGCACCTAAAGATAAAGCACTAAGTGATGAGACGCGCTTTTCCATTAACGTCGGTTTAGCAAGTAAGATATCACTAACAGAAAATGTTAGTTTGCGTTTAGATGGTCGACTTTATGGCACTTTTTTTAATTCAGACAGTGCAATATTTTGTGATGTAGATACCTGTGCTATTTATATTTCCAGTGATATATGGTTTCAAAGCGAAGTGAGTGCGGGTATAACTTATCGCTTTTAGCGTCAAGCTAATCACTGTTGCTTAAGAAATAGGCTGTCAGTAAAAAAAACCGCACTATTTGAAGCTGACTAGGTGACAACAAAATAAAAAATGCTTATACTGCACGCGCTTGGTTGGAGCTGAAAGCTTTTCATATCCAACTGACGCATCAGAAAAACCAGGCCAAATATGTGAAAATGGGCCTTTAGCTCAGTTGGTTAGAGCATCCGACTCATAATCGGCAGGTCCGCAGTTCAAGTCTGCGAAGGCCCACCATTTTCACTCTCTGTTATTTAAAAAATTCAGCTCAGACACCTTGAACCCATATTCGGTATCATAAATCGTCTGCTATTTATTAGTTAATTGTCAGCATAAGTAAATAACCTCAGCTGGTGATTATAAATAGCTCCCTAGCCGCTATTTAGTCTAACTTTAGCGTTAAATTTATAAATAATAGAATAACTATTCTTAATGAATCTGCTTTAAATTAATAAAAACGATGGAGCTAGTCAGTTGCTATCACTATATGTTTAATAACTTCATGGTGTTAACTTATCTTGTAACCTTAGATGAGGCTTAATGGCAGTGCTTCATTTAAAAATATGCTGCTCACCAAAATTAGACAATAAAAAACCTCTACGCACGTGAGAGGTTTTAATGTTTCAATCTAAATATTGATATCCTAGAAAAGCAATTAACTTAGTTATTTTTCCAAACATCACTACTATCGGGTTTATCACCTTTAGTCCACCATTTCGCAGTATAAGTGACATTGTTATAAAGCACACTATCACCACCATAATAGACGGTGTTAACATCCCAAGTTGTATTGTCAACAGGAGGCTCAGGAACAACAGGAGGTTCAGGCTCAACAGGAGGTTCAGGTTCAACAGGTGGCTCAGGCACAACAGGTGGCTCAGGCACAACAGGTGGTTCAGGTTCAACTGGCGTGCTACCTGAAATTAGGTTCCATGGTCCGCCTTCCGTCGGTTTGTTACCTTGGGTCCACCAACTCGCTTTATATTTTCCCCCTAAATAGCTAACTTCATCATTTGCTAAATAGACTTTATTTGCATCCCATTGGTTAGAATCTGTTGGAGGCTCTACTGGATCCGTTATTTGATCAACTATTCTAACCGCTGGCCAGTTTTGATGTGATTGGTAGAAGTTGGTAACACACTTTTCATAATCACCTGCTACAAGTGCTGAGTATGCTGTTTGATAGCCGACTAATTTACACTCAAAAGAAAATCCTTCAGGGCGGTCAGAATAATACTGCCAGTCACCTTCCCAGTTGGTATACAGAACATCTTCAGCATTACTTAAGTTTAAACTACCAAAAGGCGTCTGCTGCCAACAAGTATCTGTTTCGTCTGAGTCGCGCGGTATTTGATAGTGATCAGCAAGACCTTGCCAGTATCTTATCCTGTTAACAGGCTGTCCTTTTTCTCTGTTTTGTTCACCACATTCAATACCACCGTTGATGATATTGATGGTTGTGCCAAATCCATATCCAATGCCTGCTGCTACTTCGTCAGGTGAAGGCGCCCAAGTACGATCAATAACGTGAAGCATGGCTGGCTTTGGTGCTTGCGGTGTTAAGAAAAACCAGATAGCAGAGGCTAAGTTTAACCATGAATCAGCAACACGTGCTGGGTCATTTAGTAATACCGTAGCATCACCATCAAACATCACTTCAGAAAATGCACCATAGTTAAAATGATAAGACAATTGTTTAGCGCCACGGCCAAAGTACCCTTGATTTGGTGCGCATGGCCAGCGTCTGTTTTGCCAGTCATCTTGACCACAGCCTGTGGTATAGCCGGCTTGTCCTTCAGACCAACCCATTTCCCTTACATGCACGAGTGCTTGCTGCCATTCTTCAAGCTGTTCTGGGTTGTCAGAAGTATTATCTACTGCGATGTGCCCCCCGGTTTCTTGAGAAAAGTGAGCAAAGGCGGTAATGATGGATTTTTTACAAATAGCATCAGCATCACGTCCATCAGCATAATCACCACAAAAGGCAGGGAACTTGCCAATCGCTTTGAGTAAGCGTGTGTAGGTGTATTCAGGTGCTGCCATCTGTGTTAGAAAGTTCCACTCGGCTTCACCAAATACATTTTCAGCTCTTTTTACATTGGCAGGGTTTGTTGCAGAGTTAGGTAAAATGCTATCTACAACATTGTTACTACTCGTTTCAAGTGCCTTAGACCAAATCTTATACATTGGGTTTTGAGTCTTGGCTTGTTCACTCGCTAGCAAATCAGTGCTGCTAAGTATATAGCCATTTGGATTATCAGGATCAGGTTGCGGGTTTGTCGCATGGGCTGTGAGTGATGTGCACAGCGCTGCCAGAATTGCAGTATTTAATAATTTAATCGTTTTCATTAGTTAGCCTATTTTTATTTTTTTGTGTTTTGTGTAACTTTTTATTAACCTTTTTGTAATATAACGGCTCAATAATCATACTAAATGACAGCGTTGTCAAGTGGCTTTGATAATACAATGAATCAGCGATTGGGTATTTACTATTCAAATGACTTGAAATAAATTACAGTGGCTAATCAATACTTATAATAAGAACTCAGATTACTATGCAAACATCAAAGAACTCACTTAATTACAATGATTTATTTATTTACTTGCTCGCTTTTAGTAGCGGCTTCTCTATTATGTGTGTAGAGCTTTTGGCAGGGCGTATTCTTGCCCCTTTCTTTGGTAGTAGTGTTCATATTTGGGGCAGTATTATTACCGTATTTATGCTGAGTCTATCGTTAGGTTATTTATTCGGTGGCAAGATTTCGACGCGTTCAGCTTCGTTGACTCGTTACGGTGCCATTTTTATTTTTGCTGGTATTACCTTATTACCCATTGTTACTTCAAGTAATTGGTTAATGGAGAGTATCTTTCTGGCGATTGAAGATTCTCGTTACGGCTCGTTATTAGCATCTACCGTATTATTTTTTATTCCAACGATTATATTAGGCATGTTATCGCCTTACTCCGTTCGCTTACTCGTTAAAAATTCGAATGAAAGTGGTCAGATTGCTGGTCGATTATATTTTGTTTCTACCTTAGGTAGTGCGTTGGGGACAATTATCACCTCGTTTTACTTCGTGATGTGGTTTGAAATAGACAGCATAATAGTAACGGTTAGCTTGGTACTGAGTGTATTAGGTTTAACTGCGATTGTAGTTGATAAAGTAACGGCAAAAGACAAATCAGCGCTAACCGAGGGAGAGATACGTCATGCATAAACTGATGTGTAAACGTTTATTTGCTTTGTTAGTTATTACGCCGCTGCTGCTGATAAATACTACTCTAGCGGAAGTTATTCATAGTGAGCGTTCCTTGTATCGCAATATATTAGTAGAAGATAAGGGGGATGTTCGTTGTCTAAAGTTTAATGTTAAAAGCTCGAAAACCAGACAAAGTTGCTACTATAAAAGCAATCCAGAAAAACTTTTGTTTAACTATACCAAACAGTTACTTACCGCTTTGTTAATTAACCCTGAGCCACAGAATATCTTAATAATTGGTCTTGGCGGCGGTACTATGTCAAATACATTGCATCAGTTATTGCCAAATAGCCGTATCGATAATATCGAAATAGATCAAAGTGTGATTAAAGTAGCTCGCCAGTATTTTGCCTTTTTAGAGAACGATAAAATAAAAACCTACAGTCAGGATGGGCGTGTATTTGTCAAAAGAGCCGTGCTGAAAAAACAAAAATATGATTGGATAATTCTTGATGCGTTTAATGGCGACTATATTCCTGAGCATCTTATGACCAAAGAGTTTTTATTAGAGGTCAAAATGCTGTTGAGTGATGAAGGTATTCTGACCGCGAATACTTTTTCGTCTAGTCAATTATATCCTTATGAGTCAGCGACCTATAAAGCAGTTTTTGGTGACTTTTACCAAGTAACCAATAAAGATAACAGTAACCGGATAATATTGGCGAAAAACCACGGTTTCACCGATGCATTTGGAGAAGGTGCTAGTGTTATGGTGCATAAAGAAAATGCAGCTAAACTTAGCGAAGCTTTATTAAAGGTTGGGGTAGATGCTAATAAACTGTTTCAGCGTATTCAATCGACTAAAAATAAGCAAAATTGGCCGGAAGATAGCCCAGTATTAACTGATCAGTTCTCGCCGGCAAACTTACTTAATTTGAGTGGCGATTGATCGAAGTGCTTTTTTTAAGATTGAGCTTTAGTTAAGTCTTTAGAGGTTTAATTGAATGGACAGGTTTTTACTACGATTAATGACACTAAAACACCTTTTGTTGATCTTATTCAGTAAGGTGAGCTAAACATTTTAAGCATCATTAGGGGCTGTTGAACTTTCGAGATTACTTTTACAGCAACTTGTTTGGTATTTAGACAAGGAAGATTATGTGACGTGTAGCTTGCTACTCGAACATACGATAACGCCGTAAAATTTAAAACAAGTGCTGCCCTTAGGGTTCATTTAAAACAAATTTACTCATTGTTACTCGCTTTTTTAATAGAATAACTATGATACAAAACTCGCGCCGCGATTAAATCCGTTTTAAATTGAATAAATTTTAATCCTGAAAGGCCAACAGCCCCTAGTCATTTATGTGAAAATAGCGCAAACCATTTGTTGGAGAACACAATATGTCAGTAAAAGAGATTAAACACCCATTAGTACAACACAAAATTAGCTTAATGCGTGCTAAAGATATGAGCACGCGTGATTTTAGGCAGCTATCCGCAGAGGTGGGAAGTTTACTCACTTACGAAGCGACTAAAGACCTTGACGTTGAAGATTACCAGATGCAAGGTTGGGATGGTGAGTTAACAGGTAAACGCTTAGTTGGTAAAAAGGCGACTGTTGTGCCAATTTTACGCGCAGGTATTGGTATGCTTGATGGCGTGTTAGAGCTAATGCCTAGTGCAAAAATTAGTGTTGTTGGTTTGTATCGAGATGAAGAAACCTTAGAGCCTGTTACTTATTTTGAAAAATTAACCAGCGATATTGATCAGCGTATGGCATTAATTATCGATCCTATGTTGGCAACCGGCGGCTCTATGAATGCCACTATCGATATATTGAAAGAAGCCGGCTGTAAAGATATTCGCGCTTTGATTTTAGTCGCAGCTCCTGAAGGCATTGAAAAAGTACAAAGTGCTCATCCCGATGTTGATATTTATACCGCCTCTATTGATTCTCACCTTAATGATAATGGCTATATTATTCCTGGGCTGGGTGATGCAGGGGATAAAATATTTGGCACCAAGTAATTGCTAAGCAATACATTTCGTTTAGTGAAGAGTTAATCAATATCAGCTTTCTATAGGACGTCGCATGACAGAAAAAAAACTCGAGCAAACTCGTTTTACTCAACCCGTTTGGCGAAATGCCCTTGCCGGCTTACAAATGCTTTTTGTGGCTTTTGGTGCGTTGGTATTAATGCCGTTAATAACAGGTTTAGACCCAAGTGTAGCGTTATTCACCGCGGGTATTGGTACCTTGTTATTCCAATTTATCACTAAACAGCAAGTTCCGTTGTTCCTGGCCTCTTCTTTTGTTTTTATTGCCCCCATCGCCTATTCAGTGCAAACGTGGGGTATTGCCGCCGCTATGGGCTCACTGTTTGTTACTGGCCTTGTCTATGTAGTCATCGCCGCAATTGTAGCTGTACGAGGCGCAGGCTTTCTGCATAGACTGATGCCACCTGTGGTTACTGGCCCAATTATCATGGTTATCGGCTTAAGTCTTGCGCCCATTGCAGTAAATATGGCGATGGGTAAAACAGGTGATGGTGCAGCAGAGCTCTTCCCGTATGCGGATTCATTAATCGTGTCTATGTCTGCGCTAATAACTACGCTATTAGTGGCAACCTTAGGTAAAGGGATTTTTCGTTTAATTCCAATCATGGCTGGGGTTTTTGTTGGTTATATCATGGCGTCATTAATGGGGATGGTCAGTACCGAAGCTATTGCTAGCAGTGCTTGGTTTGCCGTGCCAAACTTTGTTACTCCAGAATTTAACATCGCCGCTATTCTCTTTATGCTACCTGTCGCTATTGCTCCTGCGATTGAACACGTTGGTGATATTTTAGCGATAAGTAACGTTACCGGTAAAGATTATACTAAAAAGCCTGGTCTTCACCGTACCTTGCTAGGTGATGGTATGGCGACATCGTTAGCCTCACTATTTGGTGGGCCGCCAAATACCACATACTCTGAAGTTACTGGTGCGGTAATGTTAACTAAAATGTTTAACCCCAAAATAATGCTTTGGGCTGCGGCATTTGCCATCTTTCTTGCGTTTGTTGCTAAGTTTGGTATTGCTTTACAAACGATTCCTGCGCCTGTTATGGGAGGGATCTTAATTTTACTCTTTGGCTCAATTGCCGGAGTAGGGATGAATATCTTGGTTAAAGCGCAGGTAGATTTAGCTGAGCAACGAAACCTAGTCATTGTATCAACGACATTGGTTTTTGGTATTGGTGGCATGGCTATAGGTAATGCTGATTTTAGTTTAACGGGTATTAGTTTATGTGGCCTCGTGGCGATAGCACTTAATGCTGTTCTACCTCGCGTTAAAGATGAGCAAGATAGTTTAGCGCAAGAGAAAGCTATTGCTGAAGATATAGTCGAGCATTTAAAAGAGTAGAGCTTCTCTGAAATTCAGTAAAGCAAAAGCTGTTAAGGTGTATCACCTTAACAGCTTTTTTTGTTAGAGAGTTTCACATTGTGAAAGCTGATTTCATTAAATTTGCTTGGAGAGTGATATATAATAATTGCAACCCATGGCGATAATCCTTTACACACTAGAGAGCACAGATATGAAATTAGACGTTTATCTTTCAGGCGAAATCCATACTGATTGGCGTGAGCAAATTATCAAAGGCTGCCAAGATAGTGACTTAGATATTACTTTTACTTCTGCAAACACTGATCATGATTCTAGCGACAGTGCAGGGGACGGTTTAGGTGCAGAAGCACAACAGTTTTGGCGAGATCATAAATCGGCTAAAGTAAATGCAATGAGAATCAAGAATTTAATAGAACGTTGTGATATTGCTGTTATCCGTTTTGGTGATAAATATAAGCAATGGAATGCCGCTTTTGATGCAGGTTATTGCGCTGCACTGAATAAGCCATATATTACTTTGCACAGTGAAGATATTATTCACCCGCTTAAAGAAGTCGATGGCAGTGCACAAGCTTGGGCAACTAATGTTGAGCAAGTAATTGAATTGTTAAAATATACCTGTGGTAAATAGCAATTTACTATTTAGGGAACTCAGTATTTTAATAGCGAGTTCCCATAATAGCCCCTTTGTTGCTGGCATTCTTAAAGTAGAAATCAAAGCACGAGTTAAAGCGTGAGCTAACAGTAGGCACTTCCTCTTCTACTTAATTCTTCCAATCTAATTTTCGGTTTTCAACGAAGTTATTTCGAGGTTTCTTTGTACCAGTATTTCCAATTGAATCTCGGCAAAACACTATTTCATAGCCTTTCACAGATAATGCTGCAAAAAAATGTCTTAACCGGTGCTCTCTTCATGTTCGGCATTGCTATCAATTCACCCGTGATGTTATTCGGTTGTGTCGTTGCAATGCTAGCCGGTTTATTTGTTGCTAAACTCTGTCAGTTTGACGTAGACAAAGTTGACAGTGGGCTTTACGGCTACAATGCTGCTTTGTCAGGCATCACAGTGTTATATTTGTTGCCACTGAACTTCATTTCATTTGTTTTAGTGATCTTTGCCGCTGCGCTTTCAACATTATTAATGCATTTAGCGTTAAGGAAATTACCGCGGCTCTCGCCTTTTACCATGCCCTTTATTGTCTCGTCGTGGTTGTTGTTTGCCTTGGTTGAATTCTCAGGCTTAGTGACTTTAGAGCAAAATACATTAGCGTCAGTAACGACAGTTACTTTACTCGATTATTTCCAAGGAGCTCTTCGAGGCGTCGCGCAAATTATGCTGCAAGATAACTGGTTAACAGGTGTCATATTTCTCTTTGCTTTATTGGTGCAAGATTACAAGGTTGGGCTGTGGGCGCTTGCGGGTTCTGTACTTTCAATACAACTTGCAAGCTTGTTTGGCTTTGCTGAAGCACTAATTTTACTGGGGTTATATGGCTATAATGGCTGTTTGGTGGCAATCGCTTTATCAGCAATTTATCCAAAAAAATATGGGTTAATATTATTCGCTCTTGTTACTAGTCTGCTGATGATGCAGTTGTTTATTGAGTTTTCCTTGCCAGCACTTACCGCACCTTTTGTACTTTCAACTTGGCTTGCTATTGTGCTGAATGTAAGTAGTGCTAAACGGTTAAAAGCCGCAATTATTGATGATTAATGAAAGCTCTTAAGCTGTTTTCTTTTGCTGAATAACCAATAAAGCGTCTCGTTAGGGTAGGGACTAACACTTGTTCTATTGCGCTTGAATCGACCAAGGTAAAGCCATGAGATAAATACAAGTGAGTTAAATTTTCTTTAGCGAAGCATATTATAGGCTGATAATGTTCTAAGGCGTATTTTAGCAATTTAGTTGCTAGACCTTGTCCACGAAAAGTCGGAGCAACAACTAAACCATGCAAGAAGTATTGTTGTTTTCCCGCAGAGCAAGCGAGTAGTTTATCTGTGGTTTTATCTGGCTGTTCACAACGAGAAATAATGACACAAGCAATAATCACTTCATCTTGCTTAATCAGGTAACAGCTATCAAAGCCAATAAAGCTTGCCGAATAACGGTTAGCTTTATAAAAGCGTTGAATTGACTTCTTTTCTGACTTTTTTGCTAGCTCAACGCTCAAGAGGAGGTACTTAGGACTTAAGTTAGGTTAGATTAGGTTAAGTTGACTTGTAAGTTATCGATTAAGCGCGCTTTACCACAATGTGCTGCCGCTAAAATAACTAAACGGGTATCATCTTCACTGGCTGGTTGTAGTGTCTGAGCATGGCAAACATGTAGGTAATCTGTTTTTAGCCCAGCTTCATTAATTGCATTGCTTGCTTGTTTTGCTAAGCCGATAAAATCGATACTGTCGTTAGCGGTATAGCCTTGTTGAATTTGCTCCGCTAACCACTGCAAGTTTTTTTGCAGGGCAGGAGCAATCGCTTTCTCCTCAGCCGTTAAATAGCCATTACGAGAACTTAATGCTAAGCCACTTTCTTCTCTGCTTGTTGCTACCGGCACTATGGTGATTGGCATCGATAAATCTTCAACCATAGTTTGAATTACTTGCACTTGCTGGTAATCCTTTAAACCAAAACAAGCAACGTCTGGCTGTACCAAGTTAAAGAGTTTGCAAACAACGGTTGCAACACCTCTAAAGTGCCCAGGGCGACTTTCGCCGCAGTAGCCATCAGAGACATTAGGTACTTCAACAAAGCTTTGTTTTGCTAAACCTTTCGGGTAAATAATATCGGCTGTCGGGGTAAATAGTAAGTCAGTGCCAGCTTGGGTAAGTTTTTCTTGATCATCAGCCATGGTTCTTGGATAGCTATCAATATCTTCATTAGCGCCGAACTGCATTGGGTTAACAAAAATACTGGCAACAATCTTATCAGCATGCTTATGTGCTTCGTCTATCAAGGAGATATGACCGGCGTGTAAATTGCCCATGGTAGGAACAAAGGCAACGGTTAAACCTTGTTGATGCCACGACTTTACTTGAGCGCGTAATTCACTTATTTGACTAACAGTTTTCATAATTTTTCTTATTGTTTAGTTGCTTGCTGATAAAGAGGATGCTTGCTAGTTTTTACTTAAAAATATGCTCATCGCCAGGGAAGTTGCCCTGACTGACTTCACTAATATAAAGCTCTACTGCTTTTTTAATATCGCCAGTATCTTTTAGGAAATTGCGTGAAAATTTTGGCATGTAGTTGCACGCGATACCAAGGGCGTCATGCATCACGAGTATTTGACCATCAGTATCTTTACCTGCGCCAATACCAATGGTTGGAATCGTTAACGCTTCAGTAATTGCTTTTCCTAAACTTGCTGGTATGCATTCAAGTACTAATAATTGTGCACCTGCAGCTTCAAGCGCTTTAGCATCTTCAATAATTTGCTGGGCTTTATCGTTTTCTCTACCTTGAACTTTAAAACCACCAAAAATATTAACGGATTGCGGAGTTAAGCCTAAGTGAGCACAAACAGGAATGCCGCGCTCAACCAAAGCCGATATAGTGCTATTTAACCAAGCCCCGCCTTCCATTTTCACCATGCTAGCGCCAGACTGCATCAATTTTGCCGCATTAGTGAGTGCTTGCTCTTGTGTGGCATAACTCATAAACGGCATATCAGCAATAATCAGTGTTTCTTCTACGCCACGTTTTACGCAACGGGTATGATAGGCCATATCATCAATAGACACTGGTAAGGTGCTGTCTTCGCCTTGTAAAACCATACCAAGAGAATCGCCAATTAAAATGGCATGAATGCCTGCTTGATCAAATAATTTCGAAAAACTAGCGTCGTAAGCGGTGATGGTAGATATTTTTTCACCTTGTTGCTTCATTTTTAATAAGCTAGCGGTTGTTATTTTAGCCATGATTATCCCGGTCTATTTAGGTAGCGATAAAGCTATTGATTATGATAATTATAGTTTCACTATACCATTATCACTGATTTGATTGGCAAGTAACTGTATTTTTGTACCGTCAGGCAATTGTAAATCTGAAGTAATTTCGGCAAGAGGTAATAAGACGAATTCACGAAGCTTCATACCATAGTGAGGTACAGTTAGTCGCTCACTGTTGATAGTTTCATTGCCAAACAATAATATATCACAATCGAGTATTCTTGCGCCCCAGCGATTGTCTTTGCGAACTCGGCCCGCTTCATTCTCGATCAATTGTAAAGCATCCAGTAACGCTATGGCGCAGAGCTCTGTTTCAAGGGCGACAACGGCATTGATATAATCGTCTTGATCTTGTGGCCCCATAGGTTTACTTAAGTATTGTGATGATACTGAAATAACCTTACTTTGAGCAATCTTTGCTATAGCTTCAACGGCATTGGTTACTTGTATTCTCGGCTGGGATAAATTACTGCCCAAACCAATATAAGCGACTGTTTTTAAGCTCATTGCTAATCAACCGTTTTTGCATTGCTCTGATTCGTTGGCTTACGTCGTCTTTTTGGGTTACGTCGTTTACCACCTTGAGGAGCCTTTACAGTCTTAACCATTTGCACACGACCATCATTAGAAACTTCCTGAAAATCTGTCCACCATTTGGCTAACTCTTCTAATTCAGGGGTTGCTTCTATTTGCGCGCGTAATAATAAGAAATCGTAGCCTGCTCTAAACTTAGGATGTTCAAAAGCTTTAAAAGCACGCTTACCTTCACGGCGCTCGAGTTTGTCTTGCAAGATCCAAATATCTTTAATAACTGCTTGAAAACGTTTTGGAATGGCAATACTTCGTTGTTGCTCAGGCATAACTTCGTTCAGTGCAGCAAAGAAAACATCTTGTGGCGTAAGCTGGCTAGTGACTTTAATTTGCTGAATGTGCTTTTGTAATGGGTACCAAAGCATGGCCGCAAACAAAAATGCTGGTGTTACTCGTTGATCATTGTTAATGCGCTTATCTGTATTACCCATGGCTAGCATAATGAAAGCAAGGAGTAACGCTTGCTCATCAGAGTCTTGGTTTAGTGCTTGATCTACAGCCGGAAAGAAGTAACCAAAAAGATTGTAATGGCGTAGTTGCTCAAAGTTGGCAACGGCTTTACCCGAAATAAACATTTTCAAGAACTCTTCAAACATACGCGCAGCAGGTATGTTTGCCATTAATGATGAAAGTTCTTTTATCGGTGCCTTAGTACCGTCGCTAATGGTCATATCAAGCTTAGTAGCAAAGCGGATAGCTCTTAGCATGCGTACAGGATCTTCTCTGTAGCGTGTTTCAGGATCGCCAATTAAGCGAATAACTCTATCGTTAACATCTTGAACGCCATTGGCAAAGTCATAGACTTTAAAATCTTTGGTTGAGTAGTAAAGTGCGTTGATAGTGAAATCTCGACGCTCAGCATCTTCATCTATGGTGCCGTATATGTTGTCACGTAACAACATGCCATGCTCACTTTGCTTAGAGGTTTTTTTACAGCTTTTTTCTTTGTCGCTGGCACTATCGTGATGGCCCCTAAATGTTGCAACCTCGATTATTTCTCGTCCGAAAACGATATGTGCTAAGCGAAACCTGCGTCCAATTAAACGGCAGTTTCTAAATAAAGCTTTGATTTCATCGGGTGTTGCATTGGTTGCGATATCAAAATCTTTTGGTTCTAAACCAAGTAGAATATCGCGAACACCGCCACCTACAAGGTAGGCATCGAAACCACTTTTATTTAAACGGTATAAGACTTTAAGTGCACTTGGACTAAGTAATTGACGAGATACCGGGTGTTGATCTCTAGTGAGTATTATAGGTTGCTCAAAAGTAGCCGAAGCAGCTTTATTTTTTTTATTCACGCTACGCTTAGCACTTTTTGTAGTGCTTTTTGCTGTATTGTTGGTCGTAACGGTTTTGTCCGATTTTTTGGAGAAAACTTTCTTACATAAATTAATAACGCTTTTGATGGGCAGTGGCCTTTAATACAGACAAAAATAATGGCGCAATGATATAACAGTAGAGGGCAAAAGAGAATAACACAGAGGGTAAATAGGATAAAAAATCAGCGAATAAAGCATTAAAAAGAAGCGTGGCATAATTTGACCACGCTTCTAGTAAAGATCAGTGCTTACCAAGGTAAGGTTTCACCATTTGAATGTTTAAATACACCCGATTCTTTGATAGTTAAGTTGTCCATCAGTGCAATTAATCGTTGTGCTGCAACTTCGGCACTAATATCTCCATTCGCTAGCACACCATTACTATTTACCATTTCAGTTTGCACGTAGCCCGGATGGTAAATGCCAACACAAACGTTATCAGCTTCTAGGTCTCTTGCCAGTGAAACCGCAGCAATATTTAGCGCTACTTTTGACATACGGTAGCCGTATCGGCCACCCGAAGTGTTATCGGTGATAGAGCCCATGCGAGAAGTAATAAAAGCAACTTTACTGCCCGAAGATAGATTGTTTAATAACGCATGACTTAACGCTATTGGTGCAAGCGCGTTGACATTAAACTGCTCAACTATCGTGCTTTGGTTAAAGTTGTTAAGCTGCTCGTCTCGTAAAATACCGGCATTATTAATCAGCAGATGAATATTTACCCCTTTTAATGCAGCAACGGCATTATCAATACCTGAATCTGTTGATACATCGACTTGCTCAACCACATTAACGTTTAAGGCTTCTAGTGCTGCTGAACTGTTACGGCAAAGTGCATAAACAGTATCGCCTCGTTGTTGGCATATTTGTGCCATCGCAAGACCAATTCCACGGTTTGCACCCGTAATTACAATAGTAGACATAATGCTTCCTTTTATTGATGAATGTTCACTTGATTTATATTTATCTCAACGGTGTTTGGCACTTTATCTCGTTGCCAATTATCTATTGCCCATTGAATGATCTCTTCAATACTTCCATAAGATAGTTCAGGTTTGGGAGCTTGACCTAAAAATTCGAGTGCGGCTATTAACGTTGGCTGAGGTTTTTTATTATCAATTGCCGTTGCTTTGTTTTGTTTACTTAGCTTAAAGCCCTTACTTGCTACAGCTAAAGGGATATGACCGTATTGTGGTGTAGCACAATTGAACATATTTATTGATAAAGTTTTATAAAGCGTTAACTGTCTGGCCGTTGGCTCTAACAAATCGCAGCCTCTGACTACATGATTAATATCTTGCGCAATATCGTCTGCTACGACAGCAAGTTGATAGGCAAACAAGCCATCTTTTCGATGAATGATAAAGTCTTCATTAGCGAGCGCTTTATCGCAGCTTACGTTACCTTGAAATAAATCATAAAATTGATGCAAACCATAGTGGTTTACAAGTCTTATAGCGCTGCCTTGTGCTTGGTAATTTTCGCTACGACAGTGACCTTGATAGATACCGCCAATCGCCTTAATTTGTGCGCGAGTACATTGGCAATAATAACTCAGTTGCTGTTTATGCAAACTCGATAAAATGTCTTGATAATATTCTGACTGCTTACTTTGGTAGAGCACCTGCTCATCCCAATGCATGCCAAAAGCTTCGAGTGTTTTTAATATGGCTTGGCTGGCACCTGCTTGTTCTCGAGGTGGATCAATATCTTCAATACGAACTAACCATTGACCTTGTTCGCCATTATCATTGATAAATGCTTTGGCATCTAAATAACTAGCTAGTGCGGCAATTAAAGAACCAAAGTGGAGTAAACCTGAAGGGGATGGAGCAAAGCGACCACGATAATTAGCGAGCTTAGCTGGCTCGAGTGGTCGCTTATTCTGCGAGTGATGCAAATCTTGCATGTGAACTTAAACTAAAGAATAGTAAAAGTTAGCCTGCCATTTGACGTTCTTTGATTTCCGCTAACGTTTTACATTCGATACAAAGATCGGCAGTAGGACGTGCTTCTAAACGACGGATACCAATTTCGATACCACAAGATTTACAGAAACCAAAATCATCATCTTCGATAAGTTGTAAGGTTTTTTCTATTTTTTTAATCAGCTTACGCTCACGATCTCGTGTACGTAGTTCAAGACTGAATTCTTCTTCCTGTGCTGCTCTATCTACAGGGTCAGGGAAGTTTGCAGCTTCGTCTTGCATATGTGTTACTGTGCGATCAACTTCTTCACGTAATTGTACGCGCCAAGCATCTAAAATCTTTTTAAAATGCTCTTGTTGAGGCTCATCCATGTACTCTTCGCCAGCTTTTTCTTGATATGGCTCAACGCCTGCTAAGGCAAGAATACCTAATTGCTTGTGTTTATTTGTTGGCATGCTTATTCTCCCAATGCTACATAGACCAAGGCGATTTACTAATATACCACTTTTTTTGTGGTAGAGCGCCTTTGTTGTAAGTGCCAATATTTAACATATGACTCAATGAACCAAGACTATATTGTGTCGCTCATGATAAAAATCAACAAATTAATTAAAATAAATATTTTATCTTAATTTATCAACTAGTTAATTGTAGTGATGATTATTTTTCTAATTCTTAATAATTTTTAGCAAGCTTTTTTAGCAAGTTTTACTAGGCCTAGTCAATCATTATTGTGCAATAAAAGCTATTTTATCATGTAAATTTATATGTATAACATCAACATTGCTTGAAAATTCAGCTTTATAAGCAAGGATCTCAACCCCAGCATCAGCAGCTTGTTTTAATAGTTTTGCATAGCTTGGATCAATATGACTAGCGACGCTGATATCGTTAATGCCACTGTGTAACACCGCAAATAATAAAATAGCCCTATGTCCTTGTGACACCATTTCCATTAACTCGCGTAAATGTTTTTGCCCTCGCGTTGTCACCGCATCAGGAAAATACCCATGCCCTGACTCGAGTAAGGTCACGGATTTTACTTCAATATAGGCATTAGGACCGTCAGGGAAGGTAGCAAGAAAGTCTATTCGACTATTTTCACTACCATATTTTACTTCACTTACTAATGAGGAATAGCCGGTAATTTCCTTGATATTGCCCTGTTCAATTGCTTCTTCTACTAATTGATTTGCGCGTAAGGTGTTTACGCAAATAAAATCCTTATCTTGAGTTTGGCTGATTTCCCAGCTAAATGGGTACTTGCGTTTAGCATTATCAGAAATACTATACCAAACGTTATTATTTGGCTCAGCACAGCCTTTCATTGCACCTGTGTTGGCACAGTGAATAGTTGTCTGGTCTCCGTTTGGTAAAGTAATGTCGGCTAAGAAGCGCTTATAACGCTTAATTAATTTGGCAGGTTGTAATTGAAGTATCATAAAATAAGCTAACAGTCTGTTTTGCTCATCATAGCTTAATTTGTTTTTCTAACAACCGTTTTAGTGTTAATTGACTAGGCTGCTTTTGTGTTGCTTATTTTTTATCAAATTTGTTTGCTCAATATAACCATTAAGCCAATCGGTAGCGCTATCACTATCACTAAAAACATGAAATTCAATTTGGCAATCATGATAGATACGTTGTAGCTGCATTTGTTGCATATCCGCATACGCACTGTTCAAAATCACCACAGCAATGGCGATCATGCCTTTTTTCTGGCGGTATTCTGTGGTTTCTTTTAACTGCTGCTCTGCTTCAGGGGTGAAAACACTATTACCCCTAAAGGTAATTAATGATCCCCATGGCTCACCACTCATTTTTTCCGTTAATTGCTTTATGTCTTGGTGGTATTTTGCTGCCGTAACTTCATTAAAAGGTCCTTGGGCGTCCACTAATAAAATATTATTTTGTTGCTCAATAACATAACGTCCGTGTGCTGAATCTTGCATGTTAGCTCCTAACTTTTTGTTCAATTTTAATTAGAGGTAACCTTAATTTGTATCAGGATTTTTTGGCTTTGCCAAGTAAGCAGATAAAATTATATTTGCAAGTAAGTAGTATTATTTAATTGTTAAATTTCCCTTAAGTAATAACGATATTTAGCAATATCGCTATCGTGTTACTTCCAGCCAAGGTTATGTTTAATTTTTTAACTAATTCATTTGCTTATCGAGTTACCCCCAACAAGCAATAATTGCTATGATGCTTAGCAAGTTTATTCGTTATATATTTCTTTATGCCAGCTTCAAGCGTTTTGCCAATCTCAGCAATCAAAAGACAATTTTGCCAAACCTTAAATGAACAAAATACACTTATTCTTTCTGCGCCTCCTGGTGCAGGGAAGTCAACCTGCTTACCTTTATGGTTACTGACTCTGTCAAGTTTGACCGATAAGAAGATTTATTTATTACAACCAAGGCGCTTGGCGGTTAAAAATATTGCTACTTTTCTAGCAAAGCAGCGCGGTGAAAAGGTTGGGGAAACGATTGGTTACCGGTTAAGAAATGATAATAAAGTGTCGGTAAACACACGGTTAGAAGTTATAACTGAGGGGATATTAACGCAAATTATTCAAAACGATGCAGAACTCTCGGACGTTGGACTTATCGTTTTTGATGAGTTTCATGAACGTAGTTTACAAGGTGATCTAGCCTTTGCACTTGCTCGTGAAGTACAAACAGAGTTGCGACCAGAGTTAAAAATCTTGTTAATGTCCGCGACCTTAAATACTGAGCATTTAAGTCAAGCATTACCCGATGCGCATCAATTAACCAGTGAAGGTAAAAGTTACCCGGTTGAGGTAAGTTATCTCGCGCCCCCAAAAGCACAACTGTGGCGTGAACACGCTTTAGCGGTGATTAAAGATAAAGCTCAGCAAAGTTCAGGTTCGATATTGGTTTTCTTACCAGGTGTTGCCGATATCCGTTATTTAACCGAACAGTTAATAGATGCTCAGCTATCAGGGGTAAGTATTTGTCCCCTGTATGGAGAGTTATCACTTAAGGAACAGCAACAGGCGATTCTTCCATGCACTGATGGTAAAAAGAAAGTGGTTTTGGCAACCAATATTGCTGAAACATCTTTAACCATTGAAGGCATAGAGCTTGTTGTTGATTGTGGTTTAGAAAAACGCGCAGTTTTTGATAGCGCCAGTTTGATGAACAAGCTTGAACAAAAGCAAATCGCTAAAGCGTCGGCGGTGCAAAGGGCAGGGCGAGCAGGAAGGTTAAAAGCAGGCTTTTGTATTCGATTATATGCAAAAGACGACTTTGAGCGCCGACCAAAACACAGCACCAATGAAATTCAACAAGCGGATTTACTGCCCACGCTCATAGAGGCTGCCCGATGGGGAGTTTCCTGTCTTGCAGACTTACCTTTACTTGAGCTCCCCAGTCCGGTTAAAGAGCAGCAGTCTTGGCAAGAATTACAAAGCTTAGCCATTATTGATAGCAAAAAAGCCTTAACAGCGCATGGTGTTATTGCGGCAACATTGCCTTGTCATCCAAGGTTTGCTCACATGATATTAATGGCTAAAAAACAAGGGGAGCCTTTAAGTTTATTAGCATGCTTAATCGCGGCATTACTTGAAGAGCGAGACATATTTAAAGGGGATCAGGCGCAGTTCAATTGTGATTTAACTGCTAGGTTAGCGACTGTTATTCAGCAGAGAAATACTAAAAATGCCCTGTTATCGAGAATTGTAGTGCAAGCAAATAAGCTGGCGCAATGTATACAACTGAAGCTGAATCTAGCCGCTATTGAATTGAGCAAGGTTGGCTTATTACTCGCTTATGCATACCCTGAACGTATAGCTAGAACTAGAGGGAAACATGGTGACTATCTTTGTGCAAATGGCAAAGGAGTGACTATTGATGAACAGGATGCTCTGGCAAGTGAGGAGTTTATTGTTTTCGCACAAACCATGGCGAGAGGCAGCCAATCAAAAGCGAGGTTAGCCGCTCCTCTATGTCTAAATGAACTTACTTTGAATTTTTCAGCAAGCATCGCAACACAAGATATCGCCATGTTTGATGATAAAAGTGGTAAGATCCTATCAAGAAAACAAACGCGCCTTGGTGCTATAGTATTAGCGGATCAGCCACTAAAACAAGCTGCAAGTAGTGAGACAATAAGTAGCATGTGGTGTCAGCAAGTCGTTAAAAAAGGCTTAGGCTTTTTACCTTGGCAAGAAAAAGATTTAGCGTTAAAAGCTCGCTGGCATTGGCTTAATCGTAACTTTCCAGAGCTAGGTTTAACGAGTATTGATGATGCTAGCTTGTTGCAACAATTATCCATTTGGTTTTCGCCCTTTGTTGGTGATGTTAAATCGACCGCGCAATTGGCAAAACTGAACTTAAGTGAAATGCTACTTTCTTTACTCAGCTATCAAGAGCAGCAGGTGTTAAATCAGGCCGCGCCAACAGTTTATATTGGGCCCACTGGGCGTCATTGTCCTATTTGTTATGATGTTGAAGGCTCTCCAAAAGTTTCTTTACCTATGCAAGAACTTTATGGCTTAACACAAACACCAAGTGTTGGTGTAGTCGCAGGGGTTAATGAACAAAAAGTGGCGATACCGTTATTATTAGAGCTACTTTCTCCTGCACAGCGGCCTATTCAAGTGACACAAGACTTAGTGAAATTTTGGTCGGGTAGTTATCAAGCGGTGCAAAAAGATATGAAAAGTCGTTACCCTAAGCATTATTGGCCAGATGATCCGGTTAATGCAAAACCGACAAATAAAACCAAGCGTCATATAAAAGAATAATTTAATTAAAAAGTTCACCATGTCAAAAACTAAAAACAACAAAAGTAATCCCAGTACAGCTGCTAAAAAGTCATTACTAACAAGGCTTAGTGTCTTTCTAGTCAAAGTATTTATTGCCGGCGTATTTGTCTTGGCAATTTTTTCTATTTATCTTGATGCAAAAGTAAGAAAGAAGTTTGAAGGTCAACGCTGGCATGTGCCCGTGCAAGTTTATGGGCAAATGCAGACCTTGCAAGTAGGCGGACAAGCCAACCTTGATGAAATTGCACAATCGTTAATTATTAATGGTTATCAGAAAGTCAATTTTGTTACTCGAATAGGGCAGTTTGCCCAATCCGCTCAGCGTATATCGGTATTTCAGCGGCCGTTTGACTTTGTTGATGGCAGTAATCAAGCCCAACAACTCAGTATTGAAGTGGTAAGTGACATTATTGTTGCGCTGTCTATTGATGAGCAAGCGGTTGCCCAATTAACCCTAGAGCCACAACTATTAGCGCGTTTAGTACCTGACAATAAAGAGGATCGGGTACTGGTTTCTCTTGAAGAATTACCCAATGTGTTAATTGATACTTTACTGTTAATTGAAGACAGGGATTTTTACCACCATCATGGTGTTTCACCTGTGGGGATCATTAGAGCGTTATTCAGTAATATTCGTGCAGGTAGAACGGTACAGGGCGGCAGCACGTTAACCCAGCAGTTGGCTAAAAATATGTTTTTGAGTCGTGAACGTACCCTAACTCGAAAAGTCAAAGAAGCCTTGATGGCGATAATTTTAGAGTTCAGGTATAGCAAAGATCAATTACTTGAAGCTTACATCAATGAAGTTTATCTCGGACAAAATTTTGGTAATGGTGTCTACGGTTTTGGTTTAGCCGCTAAGTTTTATTTTGGAAAAAGTATTAGTGAAATTAGTCATGCACAAATGGCACTTCTCATTGCGCAAGTTAAAGGTCCTAGCTATTACGATCCTTGGCGTCACCCAGAGCGCGCAAAAGAGCGGCGAGATTTAGTACTCAGACTTATGTTTGAACAAAATATGTTATCGCTTGTTGATTTTGAGTATGCGGCAGAATCTGAGTTGTCGGTAAGATCAAAGCGTCGATTAGCGAAAAAGCAATACCCTGCTTATCTACAACTGGTTAACGCTGAACTTAACCAGTACTTATCAAGTTTAACGCAAAAATCAGGCATAAAGGTTTTTACTGGCTTTTCTCATCGTAGTCAGCAACTTCTAGAGCAAAGTGTCGCAAAGCAATTACCAATACTAGAACAACAATACCAACAAAGTAACTTGGAAACAGCTATGGTAGTCACTGATATTGCTAGCGGTGAAATTCGAGCGCTGGTTGGTGGTAGGGAAAGCGGTTATGCCGGCTTTAATCGAGCTATCAACGCTAAGCGCCATATAGGCTCATTGGTGAAACCCGCTATATATGTTGCAGCGTTAGAGCGTTATCAACAATATAATTTGGCAACTATTCTCGACGATAAAGCGATTACTTTAAAAAATGGCTCAGGTAAAAAATGGCAGCCTAAAAACTATGATGGTAAATATCGAGGACAAGTATCACTGATTGAAGGATTAGTATACTCCTTGAATATTCCAACGATTAATCTAGGAATGAGCTTGGGGTTAGATAATGTTGCTGATGCTATCAAAGCACTTGGGTATCAACATAAGCTTCAAATGCGACCTTCGGTGTTACTTGGCGCTATTAACATGTCGCCATTGGAAATTAATCAAGTATACCTAGCTATCGCCAGAAAAGGCTCTTATCAAAAAACGCATACTATTACCCGTATATTGTCAGCTAACAATGAAACGCTGTGGCAAAAAGAGTCGAATGATGAACAGCGTTTATCATCCAACGCTGCCTATTTATTAGATTATGCGCTTGCGCAAGTTACCAAAGAGGGCACGGCAAAATCATTAAGTTGGCGATTAAATAATAAAAATGTTGCAGGTAAAACGGGTACCAGTAATGCTTTACGTGACAGTTGGTTTATCGGTTACGATAACAAGCACTTAGTAACAACATGGTTAGGAAAAGATAATAATAAACCTACGGGACTTACGGGCAGCAGTGGTGCATTACCATTGTTTGCAGACTTTATGAACAGGCAAGGTGTTGTCAATAAAATTGCAGAAAAACCAGAGGGAATTGTTGTTACCTTATTTGAACAGCAAACAGGTAATGCGGTCACAGAAGAATGCGCAAATACTGTAATATATCCTGCTGTTAGAGCAGGCATTGTTACCTCAGATAAGTGCTTACAAGAAAAAATTGATCAGCGTAGCTGGTTAGAAAAAATTTTTGGTGAATAATAACTTTGTTTTTCGCCTGAAATTAGGTGATAGGTTAGCGGTAAATATGAGCACTCAAGGAGATCGTTTTGAGCGCTCTTATTTAGCCAACATATTAAAAGGTTACTTTAACTTTAGTTAATGCTGCAACATCAGTGATGTTAACATTACCAATACTTTTTTGAAGTTTAGCGGCTGTTTTATTTGCGCCATAACTTTCTGCAAAGGTAATAACATCTTCACCATTACACATTAGTTTTAATGCAATGGTTTTGTTTTTTAGACGGTAGCTTTTAGTTGTACTGTTAAGTTTTAAAATACTATTGCTTTTAGCTGCTTTACATACATCAACTAAAGCTTTTTCCATATAAGGTGTCATTGTTGCTTGGCTAGGTGCGCTGATCGCTAATACAGGTAAAGAAGCAGCAAGAGCAAGTAATGTTTTTTTGAAAGTAGTCATGGTATTTCTCCAAAGAGTTATGTAGTCCGTTAATGTTTTTTATGCGCCTAGTTATGCAAGGCACAATCTAATAGTGGCCTTTTTTTCGTGAAAAGTTGTAACCATCCGCCCAGAGGATGTAAGCAAAAAAACAGCTGTTTCTAGAGCTAAATTTGCTAAGTGATTGATTGATTAATTGTTCGTGATTTAATAACTGTTAATGATTGAAATACATATTTACATTTGGTGGTATTTAGACATACGAAAGATGTAGTAGAAGGTCTTTGTCGTACGATAAGTAACAGAATATTTTCAGATAAATAACGATATATATTTTTTAATCTATATATTAACTGTTTTTATATACAGTTTTGTTGTTTGCTGTGTTATTGTGACGTAAATTAATTGGACAAAAGTTAATCTAATGCTTTACGCATTAATTTTTTAACGCTAGTGCAAGCACTAAATAAGCTTGGATGAAGAATGGGGAATACTAATGGCAGTTGAAAGTCGGTTTGTAGTAATTAGAAACGGGGTAGAGGCGAAAACATTTATGGATAAGAAATCAGCAGATGAATATGACAAAATGTTGGATATGGCTGATAACTTAAGCCAAGTTTTCTCTCAATCTTCAGTGGAATTAACTGATAGCGTTACTGAAGAGTTAAGTATTTATTTAGCACAACATCGAGAAGAAGTACTCGTTGCTTTACTCGCTAAAAAACCAGCGAAAGTTACACCGAAGAAAAAAACAGTAGAAAAGCCAGTCACTGAAACCAAAGAAGCCAAAGAAAGTAAAGAAGTAAAAGTAGCAGATGAAAAACCTGCTCCAACTAAGGCTAAAAAAAGTAAAGCAAAAGCTACAGCTGAATAATCATTAATTAAATGACTAAGTGCTAAAAGAGTGACGTGGTACAAGGATTAGCGATACCACTGTGAAACGATGTAGTTTATTAATGAGACATAATGATAGTGAGAACTACTGTTAACCCCTATGCTTGAATATCAATTAATCAGAAGTAAGCGTAGAAAAACCTTGGGTCTTCAAGTTAAGGCTGGACGTATTACCGTTCGCGCACCTTTTTATGTAACCACTGAGTTTATTGATAGCTTTATTCAAGAAAAATCAGTGTGGCTTAAGAGTAAGCTTTCTCAACAAGTCACTGAAAATAACTGCTGCCACTTTAGTCAGGGAGACAGCGTGTTATTTTTTGGAGAGCAATATACGCTGAACATCAGCAGAGGAAAACGCGCAGAGGTTTTTACTCATGATGTTGTAGAGCCTTTTGACTCAGATAAACTAGTCTGCACTTCAAGCCCTCAACAAGAAGCTCACTCGAAAAAAATCCTTACGGTAGTTATCAGTAATAGAGTCGACTCACGTTTAATCGCACCTGAATTAGAAGCGATACAGGTAAAGAAACAGCTAGAGACTTATTTTAAACAGCAAGCCGAGCAACTATTCCCTGATCGGCTTTTGAAATTGAGTAATCAAATTGGCTTGAGGCCAAGTCAAATCAATATAAGACAGTATCGTGCTCGCTGGGGAAGTTGCAACAATCGTGGAGAAATTAGCCTTAACTATTTACTGATAATGGCTCCTATCTTTGTCATTGATTATGTGATTATTCATGAGCTGTGTCATTTAGCCCACTTAAATCACTCTAAAGCGTTTTGGCAGTTAGTTGCTCAACATGATCCAAACTATCAACAGGCAAAGTTGTGGTTAAAAAAGCACCAAGGCGAACTGACTTGGCATAACCCAACGTAAGCTAAAATATCTTCTTTTTCTTCTAAGTTGATAACAAACTTAGACAAATCTCATACTCTTAACTACACTTTTTTTTAATGTTTTAATTTATATTACTTTCAATAACTACTTTTATTTTTTAAATAATAATTTGAAAAGGAAATGTGATGAAAATTAACTTACACACAATCAAGATTACCGCTGTTTATTTTAGCTCTGCATTCTTATCTATTGCCTGTGCGCTCTACTTAGTTGGCAGTTAAATATAATCACATTTCTACTATGTGACAGACTTTTAACTCTTTAATCTAAAGAGTGAGTAAATTAACTGGAAGTTGATTACTTTCTCTTCTCGTCGCTTTAAGAAAGCGTATCCAAGGTTCCTAACCACCCAATTGGTAAAAAAAGCAATTGTTGATTAACAATTGCTTTTTTTTAGGGTAAATTATCATCAAGAAAATAATAATAAGATAAGGCCCTCCTTTATGAGCCCATCAGTACTTATTTGTGATGATTCAAATATGGCTAGAAAACAAGTGCTTAAAAGCCTTCCTGAGGAATGGAAGACGACAGCACAAACAGCAACTAACGGTGCAGAAGCGTTAACTATTTTACGAGATAACAGTATAGATGTGTTATTTCTAGATCTAACCATGCCCGGCATTGATGGTGTAGGGGTTTTACAGGGTATTCAAAAGTTAAAGCTTAGCTGTAATGTTTTTGTTATTTCTGCTGATATACAGCCTGAGATGCAATCAAAAGTAAAATCTCTTGGGGCAAAAGAGTTTTTGCAAAAGCCGGTGAAGGCTGATGTGCTAATTAACCACTTGCAGCAACATGGCTTGTTATGAGTGAATTCCATTTAACAGAAGATCAGCAAGATTGTTTGCAAGAGCTTATCAATGTTGCCATGGGCCAGGCGAGTGACCAATTGGCTCGCTACCTCGATACGTTTGTCTATTTAAAAGTTCCTAGTATTGAAAGTGTAGATGGCAAGGAGCTGATTTCAACCTTGAGCCAACAGCAAAATACCATGGCTGTGGTCAGCCAAGGCTTCTTTGGTTATGAAGGTATTCGCGGTGAAGCATTACTAGCTTACCAAGAAGAAGACTCAGGTAGAATTGCTGATTTACTTGGCTATGAGCCAGAAGAGCTATCTCAAGATGAACAATTAATCGATATTAGTTCGATTTTGACCACTACCTTTTTAAATGTTTTTGCTAGGCAAATTGATAACCAAATGTCTTATAATGCACCTAAGTTATTGCCCAGCGTGCAAAATAGCTTATCTGAGCATTTACAACAGATGACCTTTAATTGGGACTTAGCTTTAAAAGTGAATATTAATTATCAAGTTACGGATTATTCTTTTAATTGTAATATGATCCTTCTCATCCCAGAAACAGCAATTATTAATATTAAAAATGTACTCGACCGTATTTTAGAAGACTTCTAATGTTTGATGTAAATGAGCTTATTTCACCCCTAGCAACAGAGCAAACATCGCTTAGCGAAGATGTGCTAAAAAAAATTAATCGCCAAATAGCAAATCAGTTAAATACTGGTGTTTTAGTGCTTGATGAAGCGTTTAATATCGTTATTTGGAATAGGTTCTTACAAGTACATACCGATAAATTTGGCGCTGATATTATTGGTCAATCTATCTTTCAAGCCTTTCCTGAGTTACCTGAACGTTGGTTAACTCGCAAATTGATGTCAGTGATGCAACTCAATACCCCAAACTTTTGTTCTTGGGAGCAAAGACACCATTTATTTGAATTGCCTCATACTCGCCCTATTACCACAGACAGTGAATTTATGGCGCAAAACTGTACTTTTTTACCGATAGTGACCGAGAGCAGTTGCAAGCATATTTGTATTTTAATTGAAGATGTTACAGATGTTTGTCATTACCAAGGACAACTGCAAAAGGCATTAGAAGAGTTAGCTCAAATGAGTCGAATTGATGGTCTTACTCAAATCTATAATAGAAGACATTGGCAAGAGTCTCTAGAGCAGGAATTTGCCAAGGCTAAGCGACATAGTAAAAGCTTATCTTTAGTGATGCTTGATTTAGATTACTTTAAACTACTCAATGATAATTACGGTCATCAGTGCGGTGACATGGTGTTAATTGAAGTGAGTAAACTCATTGGCTCTTTGTTACGTGTTGAAGATATATTTGGTCGTTATGGCGGTGAAGAGTTTGCCATTATCTTACCTGAAACTGACCTTAGTGGTGCAATTGAATTAGCGGAACGTATCTGCAGTGCAGTGGCTAAGAAGTCATTGGAATATAACGGCGAAGAAATTAACGTCACTATCAGTTTAGGTGTCGCTCAACTTAGAAATAAAGAGGTGAGCTATGAAGGCTTGATAAGTCAGGCTGACAGTGCTTTATATCAAGCAAAAGCTGAAGGTAGAAACAAAGTGTGCAGTTCAAGCACCTCTGTTGCTGAGGTTTAACAGAGCTAGCCCCGTTTCCTCAAGTAAGCCATAGCACCTTTTTAACCAGTTTTAAATTTTTATGCATAATTTATAACTTTTTATTTATTTATTATTTGTCATTAAAGATTGACAGTTTAGCGAACTTAAGGCATTTTAAGCTTATGAAATTACATAACAGCCACATTATTATTATTACCACCACCACCCGAATTAGGATGGCGGTCGCTGGCTAACGAGTAAAAAATATAAATTTTATCGAAGCCCGTGACCTGAAAAGGTTACGGGTTTTTTTATGCTTACAATGAAGAGTATTAGCTCTAATGCCATGCAAGAGAGTTTCTCTTTATTCATTGTTCTATACAAAGGAAGAAAACATGCGTGTACTAAAATTTGGTGGTTCTTCACTGGCTTCAGCGGAACGTTTTCGTCAAGTTGCTGACATTATCAAAGATAAAAGTGAATCTTCAAAACTTGCTGTTGTTGTTTCTGCACCGCAAGGGGTTACCAATCATTTAGTTGCTATGGCAGAAAATATTAGCGACGAAGCTAAATTAGTGACTGACTTAGGGCACTTTAAACGCGCAATTACCACCATAATTGATGATCTTTCTGCAACGATTAGCAACTTTAACCATCAGCATTGTGAGCAAGCTTTAACAAATTATGAGCATCAGCTAGAACGCTTTATGCAAGGTGCAACCTTACTTACCTACTGTCCAGATCACATTAGAGCACGTATCATCAGTACCGGTGAGCGTTTAAGTGTTGCTATTCTTGATGCGGTATTGCAAGCCTATGGCTTACAGGTTTCTTTACTATCTCCAGAGAAGTTTCTTTACACCAATAAAGCATCACTTAATGCAGTTGCTGATTTAGTGTTATCAAAAGAAAAGTATGCCCTTGAATATAATAAATTAAATACTGTGTCTTTAATGCCTGGTTTTATTGGTGTTAATGATGAAAATGCTAATAGCCAGCCACAAGTTACTACGTTAGGACGTAATGGCTCTGACTACTCAGCTGCTGTTTTAGCTGTTTGTGCTGAAGCTGAATGTTGCGAAATATGGACAGATGTTGATGGTGTTTACAATGCCGATCCCCGTTATATCAAAGAAGCGAAGCTACTTGATTATCTTTCTTACCAAGAAGCAATGGAGCTTTCTTACTTTGGCGCAAGCGTTTTACACCCAAAAACAATTGGTCCAATCGCCCAATACCATATCCCTTGCTTGATTAAAAATACCAGTAACCCATCAGCGCAGGGTACTTTAATCTCTAATGAAAACGATCAGCAAAAGCGGGTAAAAGCGATTTCAAATCTTGATGACTTAACTATGGTGAATGTCTCAGGACCTGGTATGAAGGGCATGGTTGGCATGGCGAGTCGAGTTTTTGCCACCATGAGCAGAGAAAATATTTCTTTAGTGTTGATCAGCCAATCCTCGAGCGAATACTGTATTAGTTTTTGTATTTACTCAAGTGATAGCGAACGGGCAAAACAAAGCTTACAAGATGAGTTTGAGTTAGAGTTATTAAATGGCTTACTTGAGCCATTGGCGCTAAAAGGTGAGTTATCTATCGTTTCACTAGTTGGTGATGGTATGCACCACCAGCGCGGCGTTGCTGCTAAGTTCTTTAGCTCGTTAGCGCAAGCAAGAGTTAATGTAGTTGCTATTGCTCAAGACTCTTCTGAACGAAGTATCTCTGTGGTAATCGAACAACGTAAATGTATGGATGCCATGAAAGTGAGTCATCAAAACTTCTTTTCTCATAAACCGACTATTGATGTTTTCCTTGTTGGTTGTGGCGTTGTTGGTAGTGAACTTATTGCCCAAATCTCTCGTCAACAAGCCAGTTTAAAAGAGCAAAATATTGTCTTAAAAGTTTACGGTATTGCTAACTCTAAAGGCATGGTGTTTGATAAAGACGGTATCGATTTAAATGACTGGCAAAATGTGGTTGCTCAAGCCGAGCAAGCACTACCTGTTAATGTTGATAACCTAAAAGCTTTTGTTAGAGACAATCATTTAATTAATCCTGTTTTTGTTGATTCGACTTCAAATGAAGCGTTAGCAATGAGCTATGTTGATTACTTAGCTGAAGGCTTCCATGTTGTAACGCCAAATAAAAAGGCCAACACAGACTCATGGGAATACTATCAGCAGCTTAGAAGTACAGCACAACAAACTAACAGACGCTTCTTATATGAAACAACCGTCGGTGCTGGTTTACCTGTAATTGATACTCTGCAAAGTTTAATTAAAGCAGGTGATGAACTACAACGCTTTGAAGGCATCTTATCAGGCTCATTATCGTATATGTTTGGTAAGCTTGATGAGGGCATGTCGTTATCTGAAGCTACCGCTATCGCCAAAGAAAATGGCTTTACTGAACCCGACCCACGTGATGATCTAAGTGGGATGGATGTTGCCCGTAAACTGTTAATTATGGCTCGTGAAGCAGGTATGCAACTTGAGTTATCTGATATCAACATTGAATCTGTGCTACCTGATGATTTTGATGATAGTGGTGAAATTAGCGACTTTATGAGTAACTTATCACAGCTTGATAGTCAGTTTGCTGAGCGCGTTGCGAGTGCAAAATCAGAAGGTAAAGTATTACGTTATATTGGCAATATTATTGATGGAAAGTGCCAAGTGTCTATTGAAGCTGTTGGCGTGAATCACCCACTTTACAGTATTAAAGATGGCGAGAATGCGTTAGCAATTCATAGCCGATACTACCAACCATTACCGTTTGTTCTTCGTGGTTACGGTGCCGGTGCAGCAGTGACAGCTGCCGGCGTATTTGGTGACTTATTAAGAACGTTAGCATGGGAGCAGCAGCACTAATGACTTCAAATACTCGCAGTGTTTCAGTTTTTGCTCCGGCCTCTATTGGCAACGTAAATGTTGGCTTTGATGTGCTTGGTTTAGCCGTTAAGCCTGTTGATGGTACTTTACTTGGTGATGTGGTCACCGTATCCGCTACAGCTGCTGAGAGTAGCTTAACGGTTGTGGGCAACTTCGCCGATAAACTACCTAGCAATAAAGAAGATAATATTGTTTGGTCGTGTTTATTATTATTTAATGAAGCATTAGAGAAGTCTCAACAAACGCCTGTTTCAGTTGAGCTAACGTTAGATAAAAAAATGCCAGTTGGCAGTGGTCTAGGCTCTAGCGCGTGTTCAGTGGTTGCCGCATTAGCTGGGTTAAATGCTTTCTATGCCAAATACCATGACTTTAGCTTTTCAGAGAATGTGTTATTAAAGATGACAGGTCAAATGGAAGCTCAAATCAGCGGTAGTTTACATTATGATAATGTCGCACCTTGCTATTTAGGTGGCTTACAGCTGATGGTGCCAGATGAAGATATTATCTCGCGCATTTTACCAAACTTCGACGACTGTTACTTTGTTATGGCATACCCAGGTATTGAAGTTTCAACAAAAGCGGCACGCGACGTGTTGCCGACTAGTTATAGTCGCAGTGATCTGATTCAATACGGACAGAATTTAGCTACCTTTGTTGACGCTTGTCATCGTCAAGATAAGAGCCAAGCATTTTCGGTACTTAGTGATATTGTTGCCGAACCTTATAGAACTAATTTATTAACAAGATATCAAAAAGTTAAAGATTATTTAATTGAACAAAATGCGCTGGCTGTTGGTATTTCTGGCTCAGGGCCGACACTTTTTTGTGTGTCAGATAACGAGCAACAAGCTCAACAGTTTGCCGACTGGTTAAAACAGCATTATTTGCAAACAGATTTAGGCTTTGTTCATGTCTGTAAAGCTGATACTGTCGGGGCAACAGAATTATAAAAGCTCGCTGTTAAATTCATTTCAAATAACAGTTAGCAAAGATAAAGTATTACGTAGTCGTTAAGAAACAAAACAGAATTAGTAGGAAGCATAGTGAAATATTATAATTTAAAAGAAAATGAAGAGCAGGTGAGCTTTTCACAAGCCGTTAAGCAAGGTCTAGGTAAAAACCAGGGATTATTTTTCCCAACCACCATGCCAAAATTTGATAATGTTGAAGAGTTACTGGCGCTGCCACTAGTAGAGCGCAGTGTAAAAATCTTACAACCGTTTGTAGAAGGTGACTTATCAAAAGCTGAGTTAACTGAGATTGTAACAGATGCCTTTAATTTTCCGGCGTTGTTACAACCTATCAGCCCTGAACGCGCTATTTTAGAGTTGTTTCACGGTCCAACATTAGCGTTTAAAGATTTCGGCGCTCGGTTTATGGCCAAGTGTTTACAAGCATTTGTTGCTAAAGACGCTAAAGCAACTGGCGAAAACAAGCCGTTAACTATTTTAACCGCGACTTCAGGTGATACCGGTGCTGCTGTAGCGCATGCTTTTCACGGCATAGATAATATTCGTGTTGTCATCATGTTTCCAAAAGGCAAAATCAGTTTATTACAAGAAAAGATGTTTACTACCTTAGGCGATAACATTGAAACCTTAGCGGTAGATGGCGATTTTGATGATTGTCAGGCGCTAGTTAAGAAATCCTTTGATGATAAAGGACTGGCGAACACCATTGGCTTAAATTCAGCTAACTCAATTAATATCAGTCGATTGCTTGCTCAAGTTTGTTATTACTTTGAAGCCGTTGCGCAATTATCTCGCGCCAAAAGTGACTTATCTAGCATAGTGTTCTCAATTCCAAGTGGTAACTTTGGTAACTTAACGGCGGGACTTTTCGCTAAAGCGATGGGCTTACCAATTAAACGCTTTATCGCAGCAACCAATGCCAACGATACAGTACCTCGTTACCTTGAAACAGGTGAGTGGTCGCCAAATGACACAGTAGCGACTATTTCAAATGCGATGGATGTCAGTAACCCAAATAACTGGCCTCGCGTTGAGCATATGCTGAAAAATGGCATTGTTGAAGAGGGCTGTGTCAGTTCAGTGTCAATTGACGAAGAGCAAACACAATCAACGGTGATTCAACTTAGTAAACTAGGTTATATTAGTGAGCCCCATGCTGCTGTTGCCTACAAAGCATTGCAATATAGCGCAGTTGACGGCGAGTTTGGTGTTTTCTTAGGTACAGCACATCCTGCTAAGTTTAAGGAAGTTGTTGAGAGCATTCTTGGTCAACCGCTTGGTTTGCCTAAAGAGTTAGCTGACTGCGCTGGTGAGCCGAGCCTTTCTAAGGATATTGCGGCCAAATTTACTGATTTACGTAGCTACTTATTAGCATAGCAACAGGCTTACCGCTAATCGTTTCATTGCAGCGGATAAATATCCCTTGGACTACTAGTGCGTATTAAGTCAGAATATTAAAAGCCATCGCTCCATGCGATGGCTTTTTTGTAATATTTGCAATCGTTCCCCTTAAACTTTATTTTCGAGTACTTTTATGATCAAACCGCAATGGCAGCAATTAATCAATCAAGAAGCTGAACAAGACTATTTTAAAGCTTTGCTTAGTAGTGTTTCAGCGCAAAGAGAGTCAGGTTTGAACATCTATCCCGATGAAAAAGAGGTTTTTAATGCTTTTAGTTATACGGATCTCTCTGAAGTAAAGGTTGTGATTTTGGGGCAGGATCCTTACCACGGAGCAGGGCAAGCACACGGTTTAGCTTTTTCGGTAAAAAAAGGTGTTAAAGTGCCACCTTCATTAGTCAATATTTACAAAGAACTTTCAACAGATATTGACGACTTTCAAACACCAAACCATGGTTTTTTAACACATTGGGCAAAGCAGGGCGTATTATTATTAAATACGGTATTAACTGTTCAGCAAGCTAACGCCCACTCCCATGCTAAGTTAGGCTGGGAGACATTTACTGATAAAGTTATCAGTGAAATAAACCTGAAAAATCCCGGCTGTGTGTTTATTCTCTGGGGCGCGCATGCGCAGAAAAAGGGCAAGAAAATAGCTAAAGATAAGCACTGTGTGTTGCTCGGTCCACATCCATCACCGTTATCTGCTTATCGAGGCTTCTTTGGCTGCCAGCATTTTTCTAAAGCCAATACTTGGTTAGCAGAAAAAAATCGCTCAATGATAGATTGGCATATTCCTGCTTAATAGTACTTCATAAGCTGAGGTTAGTTGTTTTCTTGCTTTTTATCAGGAAGGTAGCCGAATATTTGGTTAAAGTACTGTCGTAAGGTCGGTAAGTCTCCCTCGATTAACCACTTTTCATGAGCATGATAAAAGGCGTGTGTGCGATACGCTTTTTTGAGGAACTGATCTATATCTGCAATGATCTTTGCACCTTGTGGACTTTTAGCACAGCTAACATGTCCCAAAAGGTAAGGAGGACTCCCTGCTATGGTATACCCTTCAAGTTTAGGACCGTCTTTATTTATTTCATTTATATCCTGTGGATAATAAATAATAAAATCAATTCGCCCTTTAAACAGCATGTTTATGATAGATAGTACGCGACTAGCACCCGCACGAATGAAAACATTTTCAGGGTGCAACTCTGCGACTTGACTATCGATTGCTTCCCCGTAAGAAACACCACTGCCAGTTGCTAATATTTTATTAGGGTACTGAGAAAAGAGGGTAGCTAAGCTGGTTACTTCCCCTTTGTCATTTAATACCTGAGCAGCTAATGGTTTATCTTGGTAAACACGGTAAATTTTCAAGCCTAAATATAAGTCATGAGGCAGGCTAAATAGTAGGTATTTCTCTCTATCAGGGTTCTTAATTCTGTTAGACATGCATGCGTATGGATCTTCTTGCAAGATTTTATGCGCTCGATCTCCTGTTGCTCGGACAAATGTTAAATCATAACCGAGGTCTTCTAGCGCTTTCATGACCATTTTAGAAGTATCTTGTTCGGTACTAGTCGATATATCTTCTAAATAACTCTCCCAAGCATAGGTATCTTCTATTAGCCAAGTAATTTTAGTGCGAGCTATTTTCTCCGCATTTGCAGGGTGAACTTGAGAAAGTACAATGAAGGATAAAAAGATAATCCGGTAACAATAACAGCGCACTAAAAACGACATAGTGTATGCTCAATTTAAAATTACTAACTATCAGTATAATTGATGAGACAAATAATGTTAGTTAAGCTTATTTCTGTTTAAGGGCTAGTATTGATTAAAAGGCAATCATGTTTGGTTATGCTATATGTCTGATGTGGTTTAACATTGCTTAAGCTGCTATATTTTATATAACTCCCTGATACTTATGACTAGGAATAACAATGTCAGTAAACTTTAGCGCATTTGACGAATCGGCTATCCGAGTATTGAGAATACTTGCTGAGCATTTTCCTCAGCCCAAAGAAGTAGGATTTAATGATGTTTTTCCTAATGAAGAGTCTGATACCGAGAAGCGCGCTGCTCATATAGGCACATTGGCCTTTTTACGACATGAAAACTTAATTGCCCATGAGGTTGGAAGTGCATCATCATTTATTATAACCCGAACAGGTCTTGCGTTATTTGATGAAGATATCTTTAAGTATTTGAAAAGGTTGCTTAACGATAGCGCTAATTAGTAACAATTAGCGCTAAGGTTTTAGCCGGGAGAAGGCTAAAACCTTAATCATCACTGAAATAGATAATCATCTCAGCTGCTTCACAGCGGCAATCAAAACCACAAAAAACACAGTCATAACCCTGTTTACTCTCTTCATTCCACTTGCCTGGGTGTGACTTGATCAGCTTTCCTCCACACTTAGTGAAATAAGCAACGGCACTATTATTAGGGCTCTGTTTCCATAAATGGCTAATGCCTGCCTGAGCCCCTTGCTGTTTAGCGGCTTCGATGGCAAGTTGTAAAAGCTTTTTCCCGACACCTAAGCCACGGTATTTTTCATCAACAGTATTACATTTAAAGTAGCAGCATTTATCACTGTCTAGCTGCCATAGTGTTGGACTACACCATTGATCAATTGACCATTGGTTAGCCGAGTATGTGCTGCGAAAGCCAATGACTTGCTCATCGAGTATGGCAACAAAGCTACAGTTTATGTTTTTGACTATGCCCTTTAAGGTCCATTGCTCTAGTTTTTCATGATCTAGATAACCATCACCGTGAACTTGGTTAGCCAAGGTAACTACTTGTGAAAAGTACGCTTGAGTGAGTGGCAGGTATTTAATGTTAGCGGCTTTATTTATCATAGGAAGTAGAGTACTTAAACGAGTTTTGGGCTTAAATGGCAGTGTTGCAATCTAAGCGATTTAAAATTTTGTTATTGTTAAAGGCAATAATATTGTCACATAACAAGTCGATAAGGCGCTGCTGTGCTTCAGTACTTGCCCAAGCAATGTGAGCTGTTATGTTCAAATTATCTAAGTCACTGTTTATTAATGGATGGTCGCAACTTGGTGGCTCTGTAGCCAACACATCTAAAATGGCGAAGGCAATTTCTTTATTCTGTAAGGCACTTAATAATGCGCTTTCATCGACCAAAGCACCGCGGGCGGTGTTAACTAAAACTGCACTGCTTTTCATACGAGACAATACATCTTCGTTGATTAGTTGCTCGGTATCGACCGTTTGCGGGCAGTGCAAACTAATTATATCAGCTTGTTCAATAACATCACTAAAAGCAAGTCTCCCTGGACGGATTTCTTTGCTGTTCGGACGCTCACTGATAACAACCTTCATGTTAAATGCTTGAGCTATATTGGCAACTGCTTTGCCTAAATTACCATAGCCAATAATACCAAGGGTTTTGCCGGCTAGCTCACTAAAGCCATCTCCGTGGTAGCAAAAACTTGAACTACTTGCCCATAAGCCTTGCTTAGTATTGTTATTGTGGTGAGTGGTGTGCTGAAAATAATTGAGTAATTGAGCGAAAACATATTGCGCAACAGATTGTCCGGCATAACCGCTGACATTGGTCACCGCGATGTTAAGCCTTTGTGCCGCCTCAATATCAACATTGTTAAAGCCAGTGGCACTAATACAAATCAGCTTCAAATTAGGTAAATTTGCTAATATTTCAGCGTTTAATACCACTTTATTAGTAATAATAATTTCGGCATCTAAGCTGCGTGAAGTAATGTCTTCAGGTGAGGTATTATCATAACAAGTTAATTCATTCACTTGTTGTGCTATACCATCAAGGACAATTGAAGCGCTAAACGTTTGTTTATCTAAGAATACTGCTCGCATGTAAGCTACTCAACTAAGGGCTGATTTATCAATAAAAAAAGCCAGCGAGTATAGCCACTCGCTGGCTTGGTGATTACTTGACTATGTTATTTTAGTTTATGTGGCTATGGCAACACTTCTTGGTAAATAACCTCGGCTCGGGTTAGATAATCATGTGTTCATGTAGATACTCTTAACCAGGTCGTCCATCTTTTCTGGCACTCATTAACATAGGGCCGTAGGTAATAATAAAGATAGCAAATGCCATAATCCACAATCCGCCACTAATATCGATAAACAACAAGGTTTTTTCAGGTAAGCCCCACGGACCAAAAGTACGCACTATCGCCGCTAGACTAATCAGGATATAAGCAATAGTCATAGACTTCGGTGGTGATAATGCTCGGCCGGTATGTCCAAGTGACACTCTTGAGATCATCGCTAAAATCAAGCCGCCCATGCCGCCTACCGTTAATAGATGCCATACATGATTGCTGGGAACATCAGCAATGATATAACTTACTCCCAAGACGATTAAACCAAAGCAAATAAATTTCATTGCACCGTGAATTGACCAAAGTAGTGGCACACTCAGGGTGATCCAAGGTCGCCACCTTAACCAACGTAATGTTTGAAAAACACCAGCAATAATAAGTAATACGCCAAAGAATAACGCTGAAAAGCCAACCACAGGTTGTAATAATAAATTTAACATGGCGATGGCTAGCGTGCCGTTAGCAACTTTATCAAGCCAAGGTAGTGGAGTCGCTTTTGCAGTTTTCGTACCATTTGCAGTAAACATGGGAGCGACACGTCCAGCCATAACCGACATTAAAAAAGTTACTAACATCACACCAGCGTAACCAGCAAAATTGATGCTGAAGGTTTCTGGGTAATAAAGGGCAAGATACATCTCTATATTGGCAAAAGTGAACAAAGCTAATAGAGGTACAAAAAATAAATTACGATATTGTTTGATAGCAATAATAGGTTTACCCAATACGTAAGCAACAGCCGGTAAAAAGGCAAGATCAACCAAACCGGTTATTGTGGCACCGAGTAACTCAGGCATTAATAATAAAATTCGTCCAGCTAACCAAAGTAACCATAAACCAAGTAGCGTATTGCCTTGTGCGCCTCTAACGCCTGTCCAATTCTGTACTGCGGTTAATAAGAACCCAGCAATAATGGCACAGCCAAAACCAAACACCATTTCATGAATATGCCACCAGTAACCACCTCCTAGTGGAGCAAAGCTAACCGAGCCTTTGTACATTAAAAGCCACAGAATAATGGCGATTACGCCAAATATTGCACCACTGAGGAAGAAGGGGCGAAAGCCTAAACGCAATATTGGCGTTATTTTTTGTTCTTGTTCTAAATCGGTAATTTGCATCATTTATGAGCCTTTTTTCACCTAAGATGATATCAGCGCTATTGTATTAAATAGTGAAGCAATTTGTCTGAAATAGATCAATGAAAGGTAAGTTTATTTGGCTAGATGTTAATTGAATAGTACTCAGCTTTGAGCAGCAGGGAACAGACGTTCCCTGCGAAGTTTTTAACCGGATTAACCTTGATTGACAAATTCATTCACTTGTCTCACTGACGCTGCGCCTACTTGTGTGGCAACTAGCTCGCCTTCTTTCATTAACAACAGTGTAGGTATGCCTCTAATACCAAATTTAGCCATTAATTCTTGGCTATTGTCAGCATTAATCTTTACTACTTTAATATCTTCTTGCTCTTGCGCTATTTGTTCTACAACCGGTGCAATCATTTTACATGGTCCGCACCAAGGGGCGTAAAAATCTATTAGCACTTTGCCTTTATGTTCTGCCACTACTTGCTCAAATTGCTCGGCTACAATCTCATCTACTTTAGAAGGGGTTACTACACTCATTATTTACTCCAATGTTTATGTTTAACAATCTCATTTGCGACTTAAGTTAATTGACAAGGTGAGTGTACTTAATTTGCAATTACCTGATTAGATGTGTTTAATGAAATTCATTGTTCTAAAAATGAAACAGTTGGGGTGTTATGAAACTAGGTAACCTTGATGACTTGCATTTATTTGTCAGTTTGGTTGAGTCAGGATCCTTTACTAAAGCAGCAAAAGAGCTTGGCATAGCAAAATCTAAACTAAGTCGTCGTTTAGTGATGCTAGAAAAAAAGCTTGGTTGTGAACTGCTGCTGCGTACCACAAGAAAACAACAACTGACAGAAAGTGGTCGCTTACTTTTCTGTGCCAGTAAAGAACATATTGAGGCATTAACGCGGGTTGAAGACCAACTTTCGTCGTCCTTAAATCAAGTGCAAGGTCAGCTAAATATTCTGTTGCCGATAGAATTTTTTAACCAAATTATCAGTACCCTCATTGCAGACTTTATGCGTTTATACCCTAAAGTCACTCTGCATTGTCAGCATTACTCCGGCCCTGTACCTGAGTTTGATCCCAAATTTGATCTTTGTTTTGTCTTGCATGAACAGTCTCTTCCGCCATCTAATTGGATCGCGAGGGAGTTGCTAAGTTTCCCACAATCTATTTTTGTAGCACCATCACGAGTATCTGCTCCGCTAAAAACGTTACTTGAACAGCCCCAAATAGCGGTTGAACAGTTAGCTGAATGTGAATGTATTTTGGCAGAGTCTGGAGAGCAATGGCACTTTCGCAATAACAATAAAGTCGAACAAGTCAGCGTTAATGGCAAGATGATCCTTTCTAGCCCTGAGATGCGATTACAAGTTACCGGACAAGGGCTTGGCTTATGTAAACTACCTGATTATGTGCTTAGTAACAGTTTACAACCGCAGCCCTTAGAGAAGGTAAAACTTAATTTAGAAAGTGTTGCGCAACGTTTGAGTGTGCTTTACCAAAGCCGACATGTAGCAAGTAGAACTCGCACCTTCTTAGACTTCTTTCAAAGTCATGTCGGGCAATTATTGTAAACGGCCTGTTTATTTCAAGCATCGGTCGCTGAACAAGCATAGTTCGCTGAAAGGGGGGGATTTTAAACTCAGCTGTCTCAAACTAAGTTACCGCAAACTTAGCTATCCCAAACTAAGTTATCTCAAACATGTGTGGCCAAAGGTGATGTTGGCAAATATTATCAGTGGCTTTGCCACAGCGGTTATCCGTTGCTATGATGGCTGTCTTTTTTAAGTTAACTTTCTGAATAATATGCCAACATCTCCCCTTGATAGAATTACTCTTGAGCCTGAATCTGCAGCCAACGCGTGTGTGGTTTGGTTACACGGCTTAGGCGACTCGGGTGCCGGTTTTGCACCGATAGTACCTATGCTAAATTTACCTGCCAATCACGGCATTCGCTTTATTTTTCCACATGCGCCAGAGCAAGCGGTCACCATTAACCAAGGCTATGTTATGCGCTCTTGGTATGACATTAAAAGTATGGATCTGCATAACCGAGCAGATATGACAGGTGTGCTTGAGTCAGAGCAACTAGTTAGAGCACTAATTCAAGAGCAAATTGATTCAGGTATTCCAGCTCAAAACATTGTTTTAGCAGGTTTTAGTCAAGGTGGCGTATTAAGTTTATTCTCAGGATTACGCTTTGAGCAAAGTTTAGCGGGCATTTTAGCATTGTCTTGTTACTTGCCTAACGCAGATAGCTTGCCTGAGAATTGCCATCAGTCAAATAAGCAAACACCGATTTTACAAAATCATGGTGAACAAGATGGCGTAGTCCCAATAAGTGCAGGCCAAAAAGCTAACCAATTATTACGTCAGGCTGAATATGATGTTACTTGGCAAAGTTACCCGATGGAACATTCGGTGTTACCTGAGCAACTTAACGATATTTCATCATGGTTGCAGGCAAGGTTAATTCGCCGTTAGTATCGTAGTATTAATATTATTATTAGTTTGCTTGCGCAGCAAAATTCGATAGCTTGCTTTGTCAATCGCCCAAAAAACTAAAGGGACAGAGGTTAAAATGGATAGTGTGATAACAAAAAATGGAACGGGGCCGTTGACTAAGTTAAAACTTAAAGTTCAACAGATATTTGCGCGTAACAACAATGTCGCTAGTGTGTTAAAAGTGATAATGCTGGTGGCACTGTGTTTGTTTATTTATAAAAAATCAACCCAGTCTCAGCAAGAGCTTGATGAAACTTTAGTGTTTTTAGCTCAGCCAAAAGTTGATGATATTTACTTTCTCGATTTTCGTGTATTAAGTGATTCATTACGACCAAAAGAAAAGTATCGTGTTGCCAAGGTGGTTGATATTACTGGTGATGTTGTCACTTTACTGTACGGAAATATGTTTTACTTACGACAACAGTCACTAAAAGACAGTATCCGCTATGGTCAACTTCGCTACCAAGATTATTTCGAAGCTAAGCGTTACGATCTTTCTTTAGAGGAACTGCAAGCAATGCACACATCAGGTGCTATTTACATGATAAAGCGCCCAGATCAAAACATGCTTTATGGTAATTATATAAATGATCCTGAGCCTGCCATCGATTCAAGCTTGTTTATCCCCGGAAAAAGAGAAAACTTCCAAGGTTTAACGCTATTAACCTCGACTTACATTGAAAACAATTATCAGCAAGCGTTTGACTATTTTAGTCAATCAGCTGAGCTAGGGTTTGCGCAAGGGCAGGTTAATCTTGGTCAAATGTATTTGAATGGACAATTTGTCGAAAAAGATCTTAGCCAAGCGATGCACTGGTTTAAGCAAGCGGCTTTACAAAGTGATAAATCGGGCGTGTTAAAGTACGTCATTGTTTGTCGCCAAGTCAGTAGTTGCCAAGAAGGGGACTTCTTTCAAGAACTCAATTATGCCGGCGTTAATATTAAAGTCAGGGAAGTTGATTTTAAATTACAGTAATTTTGCTAACCGCTGAGTCAAGCACAGAGCTTTGACTCAGCTATCGCAACAATAGTTGTAATAAGCGTTAGGCGTTAACTCTGCTCTTCACGGTAAGATTCAGCCACAATGTGATGGCGATTGAGTAATTTATAGAACTCGGTACGATTTCGCTGTGCTATGCGCGCAGCTTGCGACACATTGCCTGCCGTAATCTTTAATAGCTTGGCTAAATAATCTCGTTCAAAGTGATCTCTGGCTTGCTGAAATGAAGGAAATTGCGTTGAATCATCTCGCAAGGCATTTTTTACTAAACTTGCGCTAATCACACTCTCACTAGATAAAGCGATACTTTGTTCAACCACGTTTTGTAATTGCCTAATATTGCCAGGCCATGGCGCACTGATCAGTAACTCCATTGCTTCTTGACTGATACTTTTGATCGGCGCATTTGAACGAGCAACCGCTTGGTTAATAAAATACTGCACTAAAAGCGGAATATCTTCTCTTCTTTGTACTAGTGTCGGTAACTCTAATTCAACAACGTTTAACCGGTAGTATAAATCTTCTCTGAAGGTACCTGCTTTTATGGCTTTAGTTAAATTGACATGAGTAGCTGAAATAATACGTACATCTACTTTAACGGATTGGGTGCTTCCTACAGGCCTTACTTCCCTTTCCTGTAAAACCCTAAGTAGTTTCACTTGAAAACTCAGTGGCATATCGCCAATTTCATCCAAGAACAAGGTGCCGCCATCGGTTGCTTGAAATAAACCTTGATGATTACGTTCAGCACCGGTAAATGCGCCTTTACAGTGACCAAATAACTCAGATTCTAGTAGTTGCTCTGGAATTGCTGCGCAGTTGATGGCCGTGAATACCTGATCTTTTCGATTACTTGCTTGATGAATCGCTTTAGCAAGTAACTCCTTTCCCGTACCGCTTTGACTATGGATCAGAATGCTAAAGTCACTGCCGGCGACTTGTTTTGCTTGTTGCAGTAATGATGTCATCACTGTGCTGCGACTAACAATATTGCTACGCCATTGCTCTATTTCACCAGACTCTTCACTACTTGAGGGTTGTAAGCGAATTGCTTGCTCCACGGTTTCGAGTAATTCTTGGCTTTCAAAGGGCTTGGTTAAAAAGCTAAATACCCCTTGTTTAGTCGCATTGATGGCATCGGGTATGGTGCCATGCGCGGTCATTATCACCACGGGAATATTTGGGTGCTGGCTTCTTATTTGCTCAAATAAAGCCATACCATCCATACCTTCCATACGTAAGTCACTAATAACCACCTGCGGAATAAAGTGCTGTAATATTCCTAAGGCAATTTTCGCACTCGCGGCAGACTGAACATCATAGCCCGCTGCTGATAAACGAATGCCGAGTAAACGTAATAAGCTAGGGTCGTCATCAACGATTAATATTTTTGCTGCTTTCTCTACAGTGGCTTGAGTTTTTCGGCTCATAAAGTTCTCTCTTAGGGGCTTAGCTTATTGGGTTAGCCACGCTGATTAATATTTTGGTCAATTTTTTTCAGTAAAATAAGTTGTTGGTTTACTTGTTTTAATTGTTGCTCTAGCTGCTCGATATTCGCGTGATGTTCATCGCTTTGCTTGATGAAATCCTTATTGGCTTTGTTGTGTTTTTCTCGCAGTTTAAGCTGAATATTTAATTGATCTCTAAGCAACATAGTAAAGGCTAAATTTTCTTGGCTCATACTGCTGCCGGCAAGTAAAAATTCATTAAGTAAGCGCTTAGCCTTGTAGGGTTGGTGCAGCACGCCTGTTGATAAGCTGTAAATTAAAATCAGCTTACTTTGCGCTGCAATTTGCACTGTAACTTGTTGGGCATTAAGTAATGCATTTTGTTTATCTTCTTCAATGAATATTTGTTCATCGGTTAAGGTTTTTAACCACAAATAGTACTGACTAAATTGGGTTGTTTCATTTGTTATGCTAACGGATGCTGCCGGTGGCTCTGTTACATTACATGCGCTTGCTGTCATGAGGAAAGCCAGAATAGCAATAACACGCCACGTTTTTTTCACTCTTGAGTCAGTTTGTTTGCTTGATATTTTTACCTTCTCGGTAAAATTATATTTTTTTATTATTATCATAATTAGTTTTCTGCTTGCGTATTGGGTAAATGGATAGTGACCCAAGTACCTTGTTTATTCATGGCGCTTAGCTTTTCAGCTGGGCTAATTTGAATACTACCGTTTAGGCGAAGTAATAACTCTTTCACTATGGTTAGGCCTAAACCACTGCCTTTTATCTGACTATTTTCTGGTGCTTTACCTTGATAAAAAGCATCAAAAACTTTTTCGGTTAACGATGAATCAATGCCGGGGCCTTGGTCAACGATATTAATGGTTAATCCGTCTTTATTACTTTGGTAAGTAATACTAATACTGCCATTGTTTGGCGAATATTTAATGGCGTTTGAAAGTACATTATCTAGAATAACACTCAGTTGCTTTTTATTACTATAAATAGCAAGCGGACTGTGATTGCACTTTATTAGCAGCTCTTTTGATTTAATATCTAACTTTCTTAATTCACAGGCTTCATTGAGTAACTCTGGTAATTCTATTTTTTCTAAGCCGTGTAAACTGGTGGAGTCTAATACAATGTTAAAATCGAGTAAGTCTTCAATTAATATCTGTAAACGATTAACACTAAGACGGATTATGTCGCAAATCTCTTGTTGCTCATCATTAAGTGGGCCAACGCTATTATCATAAATTAGCTCGGTACCTTCTCTTATCGCAGCGAGTGGTGTTTTCAATTCATGAGAAATATGACGGATAAAACTCGATTTTTGTAACTCTAGTGAATGTAGCCTAAGTCTCATGTCCTCTAAGGCATCTACAATTCCCCTGACTTCTGCAGGGCCATGTAAATTAATTTCTTGCTCAAAGTTACCTTGCTCTAATTGCTGAATTTTATCGGTAAGACGCTTCAACGGTTTAGTAATCAAAATGATAAAAATACCAGCAATTAACAGCGTTACAGGAATAATATAAAGGCGTTGAAGGATATTTTCACTAATGCTTTCTGTGGTTTGGTGGATATTTTGCACATGGTCATTAACGACAAAGTTACTGCGCTTTTCTAGCTGCGCACTAATATTATGCAGTTGTTTAAATTCCAACTGTATTTGCTCTAAAGACATGGAAGCAATGTTATCACTGTGCATAACCGCGCTTATCCTGTCACTTTCAACACTTAGCGCCTGCAGTAAATTAATTAACTCTTTATCTTGCTGTTTTATTACCGTTTCATGGATCAGGCGTGTTAATACTTTTTGCTGAACCGCATAGGCTGCAAATAATTCACCATCTTTAAGCACTACGTACTGGCTAGCGAAACGTTCTTTTTTCGCAATGGTGTCATCAAGTTTGTTATTCAGTTGGGTCAGTTGCGCTACTTGATAAATAGACGTGGTACTTTGTTTGGCTAACTGACTCACCTTACTGGCGCCAAAGAGTAAAGCCATCACGAGTGGCATCGCAACAAAGGTAAAGCCAATCATTGTCAGCTTGTTAATTGATACCTTGTTGAGTAATGACTGACTAAAGCTATTTATTGAAAGCAGCAAGGTATTTAATGTCGCTTTTAGCGCTAGTTGCTTATTTAGATAAGCCATGAAATTGAGCCTGAACGTAGCTGAGTGAAAAATCTGCAGCTACTTTGTCTGAAAATCGACAGAAAAACAAGGGTGTCTTGAATTGGCGACAGGGTTTTATTCAGTCGCTGAATGTTCTGTATTGCTCTGTTTTTATAGCTTTAAATGAGTTTGTTAGGAGCTTTTTGAGCAGTGATTTAGCTAATTTTTTTCACCTGTTGTGTTAAAGCGACAGTTTTGACTGTTTTTTAATGCTAAATATCACAAGTGTTTTCATTAGTTATTGAAAAATATGGATTTATTAATTCTGGCACAATGTCTGCAATTGCCATGGCAAATAATAAGTATAAGTGCTAAATAAGCGCTTCAGTTTCAATAAGAGGTTTACCATGAGTAGTATCAGTTTAACGCAATTTAGTGCTTTTATAGCAGCCGTTTGTTTTGCTTCATTTTTTGTTAATGCTGATGATGACCTTGCTCAAGAAAGAGCTGCTCCTGCCCAAGTCGAGAAGATTTTACTTGAACAGGCTGTAGAAGCGGTTGAAGAGGAAGGTGATAAATTTACCTTTACCTCGTTAGATACCGATAAAAATGGCAAGTTAAGCAAGCAAGAAGTGGTTGCGGGTAAAAATGATTGGTTAGTTAGATCATTTAAGCACATTGATAGCAATGCTGATAACTCAATTACCGAACAAGAATTAGTTGACTACGTTTCGCAAACTACAGAAGCAACTTACTACCAATAAGCTTATTCAAACGAGTAATATTACTCACCCAGTTTAAGGGGAGCTCCCAACTCATATCAATTCATTTAGTCGTCATTCTTACGGACAGAGAAAATCGCTTCATCGACTTGTTATAATCCACTCCCCTTTAGGCCGGCTACTTAGGTAGTCGGCCTTTTTTATGTCTGTATTAAAAATAAGACTAACGGCATCTTTACTGCGATAGACGGTCGTCATTGATATATATCCTCGAATAGATGCTTGTTAAACTTAATGGGTCATAATAAAGAGAGAATATTCAATGAAAGCTCCGTTTATCAAAGCATTTTTAGTTTCAAGTATCTTAATGGGCTGTTCTACCGCCAATGAAACAACTGATGCTCAAGCTGCTAAGGCCACTGCCAAAGAAGTCAGTGTCAGTGCCCAATCAGTACAAGAATCAAAAGATTTACTATTAGCCAAGTGGCAAGGTCCATTTGAAGGTGTGCCAGCGTTCGATAAAGTCACCTTAGCGGGTTTAGTTCCTGCTATGGAAGAAGCAATGGCGATTGAGTTAGCTGAAGTAGCACTTATTGCCAACAACCCTGATGCGCCAACGTTTGAAAACACCATAGTTGCTATGGAAAGAACAGGTGCTGAGCTTAATCGCTTATTCAGTTACTACGGTATTTGGCGCGCAAATAAATCAAGCCCAGAGTTTAGAAAGCTGCAAGGTGAATTATCACCAAAATTGTCAGCTTTTTCTTCTAAAATCAGACAAAACGAAAAGTTATTTGAACGTATTTCAGCGGTTTACAATAGCGATGAAGTGAAGGCGATGAGCCCTGCTAACCAACGTTTAGTATTGTTAACATACAATAGCTTTGCCCGTAATGGCGCGACGTTAAATGCAGCAGATAAAAAACGTTATGCTGAAATCAATTTAGCGCTTGCTAAGTTACAAACTAAGTTTGGCAATAATATTTTAGCCGATGAAGAAGGTTACGTTGTTTATTTAAATGAATCACAATTAGGTGGTTTACCTGAGTCAATTGTTGCTGTGGCAGCAGCTGCAGCAGAAGAGCGTGATCATAAAGGTCAGTACGCGATAACCAATACCCGCTCGTCAATGGACCCTTTCTTAACCTATTCAACAGAACGTGAATTACGTAAACAGGTTTGGAATAACTACTATAGCCGTGGTGATAACGGCGATCAGTACGATAACAATGCCATTATTGCTGAAATCTTAAAGTTACGTCATGAGCGTGTGGGCTTATTAGGTTACAAAAACTATGCGTCATGGCGTTTAGAAGATCGCATGGCAAAATCACCTGAAAATGCAATTGCACTCATGGAATCAGTTTGGCCTGCCGCTATTGCCCGTGTTGATGAAGAAGTGGCTGACATGTTAGCCATTGGCAAAAGACAAGATGGTATTGAGCAAATTGAAGCGTGGGATTATCGCTTTTATGCTGAGAAAGTACGTAAAGATAAATACGATTTAGACTCAGATGAAGTTAAACAATACCTGCAATTAAATAAACTGCGTGAAGCGATGTTTTATGTAGCAGGGCGTTTATTCAACTTTAGCTTTAGCGAAGTAACTGATGGCTCTGTACCAGTATTTCATGAAGATGTGCGCGTGTGGGAAGTCAAAGATAAAACTTCAGGCGAGCACATTGGTTTATGGTATTTAGACCCGTTTGCCCGTAAAGGTAAACGTTCTGGCGCTTGGGCAACAACCTACCGTGCCCATACAACTTTTGATGGTAAGAAAAACGTATTATCGTCAAATAACTCAAACTTCTCTAAAGGTGTTGCCGGTCAACCAACGTTAATCTCTTGGTCTGATGCTGAAACTTACTTCCATGAGTTTGGCCATGCGCTACACTTTTTAGCGTCTAAAGTTGAATACCCAACATTGAACTCGGGTGTACGTGATTACACTGAATTTCAATCGCAATTATTAGAGCGTTGGTTATCTACTGATGAAGTGATTGATAACTACCTCTGTCTCTTATACACATCTCCGAGCCCACGAGA